>JAFDEI010000251.1 GCA_019310425.1 Deltaproteobacteria bacterium | reverse complement strand
CCGTTCAGCAGAAACTCACGGCCCAGCTGCGCGAGGGCCTGCCGCGAGAAACCCGCCAGGCGGAGTTCGGGGTCGAACGGGCCGGAATAGTCGTCGCGCAACACCACGTCACCGTCCAAGCTATCGGTTCAGGCGGCTGTTCGCAGCAGAGGATCCTTCCGCGCAAATCAGGCTATCTGCAATTCGGTTGCAATGGAAATTCTGATAGCTTCCGGGCATCCAAAACGAAGGAGTTCCCATGTCGCTTCGCGCCGGCTTCATCGGCCTCGGCAACCAGGGCAAACCGATCGCAGCGCATCTGGCGCCGGCGGGATTCGAGACCACCGTCTACGACATCGTGCCCGAGCCCGTTCGGGAACTCGTGGCCGGTGGGGCCCGGGCCGCTGCGACGCCACGCGAGCTCGGCGCCGCAGCGGACATCGTCGGCATCTGTGTGCCCGAAGACGACCACGTCCGCGCGGTGGTTTACGGTGACGATGGTCTGCTCGCGGGCATGGGGGCGGGCGGAGTGATCCTGATCCACAGCACCGTGATGCCCGAGACCGCAGCCGAAATCGCCGAAGCCGCCTCAGCGACGAATGTCGCCGTGATGGATGCGTGCGTCACCGGCGGCGCCGCGCGTGCCGCGAACAAGCAGCTCACCTACCTGATCGGCGGACCTGAAGCCGCGCTCGAAACGGCCCGGCCGTACTTCGAAGCCACGACGGAAGTCCCGATCGTCTACGCGGGCGAGCTCGGCAACGGCGCCAAGCTCAAGCTCTGCATCAACCTCATCACCTACATCCAGTGGGCCGCCGCTTACGAGTCGATGGCGCTCGCGCGCGCGATCGGGCTGCCGCAGGAAGTGCTCGAAGAAGCCGGACGCTCGAACGGCCAGATTACCGATTTGATGACGACCTACCTCCTGAGTCACAAAGTTCCCGACGAGGCGAAGTCGAGCGAGGGCTTCCAGTCGCTGATGCGCAGCCACATGAACATCGCCGAGAAGGATCTCGCCTGGGCGCTGCAGCTGGCGCGCAAGGCCGGGGTCGCGCTCCCGGTCGGTGGCCTCGTCTCGCAGTCGATGGCGCGCCTCTACAATGTCGAGGACGAGTGGCGACGATGAGCCCGTTGAGGAGACGCCGCACGCGATACGCCGCTGTTCGGTGACGAGATCTGCGCAGAAGCGGGGCGTCGGGCCGAAGCCCTTCGCCCGCGCGGCGCGAATCAATCGTCATCATCCTCGTGGTCATCCTCGTGGTCATCCACCAGACCGATCCGAACTCCATCCGCGTTGGTCGCATCGGGCTGCGTGTAGGTGCGTGCCGCGCCGTGTCGGTAGACCAGTTCGCCGCCGCTTTGGCCCACCGCGGCTACGGCCACCACCGTCGCGATCGATACCGCGACGGTGAGCCCGCGCGCCACCGCGCCGAGCGGATTTCCAAGCATGCCTGCGGCCGCGAGTGCGAACGTCAGACCGGCCATCAGCATGAACCGCTCGGCGGCCTCTTCGTGCTCCTCGATCGGCTCCTCGTCGATCACGCGTTCGACCCGCTCCTCCTCGTGCTCACCCTGCTCCTCGGCGATCCAGCCCGAAGTCAACACGGCGGCCTGCAAGACCAGAACACCCAGCCAGGCGCGGGTGGTGAGACGACCCGACCGAATCGCCCAGAGCGTGATCATCGCGGCGACCGGTGAAAGAAAGGCAAATACGATCGGAAAGTGAACTACCGCGGGATGGAGCGGTTCGGGCATCGAAGTCTCTCCTTTGCGGGGAACCCGCATCGATGAGCTAGCGACTATCGTGTGGTGGCGGCCGATCGACCATCCGGCAGATGACTCGGATCGGCGGTGAGGAGCGATCTGGAGAGATATGGGGCAGAGGAGACCTCCCGCGGATGGCGTCGATCCGGTATTCCGGGTCGGACTCACCGTTCTGCTGGCCGCGATTGCGGCCTTCGGCGCGATCGATCTCGTTCTCGATCGCCCGGAGTCGCCCTGGTCGTTCCACGTGCTGTTCGAGATCACCTTCGTTGCGCTCTGCCTCGGCAGCGTTTTCCTTCTCTGGCGGGGATGGGCCGGAGCGAACTACGGACTGGTCCGGTCGCAGCAGGATCTGCGAGATCGCGAGGCCGAACGGGATCACTGGCGCACACGAGCAACACGCCTGCTGGATGGGCTCGGCGCCGAAATCGAGGCCCAGTTCGATCGCTGGTCGCTGACCCCGACCGAAAAAGAGGTCGCGCTGCTACTGCTGAAGGGGCTCGGCCACAAAGAGGCCGCCACTGTAATGAACCGCAGCGAACGCACCGTACGCCAGCACGCCGTCGCGGTCTACAAGAAGTCGGGCCTTTCGGGTCGCGCGGAACTTTCGGCGTTCTTTCTCGAGGATCTGCTGCTGCCGCATTCACAGCCGGCGGACTGAAGAGTCTCCTCCCGCGGGATCAATCGATCACCGCGATGGCATCCACTTCCACGAGCATTTCGTCGAAGGCGAGTCGCTCGACACCGATGAAGGTGGATGCGGTCAACAGAAACTCACCGTCCATCCCATCCTTCATACCGCGAATGAAATCTCCCAGCACGGCTTCTGTTGAATTGACGACGTAGAACGTCGCCTTGACCACTTGCTTCGGCCCAGCACCCACAGCTGCGAGTGCATTTCGCAAGTTGCTGAAGGCCTGCTTGAACTGGGCATAGTGGTCATCACGCCCGACCAGTTTGCCATCGACATCGTAGGCGCCTTGGCCGGCGATATAGACGGTCGTCCCTCCGCTGGCCTTGACGATGTGGATATAGCCCTGTGCTTCGGGAAGTGTCGACGGGTTGATGTATTCGATCGGCATGGTGAATTCCTAGTGTTGGCGAACGAATTCCACGGGATCTCCGAGGGAAACCTCGCCGGGTACGAGCACCGATAGTGCGGAACCCAGGTTGTAATTCGTTTCGCGCACCAGCGTGCGCATGAGGGCGGTGTCCTTGGGCAAGTCGCCCTGTTCCGACGTTACCATGGCGCAACGCGTCATGACGCGAACGACTTGTAAACGCACCGCCCCGATTCGCAGTTCACCGCCACTCCAATCATGTTCGGGCAACCCGATGACGCCGTCGGGGCTCTGAATCAGCAGATTGGGGCGGAAGCGACGGGCGTCGACCGTCGAACTTGCTGAGAGACGCGCCACCTCCGAGAGAGAGGCCGTCGTCAGCGCGTGAATTTCATAGGCGTCGAAATACGTTCCCGGTGGAGAAACGTATCGAAACAGCTCGGGCGGAAATCCTTCGAAGCTGGGAAGGGGTTCATTGGGAAGCAGCCCGAAATCCTCACGGACTTCCTCTTCGGGGTTCTTGCCAGAGGCGGCGCGTCTGTAATGATCGAGATCGTCGGCGGGACGGCGATCGACGAAGCGGAGATCTCGCCCCAAACAGCTCGAGAGCTTCATTGAAGCATCCGGTTCATCGGTCTCGATGTGGCTGCCGTTGGGGAGTTGAACTTCCACCCGAGGCGTGCTTCCGCCGGCGGGTTCTTCGCAATAACGCGCAGAGCACTGCAAGAGGGCGGGGAAGCGCTTGGCATTCCACACTTGGTTCCTCTGGATATCCCAAGTCGCCCAACCGCGATCACCCGGGATTCCGTAGGTGGGTTCGATACGACACTGGGATCGCTTCTCTCCCCGCATGGACTTGACCGGGTAGCGCCAGATTTCTCGTATCGTTCCGACGAACATGGTCAGCCGATGATAGTGAGCGGCTGGTTCCGTGGCGACATCACAATCGCTAGATCGCGAAGCGACGCAGGCGCAGTGCGTTGGCGATCACCGAGACGGAGCTCAGGCTCATCGCTGCAGCCGCGATCATCGGGCTGAGCAGCACGCCGAACACCGGATACAAGACTCCCGCCGCCACCGGCACGCCGAGTGCGTTGTAGACGAACGCGAAGAACAGATTCTGGCGGATGTTCGCCATCGTCGCCGCGCTGAGTCGACGCGCGCGCAGAATACCGCGCAGGTCACCGCGAACCAGCGTGACCCCGGCGCTCTCCAGTGCGACGTCGCTCCCGGTCCCCATCGCGATGCCGACATGGGCGAGCGCGAGCGCGGGTGCATCGTTCACGCCGTCGCCCGCCATGGCGACGATGCAGCCCGCTTCCGAGAGCCGACGCACCGCCTCGGCCTTGTGCTCGGGCAGGGCGTCGCCCGTCACTTCGTCGAGGCCGAGTTCTCGCCCGACCGCCTCGGCCGTCACCTGGGCATCACCCGTGATCATCACGACTCGAATGCCCGCGCGCTGCAGGCCCGCCACCGCGTCCGGAGTGGTCGGCTTGATCGGATCCGCGATGCCGAGCAGACCCGCGAATACACCATCGATGGCCACGAACACGACCGTTTGCGCGGCGGCGCGCATTCGCTCCGAAACCTCCGCGAGAGCATCCGTCGCGACGCCGAGGCCCTCGAGTAGCTTGCGGTTTCCGACTGCAACGCGATTCCCCTCGAGCGTGCCCACGACGCCGAGCCCGGTCCGCGACTCGAAGTCGCCGACCTCGCGCAATACCAGCTCGCGCTCCTGCGCGGCGTCGGCGATCGCACGCGCGAGCGGATGCGCGCTCGCGCGCTCGAGCGACGCGGCCGCTCGCACCACGTCGGCTTCGCGGAAGCCCGCAGCGGGCGCGACCTCGACCACGCGCGGGCGGCCCTCGGTGAGCGTGCCCGTCTTGTCGACCACCATCGTGTCGACGCGTCGCAACGTCTCGATCGCTTCGGCATTCCGAAACAGCACTCCCACCGACGCGGCCCGCCCCATCGCGACCATGATGATGAGCACCGCGACGGCAGCCACGAGCGCGTGCGCGAGGCGTGGTTCGGGGCCGAGCCAGGCCCAGGCCGCGAAGGCGAGGACCGACGCAGCGATCACCGCGGGCACGAACCAACTCGCGACCTGGTCCGCGAGTTGCTGAATCGGAGCGCGGCTGCGCTGCGCCGCGGCAACCATCTGGACGATACGCGCGAGCAGGGTGTCGGCACCGACCTTTTCCGCCGTCATCACGAACGCGCCGGTGCCGTTCAGTGTGCCGCCCGTTACCGCGTCGCCCGCCGCCTTTGCGACCGGGATCGGCTCCCCGGTGATCATCGCTTCATCGATCGCGCTCTCGCCCGTGAGCACCGTGCCGTCGACCGGGACCTTCTCACCCGGGCGAATTCGGAGCCGATCGCCGGGCCGCACCAGCGCGAGAGGAACTTCGCGCTCGCTGCCGTCGTCCTCGATCCGCAAGGCGGTGTCCGGAGCGAGGCTGAGCAGCGCGCGGACCGCCGCGCCGGTGCGACTGCGCGCACGCAGCTCG
>JAFDEI010000250.1 GCA_019310425.1 Deltaproteobacteria bacterium | reverse complement strand
GCCGATGGGTCGGATCTGCTCGACGGTCCCCCCGAGGAAAGCGGTACGGGAGCCAATGCGGATGAAATAGAGGCCTATCGCGCGGCCTACGACGCCTGGAGGTCCGGAGATTCGGAAATCTGTGTTGACCGCTTCAGCGACTTCTTGCAAACTTATCCGGCTTCAGCCTACGCCGACGACTCGGCTTATTGGTTGGCGGACTGTTACTTCAAGGAAGGGGACTACAAGACCGCGGTATTGAGATTCGATGATGTCGTTTCGCGTTACCCCACCGGCAACAAGGCGGCTGACGCACTCTACCGACAGGGAGAGGCGTTGCTGCGGATGGGCCCGGGGTACGGCAAGGCGGCGGGAAAGGCTTTCGAGAGGGTGGTGCGGGAGTACCCGGATTCGGGTCGCGCAGCGGAGGCCAATAAACAACTCGATTTGCTCGGGTCCGGTTGAAGCTCGCGGACCTGAAGCCACAGCGGGCTCTTCGGGAGCTCCGGGGGAAAAGCGTTGAATAAGCGGGATCTGACGAGATTCAAGAAACTACTGCTCACGCAGCGCAAGCAGCTACAAGGCAACCAGAAGAAGGCGCTTACGGGTGACATCCACGTCGATCCTGACAACTTCCCGGACGAGATCGATACCGCATCTTCCGAGGTGACGTTGCAGTTCACCGGCCGTCTGCGCGAGCGTGAGCAGGGGCTGATCGCAAAGATCGACGCGGCCCTCGCGAAGATCGAGAACGGCGACTTCGGTGAGTGCGTGAGTTGCGGTGAGGACATCGGAGCCGCGCGCCTGAAGGCGCGCCCGGTCGCCGAGCGCTGCATTGATTGTAAATCAGAGCAGGAGAAGCTCGAGCGCCGCACGGGGTAGAGCGTGTCCCAGATCTTCGACCTCGTGCTCGGGGTCGAATCCTCGTGTGACGAGATGGCCGCCGCGGTCCTGCGCATCGGGCACGCTGCGCCCGGCGGTCCGGGCGCGGTTTGCGCTGGCTACGAGATCGTCGCGAGCGTCGTGCACGGTCAGGCCGAGGTCCACGGGCCGTACGGCGGCGTCGTGCCGGAGCTTGCGTCACGCGATCACATACGTTCCGTCTCCGATGTCGTTGCGCGGGCGCTCGCGGAGGCGGGGATCGCTCCGGAGCAGCTCGATGGTGTCGCGGTGACGGTTGGGCCCGGGTTGGTGGGGTCGTTGCTCGTCGGGATGTCGTTCGGCAAGGCGCTCGCGTACCGGCTCGGCTTGCCGCTGGTTGGCGTCCATCACCTCGCGGGTCACCTGGCCTCGGTCGAACTCGCCGAGCCGCTCGAGCGTCCCTACATCGGATTGCTGATCTCGGGCGGCCACACCGCGTTGTACCGGATCGAGGTCACCGGGCCGCCGGTGTTGCTCGGTGAGACGCGCGACGACGCGGTCGGCGAGGCCTTCGACAAGGTCGCGAAGCGGCTGGGCCTGCCGTACCCGGGTGGGCCGTCGCTGTCGTTGGCCGCCGAGAGCGGCCGTCGAGATGCGGTCGACTTCCCGCGTCCGATGGCGAATCGAGGCGGGCTCGACTTCTCGTTCAGCGGGCTCAAGACCGCGGTCGCGCTCGAGATCGAGCGGCGCGGCGCGCTCAGCGCGACCGAGGTTGCGGACCTTGCCGCGTCGTTCGAAGCCGCGGCCATCGATGTGCTGGTCGGCCGCGCGTGTCGCGCGCTCCGCGGCGAGGGGCTGAGGTGCATCGCCGTGGTGGGCGGTGTCGCGGCGAATCGCCACCTGCGCGAGGAACTCGCAAGGGCGGGCGAGGCGGATGGCTTCGCCGTGCACTTCCCGCCGCTCGACTTGTGCACCGACAACGCCGCGATGATTGCGGCGGCCGGTGGGGCGCTGCTCGCACGTGGCGAGCGCCACGGCCTGGCGCTGAACGCATTCTCGCGGGTTGCGATCGACGCAGCGCCGTGGGCCGATCCGGCGGGAACTTGAGCCGGTCGGACGTCCGCAGCTTTCTCGATCGCCACGGCCTGCTGGCGCGCAAGGACCTGGGCCAGAACTTCCTCGTCGACGACCACATGGCCGAGCGGCTCGCCCAGCTCGCGGGTGTCGAGTCCGGCGACTGCGTGATCGAGGTCGGCACCGGTACGGGCGTGCTCACCCGCGCGCTGGCGGCCCGCGCCGAGAGGGTGATCAGCCTCGACGTGGATGCGGGTCTGGTGCGCGCGCTGCGCGCCGAAGCGGTGCTACCGGCCAACGTCGAGCTGATCCACCAGGACGTGCTGAGCGCGGATCTCGCTGCCATCGCCGACTCCTTCAGTGGGCTCGCAGCGCCGGTCCGGCTCGTGAGCAACTTGCCGTATTCGATCTCGGGGCCGGTGCTGCGCAAGCTGCTCGATCTGCGGGGCCGGCTCACGGACTGGTCGGTGATGGTGCAGCGCGAGGTGGGCGAGCGGCTGTTGGCCGGACCCGGCAGCAAGGCCTATGGCTCGCTCAGTGTGTTGCACGGGCTGTGCGTACGCGTGCAACGCGAGATGGAACTCCAGCCGCGTTGCTTCTTCCCCGAGCCGCAGGTGCGTTCGCTGTTCCTGCGGCTGATTCCGCGTGCCGATTCAAAGCTCGCGCCCGACGAGCTGCCGCGGCTCGAGCGGGTGGTGCGCGCCGCCTTCGGTAAGCGCCGCAAGACACTCGTGAACGCACTGCGCGGCGCGGGCGGGACCGCGTGGTCGGCCGACGACCTGCGCGGGGTGCTCGAGCAGCTCGGCATCGACGTGCGCGCCCGCGGCGAGACCCTGACACCGGAGCAGTTCCTGGACCTCAGCCGCATTCTGGTCGAGACTCCAGGCAACCCGGCGGGGGAAGAGGCGACTTGATGCACAGCGCGGATCTGCTGGATCAGCTCAGCGACCTGGCGCGCGCCGCCGACCTCGAGGTCCGCACGATCGGTCGCGCCGGTCCGGGCGAGCGCGAGACCCAGAGCGGAACCTGCCGCGTAAACGGCGCCGTGTGGGTGATGCTCTCCGAAGCGGACTCGCTCGATGATCGCGTCAACGTACTCGCCGCGGCGCTCGCGAGTCACGCGGCCGACCTGCTGGAGTCGCGTTATCTGCCGCCCGCGATCCGCGAGCGCCTTGCCGCCTCCCGGCGCGCCGCGTCGGACAGCGACTGACGGCCCGGCCTCCCGCACAGCGGGCCGGTCCGCACTGGAACACGTTCTATCGCCTCGGATCGACTTGCTTGACCGCCCGCGGAACTTGCGTATCCTTCTGGCGCTAAGAGAGGTCTCGCAAGTTGCGATCCTCATCGGAAAGCAAACCCCCCGCGCGCGAAGCGCGCTGAACATAGAAGCGACGCCAGCAACGCCCAATACGAACGCTCGGATCCAGTAGGACCGAGACGGGGGCGAATGAAGGCGATCCCGGGTCACCTCGAACACGCGTCGAGAGTTGATTGTCAGGGTTGGCCGCGCCTCCGGACGATTCCGTCTCCGGCAGGCGCGTTTTTGTTTTCAGCCGATTCGCAAGCAGGGGCCTCGTCGGAGGCACCCATGTCGACCGTCACCCTCAAGTCCAGCCGCGAACACCGCGTTACCGTCCCCTCCCTGGCCCGTCGCAAACTCCGCGGCGACAAGCTCACGATGTTGACGGCGTACGATTTCACCTTCGCGCAGATCTTTGACGGCGCCGAGATCGATCTGCTGCTGGTGGGAGATTCCCTCGGCAACGTGATACAGGGGCAGGACACCACGCTGCCGGTGACGCTCGACGACATCGTCTACCACACCCGCGCGGTCGCGCGGGGCGCGCAGCGGGCGCTGGTCATCGCCGACATG
This sequence comes from Deltaproteobacteria bacterium, assembly GCA_019310425.1. GTDB lineage: Bacteria > Myxococcota_A > UBA9160 > UBA9160 > SMWR01 > JAFDEI01. The sequence goes on along the minus strand of JAFDEI010000250.1, from coordinate 5,954 downwards.
CCGTTCGGCAGCTACCAGATTTCGCCCGAAGACGCGGTGCGCAACGCGATTCGTTGCATCAAGGACGGTGGCGCCCAGGCGGTGAAGCTCGAGGGCGGCGTCCACGTCGCCGAGACGATTGCGCGGATCATCGCCGCCGACATCCCGGTCATGGGCCACGTCGGGCTCACACCGCAGTCGATCCATCGGATGGGTGGCCACCGGGTGCAGGGCCGCAACGAAGACGGCCGCCAGCGTGTGCTCGCCGACGCGCGCGCTGTCGAAGCGGCTGGTGCCTTCGCGCTCGTAATCGAGGGCGTCCCGGCCGACCTCGGACGTGAGATCACGCAGAGCGTCGGCATCCCGACCATCGGCATCGGCGCCGGCGTCGATTGCGATGGCCAGGTGCTCGTGATGCACGATCTGCTCGGGTTGACCAATTGGTCGCCGAGCTTCGCCAAGCAGTACGCCAATCTCGGGTCGTTGGCCGCACAGGCCGCCCGGAGCTTCGCCGAAGAAGTCGGGAACGCGAAGTTCCCGGACGACGAGCACAGCTACCGGTAGGGGTGCCAGGGTGCGAATCCTCGAAACCGTCTCTGAGCTTCAGCAGCTGTCCGACGCCGAGCGCGCCGCGGGTCGCCGGATTGCGCTCGTCCCGACCATGGGTGCGCTGCATCCGGGGCACCTGTCACTGGTGAAGGTGGCGCGCGAACGCGCCGACCGCGTCTGGGTCTCGATCTTCGTGAACCCGACCCAGTTCAACGACCCGAACGATCTCTCGGCCTACCCCCGCAGCCTCGATGCCGACCTCGAGGCGTGTGAACTCGCCGGCGTCGATGTCGTCTTCCGACCCGACGCCGGCGAGATGTACCCGAGCGACGGCCAGACCACGGTGGAGGTCGGAGGGCTCTGCGAGCCGCTGTGCGGCCGCGCTCGTCCGGGACACTTCCGCGGTGTCACGACCATCGTAAGCAAGCTGTTGCTGGCCGCGAAGCCGCACGTCGCGGTGTTCGGCGAAAAGGACTATCAGCAACTCGCCGTGATCCGCCGGATGGTCCGTGACCTCGGCTTGGTCGTCGGGGCGGCGACTCTGCGCGAGGCCGACGGGCTCGCGATGTCGAGCCGGAACGCGAACCTCGACCCCGAGGCGCGCCGCCAGGCGGTGGCGCTGGTTCGCGCGCTCGATGCGGCCGAGGCCGCAGCCGCCTCGGGTGAGACCGATCGCGACCAGCTGCTGGCGCTGGCGAGGGCCGAGATCGCGCGCGCTTCGCTCGCGAGCATCGACTACGCCGAGCTGTGCGACCCGGACTCGCTCGCTGCGGCTCCAAGCAGCCTGAACGGGTGCGACTCATCGACAACCGCGTGCTGCCCGTACAGCACAACCACGAGGACCCATCATCATGATGCGAACCATGCTCAAGTCAAAAATCCATCGGGCCGTCGTGACCGAGGCCAATATCGAGTACGAGGGCAGCATCACGATCGATTTGAACCTGATGAAGGCCGCGGACATGCTCCCGTACGAGCAGGTGGACGTCCTCGACTGCACCAATGGCGCGCGCCTGCAGACCTACGTGATCGAGGGTGAGCCCGGGTCGGGCGAAATCTGCATCAACGGGGCCGCCGCCCATCTCATCAAGCCCCACGATCTCGTGATCATCTGCAGCTACGTGCAGCTCGACGACTCCGAGTGCGGCAGCTGGGAGGGCAAGCGCGTGTTCGTCGACCACCAGAACGTCCCGCGCGATCTCGACTGAGTCGGTACCTTCCCGGGAGCCATGGCCCAGGAAGACAACTCGCGGCAGATCATCGCCAGCAACCGCCGCGCGCGATACGACTACGAAATCGTCGACACCGTCGAGGCCGGCATGGCGCTCATCGGGCCCGAGGTGAAGTCGCTGCGCGCCGGGAACGCGAATCTCAGCGATGGTTACGCGTTCGTGCGCCGCGGTCAGATGTTTCTCGCCAACGTTCACATCGGTGCCTACGAGAACGCCTGGCGGGAAAACGCCGAGCCGCGTCGCGAGCGCAAACTGTTGCTCCACCGCCACGAGATCCGTCGGCTCGAGACGAAGGCTTCCGAGCCGGGCATGACGTTGATCCCGTTGCGGCTGTATTTCAAGAACGGCCGCGCGAAGGTGGAGCTCGGGCTGTGCCGCGGCAAGCAACGCCACGACAAGCGCGAATCGATTCGAAAGCGCGAGAGCGACCGTGACCTCCAGCGCGCGATGCGCGGGCGTGGACGGGGGCGGTCGCGCGGGTGAGCGCCGCCCGCCTGGCTGCGGTGATCGTCTGCGCTGCCGCGTTTGCGGGCTGCGCGACCGACCGGGGTGCGGAGCCTGCGCCGTACCATCCCGACCGACGCGACTACGCCGCCTTCAGCGCCGCCTTCAGCGACCTGCTCGAGCCGAACTATCTGCCGTTCATGCTTCACCGCGTGCCCGGCGATGGCCCGGACGGTGACGCGCTGGTCTTCTGCCGCTGGTCTGCGAGCGACCTGCCACTCCCCGTCTATATCCGGTCGCCCGAAATCCCCGCGAAACTCCAGAACGAGTTCGACCCCAAGCAGTCGAGTGCGTACGTGGCCGCGGTCGAGGCCGCATTGGCGATGTGGCAGCGCGATCTCGAGGGTCTGATCGCATTCCGCCGGGTGAAGTCCCCGGATGCGGCGCGCCTGGTGTTGAATCTGGTGGCGGCCCGGGCTCCGACGCCGGATCCCTCAATCAAGGTGCTCGGCCAAGCGGCGGTCGCGGGCTCGTGCGAGGCGCGCAGCCGGGTTTCGGGTGCGAAGCAGCTCGAAGTCCGTTTTTCGGTTCCCGAGGCGAAGCTCTACCTCGCCGACGAGTACGGACTGCTCGAGGAGGAGCAGGTCCAGTGGATCGCGCTGCACGAGATCGGGCACGCGCTCGGAATGCGTCGTCACAGCCCGATCCCCGCCGATCTGATGTACGAGGTCGTGCGCGACCGGGTACTCGTGAGCGGCCTGTCGACCCAGGACATCAACTCCTTCATTTCGCTGTACCAGATCGAGAACGGCAGCGTGTTCATGCACGTTCCCAAGGGTCGCATGCCGGCGCCGGCCCCGGGCCCGCCGCCCACCGGCGAGCCCGCGCTCGCGATGGCGCCGTTCGTCGATGCCAAGCACGGCTTCCAGGTCCACCCGCCCGACGGTTGGACGCGCCTCGACAGCAGCAGGGGGATGGTCGCGGTCGACGGCGTGACCTGGGATTACGCGGCGAGCTTCCAGGTGATCGTCGAACGCTACCCGACGATCGAGGCCTACCTCGATCGCTTCGGTGCCTACTACCTCGAAAAGGGTCGCGTGCTCGGCTGGGAATACACCGAGATGAGCGGCCGCCGCGTGCTCGAAGCCTCGATCGTCGACCACCAGACGCTGCGCATCGAGCAGTACATCTTTCTCGAGGCGAGCGACGGGCGTCTGTTCGTGATCGTGATGGACTGCGAAGCCGAGCATGCCGCTGCGTATTGGCCGTGGTTTCACGCAGCCGTGGGGTCGCTCGAGATCTGGGACGAGCCGGCGAAGCGCCCGAACGGGCACTGACGCGTCCGCGGAGTCGGCCTTGCGAGGGTTCGTCTCGCAACGGCGGGCCCCTCTGGATGGAGGGGCCCGCGGATATGCGGTCAGCTCACGGGCAGGCCGGCGGCACGGGCGAGAAGAACGAGAAGAACGTCGTGAAGATGTTGCCCTCGTAGCAGTTGCCGTGGAACGGCGGGAACGGCGGAGGGATGGTGAGCAGCGCCATGTCGGACGCGGCGAACCCGAATGGATTGCCCGCGCCCGCGTCCGTCCCGTTGTTGATGAGCGTGTTCCCGCGGACGGTGTTGTTCTCGGCTGCCTGATCGGCCAGGTACTCGGGCGTGATCGACGGATCCAACGAGCAGTCGAAGGGCGTTCCCGCCAGTGTTGCGCAATAGTCGGCGATCGCGATCCCGACGAAGTCGTTGTCCTGCACCAGGTTCCCCTCGATCAGCGAATCGTCTATGCCGGTGTAGAGGATGCCGATCCCCTTCGGGATGAAGGAAAGCACCGACCCCGGCCGGGCCGTGTTGTCCTTGTTGTTGTCGTAGATATGGTTGTCGCGCATGTCGATCCGCTTGGCGCCCGGCCGGTCGTCGAAGATATCGGGCAGCAGCAGGATCGCGGCGCCGATGGTGTTGTTCGTGGCCGTGTTGTGAGCGAGCAGGATGTCGTCGCTGTTCGAGACTTCGAAGCCGTTCACGTTGCCTTCGACGTGGTTGTAGAGGACCTGGACGTTCTCGGAAGTCTCGACCCAGATCCCGCTGTCGCGGTCCGAGCCCGTCGAGGTGCTGTGACTGATGAGCCCGTTCTTCGACAGGGTCGGGAAGATCCCGTAGTTGCGATTGTCGATGGAATTGACGCCGATGATCTTGAATCCGTCGACGCGCTCGGTGAACAGGCCGTTGTTTCGGAAGCCCTTGATGGTGATGTCGCGAATTTCGATGTCGTAGAGCAGTGGCTCCGGGTCGGGCAGGCCCGGCGGGACGCCCGGCAGGAGCGGGAAGGGCGGCGCCATGTCGGAGTGGCAGCTCATGCAGTCGCTGACGATGGGCGGCACGATCACGATGCCATTGCGTTGGCTACCCGCATTCTCGATGATCACTTCCTTCTTCTTGGTCCTCTGTCCGACGAGAGTGATGCCGCTCTTGGTGATGTTCAGGCCGTTGGTCGGGTTCTGGACTTCACGGTAGGTGCCGGCGAGGATGTAGATGCGCGTGCCTTCGGCGGCCCGGTCGATCGCTTGCTGGATCGAGTCGCCCGGCCGCACGACGATCGTGTCGCGGATCAGCTGACCCGGCGGGACGTCATCGTCATCACCCGGCGGCGGCGGCGGGGGATCGGGCGGCGGCTCGGTGCCGTCGGGGTCGACGGGTCCGATGTCATCCGGCGGCAGGTTGCCGGCTGTGACCACACCCGATCGGAAGTAGAGATTGTTGTTCGGGCCATTGGTCCAGCCCGGCTGCGTGTCGAGCCCGGTCTCGGTGGCGTTGTCGAAACCGCTACCGTCGTTGTCCGAGTTGTCCAGCTCGACGCAGAAGAAGGCTTCGTCGTTCGAGACCACGCCGTTGCCGTTGAGGTCGCAGCCAAGATCGGCGAGCGATTCGCGAATGTCCCAGCCGTAGCCGTTCCAGGGGTCTCCACCGTTCGAATTTCCGTGGCACAGCTGGCAATTGGAGTTGTCACCCGACACCGACGGTGGGTTGTAGCGATCCTGCCAGGCATTCAAGGTCTGTGGGAATGCGCCGGCCTGCGTGGCGCTGAACAACAGCGACGCGCCGAGTGCGAACAAGATCGTGATTCGGACATCGATCGAGAATCGCTTCATCATGGCTTCGAGCCCCTTTGATTGTGAACCGCCCGCCATCATCCCATACATTCAGTCATTGCAAGAGGAAATCTTCCAGGTCGATCGCAACAATAATTCGAGATTACGTGGGTTCTTCTAGGGCGATTACCTGAGGGTCGAGGTTGGAAGGCGGCCTGGTCAGTGACGGCTTGCGGGGGACGTCGAGGAGACCTGCGCGATTGCGGGCGAGTAGCCGTTCTTCGCGTACTGATGTTTTGCCGCCTTGGTTGCGAGGGCCGTGTGACCCTGTTCGCGAGCAGGGCCTGTGGCCTGTGTGGCGGTGCGGACGGACAGGGCCTCGGAACTCGAGGCGGCTTGGAGCCTCGAGGTCTGAGTATCACCAGGCCCTGCTCGCGAACAGGGTCACACGGCCACGGGGGGCTGGTTTCGCTGGAGGGGGTGGTTGCAAGCGGTCGGATCGGGATTAAGCTGTGGGTGTGGGGGCGATCGGCTTCGACGGGTAGTCGAAGGATGACGCTGCGTGCCGACATCGTCACAGCTGTCGTTAAACAAGTGGCAAGTTGGTAATCATAATTGCCGACGACAACTACGCTCTCGCTGCCTAGCTGAAACTAGGCCAGTGGGCTC
>JAFDEI010000249.1 GCA_019310425.1 Deltaproteobacteria bacterium | reverse complement strand
CTGGGCGCTCTGGTGTATGGGTATCGCGACCGCGAGTCGCTATCTGATCGCAATCGGCCTGATCCTCTCGCCCACTCTCGAGAAACCGCATCCGCTTCGTTTCGTCGGAGCGCTGGGTACCTACCTGGCGGGATTCGGGCTCTGCGCGGCACTGCTGTCGAGCTTGTAGCGCTTCCGCGGAAATCAGTTTTCGGACGAGCGGAGTACGTGTTCCTGCGAAATTGTGATCTGTGCCGGGATGGTCGACTCGATGAAGTCGGTCAGGACTTCGACGAACCGCTCAGGCGCTTCGCAGTGCGGGTAGTGGCCGACGCCTTCGACGATCTCGAGGCGACTGCCCGCGATGCCCTCGTGGGCGGAATAAGCGTGGCTGACCGGGATGATGGGGTCGGAGTCGCCCCAGACGATCAGCGTCGGCATGTCGGCTGCGAGATGTAGTCGGTTTTCGGCGCTGACCGCCTGGCCCGTGGGGTCGATGACGGCACGCAGTGTGCGGAGGAACGCCTTGCGGGTCGCGGAGTCGGCGAGTGATTCGTAGCTTCGCCAGAGTTCGTCCGTCGCGGGTGCGGGCTGCATTCCCGCGCGCCCGAACAGCGAACTGATCCCGAGCACTGCGCTGCGGACCGGTGCGGCGCTCGCGATTCGCAACAGCGAGTCGGCACCCGGAAAGGTGAGCAGGCGCAGTATCGGGTTGACCTCGCGGCCGAGGCCGCCGCTGCCCACCAGCACGAGCCGCTCGCAGTGCTGAGGGTGCTGATAGGCGAGCTGCATCGCGACGCCGCCGCCGAGCGACTGGCCCACTACGGTCGCACGTTCGTGGCCGATCGCGACCAGCAGGTCGCGCAGCATGCTCGCGAATGCGCCGAGCGAGTAGTCGCCGGGCTCCTTGTCGGAGCGGCCGTGGCCGAGGAGGTCGGGGGCCACGACGGTGAAATCCCTGCTCAGCGCCGGCATCACGTGCTTCCAGGTGGTGGAGCTACCCGCCATCCCGTGGATCAACAACAGTACCGGCCCGCTGCCCGCGGTTCGGTACACCACCCGTCGGTCGTGGATCGTCAGTTCCTGGAGGTCCATGTCGGTTCCCGATCTGCCAGCCGGTGACTGCGTTTCCGTCCCAGCGGCTCGTGGATCATCGCTGATTTCGGCTCGTCTCGGCAACGTCTCGTGAATCGTTGCCCAACAGCGCCTGCCCGGGTCAGACCTGCGCCTGCGGCCGATCGACTCGAGCCTCCGCGGTTGACCACCCCCGTCATCTGCCCACACCATGCGGCGACGGGCCGGTAGAATCCCGGTATGACCGAATCGCCCGACGGGAGCGAAACGCGGACGGGGTCCCAGCGGGTCTGCGGCGCGTGTTCGCTCTGCTGCACGCTGCTGCGGGTCGACGCACTCGCGAAGCTCGGCGGGACTCCGTGTCGTCATCAACTCGTAGGAAACCCCGAAGGCGGGTGCGGGATCCACGCGCGTCGCCCCAATATATGCCGCGGCTACCGCTGCTTGTGGCTCAGCGGGTCGCTGGAGGAGTCCGATCGCCCCGACCGTCTCGGCGCGGTGCTGTCGCTCACGACCGAAGCTGAGACGCCGACCCTCTTCGTGCACGAAGCCCGGCGCGGGGCTTTCGATGCTTCGCCGCGATTGCAAGAGATCGCGAACGTCTGGCGGGAATCAATGCCGGTCCGGGTTGCGGACTCCGAGAGCGTGATGGATCCGGATCGGCCGCAGCGTGTACTGCTTCCGGGGGGCGAAGAGCACATCGTCGTGGGTGACCGGGTCAGTGTACGGCGTCCGGGCCGGCCCGACGTAGAGCGCCGTCTGCCGTTACTCGACCGCAGCCTGCGCCGCGCGTCGATCGCGTTTCGTCGTGCCTATCTGCGGTGGATGGTCGCTCGCCGCCGTTGACGCAGCGGCGAGGTCGGCAAGCAGTACCGGCGCGACGAAGCGTGTGATCAGTGCCCGCTCCTCCGCCTCGTTCTCGCCGGGCATCGTGAGCAACGAAACCACCACACGCACGAGCCAGCGCGCTCGCAACCGGCTCGCCGGGTCACCGCCGCGAGGGTCGAGCAACTTCTCGACGAACGATTCGGCAGCACCCGCGATCACCTCCGAGCTGCGCGACATACGGGCCGCGATGCCGGAATCTCCCGCTGTAAACCACGCAGCGGTGCCCGGCGTCTTGCGTACCTCGTCGACGGCGCGGACGATGCCCTCGATCAATCGTTGCTCGGGGTCGGAGATTTCCGAGAGCTCGGCGTTCAGTCGATTCGAGAGATCGCCGGCGGCGCGGTTGATGTAGGCGATGTGCAGCTCGTGTCGGTTCTTGAAATACCGATACAGGGTCCCGCGCGAGCAGCCGGCGTACTGCGCGATGTGGCCCATGCCGGTCCGCGAGACCCCGAGGTCGGCGAAGGCCCGGGATGCGGCCGCGAGGATCTTGTCAGCCGCGAGATCGGCCTGTTCTTCGCGCAGCCAGGCACCCGCCATCAGCCCGCCACGGCCGTGAACGGCAGCGACTCGTAGCGTCGCACGAAATGGCCGGGCGCGAAACGCGCGGCCTCGGCGTCGACCGCGAAGTCGGGGCAGTGATCGAGCAGCGTTTCGAGCGCGATGCTGGCCTGGAGCCGCGCGATCGCGGCGCCGATGCAGTGGTGCGGGCCGTAGCTGAAGCTGAGGTGGCGCCGAATCTTGCGCTCGATGTTGCATTCGCCCGCATTCGCCCCCCACTCGCGTTCGTCGCGGTTGCCCGAGGCGTAGAGCAACATCACCTTCCGGCCCTCCGGAATGCTGCGACCGCGGATCTCGACATCGCGTGTCGTCATCCGAGCGAGGCCTTGTACCGGCGAGGCCAGTCGCAGGAACTCCTCGACCGCGTTCCCGAGAAGGGAGCGGTCGTCGAGCAGCAGTTTGCGTTGGTCCCGGTTGCTGCAGAGGAGTTCGGCCGCGACCCCGAGGAGCCCCGTCGTCGTGTCGTTGCCGCCGGTCACCATCGTGAAAGCCATGCCGAGCAGCTTCGCGAGCGGTACGTCTTCCCCGTCGAGCTTCGCGTGGGCGAGGGTCGAGATCATGTCGTCACCGGGGTCGCTTCGACGTCTCTCGATCAACGCGTTGAAGTATGCGAAGAGCTCGCCGACCGCTTCGGTAGCACTCAGGATGTTGCCGGTAGCGTTTGCGGAAACGATGGCGTCGGACCAGCGGTCGAACTGGTTGCGGTCGGCCTGCGGGACACCGAGCGCGTGGGCGACGACGAGACTCGGCAGCGGTTTCAGCAACTCCTTGACGATGTCGCCCTCACCCATTTCGCGTAGCCGCAGGACGCGCTCGACCGCGAATTCACGGATCAACGGCTCGATGTCCTTCACCTGCTTGGGCGTGAAGCGCTTGGTCGCGAGCTTGCGCAATCGGGTGTGATCGGGCGGGTCCATCATCACGATCGGCGCCTCCACCCCGAGCTTTTCCATCTCGCCGTAGGTGAAGGTGAGGCCCTGGGCGGACGAGAAGGTGCTCGCGTCGATGGCCGCGGCCATGATGTCTTCGAAGCGCGACAGCACCCAGTAGTCGCCTTCTTCGGCCTTCACCTCGTGGACGGGGTCGTGGTCGCGCAGGGCCTGGTACATGGTGAACGGGTCGCGCCAGCTTTCGGCGCTGCGCGGAACGAAATGGGCGTCATTCGGGTCGGACATCGGGCCTCTCGAGTCTGATGAACAAAATAGAAATTCTGTCCTATACGCTAGTCGAATCAACGAATTCGTACCAGCCACCCTCAGATGTCCCTGAAGGCCCCAGCCGGCGCGTGCCGGCAGCTATGATCGCCCGGCCGGTCGCCGTCTGCAGAGTCGGCTGGGTGGTAGGAGGAGACAGCCGTGGAAGAAACCCGCCGCACGACCAGGAACGCTCTGGAAGTCGCCGCGAGCGAGGCGCAGCGAACGGTCGACGAAGTCCGGAACATGCTCGAAATTGCGACCAGCGACGATCTGGCGGAGCGGGCTGCCGATGTGAAGGCGAAGCTCGCCGAGGCACGCGACGCACTGTCGCGGGCGGCCACCGACGCGAGCGGCACGCTGCGCCCGGTGCTGCTCGAAGTCGAGAAGGACTTCCGCGAGGAAATCGAGGTCGTCGAGCAGCGTGTTCGCGACAACCCACTCGGCGCCCTGTTCGCCGCCGCCGGTGTCGGCCTGCTGCTCGGCCTGGCTCTTTCGCGAAACCGTTGAGGGTACCCCCATGTCTGCCACCGGAAACGACCTGTCCGACCTCTCGATCGCAGCGCGTCGCGTATCCGCGAGCCTCGTCGAGGGGATCCACCTGCGTCTCGACTTGTTCTCGCTCGAGTTCGGCGAAGAGCGGCGCCGCGTTTCGATGATCCTGCTCACGACGCTCGCACTCGCGCTTGCGGGCTTCATGGTGTTGCTGTGCGTGAACGCGGCGTTGCTGATCGTGTTCTGGGACGAGTGGCGAGTCGAAGTGGCGCTCGGCCTGTGCGGTTTCTACAGCGCCGCCGCGTTGGGGCTCGCGTTTGCGAATGCGCGCCGGATCCGCCGCGGTGTGCGCGCGTTCGAGGCGACGCGCGAGGTTCTCGAATCCGACCGCCGCAGCCTGCGAGAGCCCTCGTGACCGAGCTCGATTATCAGAAAGAATTGTTGAAGACGAAGATCGAGGCTCACCGCACCGTGCTGGGCCTGGAGGTTCGGGCCGCGCGTTTGGCATTCGATCCGCTCGGCCTGGCACTGTCGCTGCTCGGCTTCGACCGCGAGATCGTCAAAGTACTCGGGCCGGTCTTGCATGCGGTCGCGGGCAGCCTCGGGGATCTCGCGCGCCCGGAGGAAGGCGACGCGGCAGCCGAAGCGGACCACTGAAGCGCCTTCAACCCTCCGACGGGGGCCCGATCGCACCCGCCGCAATCATCCCGCTGACCGCGACGGCCGGTACGCCGACTCCGGGATTGGTCGAGTCGCCGCAGCGGAACAACCCCGGTAGTGGCGTGGTGGC
>JAFDEI010000077.1 GCA_019310425.1 Deltaproteobacteria bacterium | reverse complement strand
CGGTACATCGCGGCGGCCTGTGCGGTTTCTCCTGCGGCCTCGAACAAGGTCGCCGCATGGCTGTAGTTTTCGAGTGTGCGCTCGAGCTCGGCGGCTTCCAGCGGTTGGCCGGCGGCTTCGAAGTGGCGCGCGGCGATGTCCTTCTGGTCGCGGTCGAGGTGCAGCCGTGCGAACAGCAGGTTCGCGACCTCGGTCTGGCCCTCGCGCTCGAGTGCGCGCGCTGCGCCGGCGATGTCGCCGTTCAAATAGGGCTCGACTGCCGGCGGGCAGCCGGTGAAGAGCACGTTCTCGCGCCCGGTCAGGTCGACCGTGTGCGACTGCGGCTGGAAGCTGTTCACCTCGATCGGATGCTCTGCGACTCGGTCGGCGCTTCCGACCACGAGCGTGTGCGAGCCCAGGCTCGCGCCGATCCGCACCGGGCCGCCGCGCGCGTAGCGCTGCGAGCCAGGATGCGCGCGCAGCGAGACGATCGCTTCGCTCACAGGCTTGCGGTCCCAGAGGACCTTCACGTCGATCGGACAGTTCTTCGGCCGAAAGTCGAGTACCAGGCGTACGGTGCGACCGCGCAGGACCGAGATCTGGCGTTCTTCGAGGTGCGTGGTGAGCACTTCGTCGTTCTCTTCCGATTGCAGAAAGCCGTCGATGGTGACCCACCAAGGTCGGGCCAGCAGATCGGAGAACTGGGTCTCGCGCGAAACCAGGGTTCGTTCGGTTCGACTACCGCTGCTCGCTCCGCGTTTCGCGCGCTGAGCGGCTTCCGGGGTCGAGATGCGTTCGGCCTTGCGATTCTGCGTCATTGCCTTCGTGCGGCTGCGCGCGACGCGAACACTGAAGGTCCCGCGCAGCTCGGATGGATATTCGATGCTGACCGCGAGGTTGCCCTTGCCACGCATCACTCGGAGCGTGAAGAGGCCGCCGAACAGCACTCCGAGTGCGGTCAGCAGCGCGCGCTGGAGATCTTCGAGCAGCGGGCCGGAGGCCATCAGGGCGCTCTCGGCCCCACGGAGCAGATCTTCGGGCAGGTGTCGTTCGGTGGCGTCGAGGAGCTGCGCGAAGGCCTTCTCAGCCTGCGTGCGCAATCCACTCCAGCCACCCTCCGGCTCGAGCGCGGCGATCACGTCGAGCGTGTGGTCGAGCAGGCCCGTGGCCGGTGATGCGGGTTCTGTGGCAGGCTCCGGTGGTCGCCGGTCGAGTAACCCGTCGACGTCGACGTCCGCGAGCTTCGGCGGTGGTTTCGCCGCGGGCTCGGAATCGGCCGCACTTGCATTCGCGGCTACCGAACTTGCCGGTTGTTGCGCGCGCACCGGTGCCGCGAGCGAGACTGTCATCAGTCCCGCGAACAGCACCGCGATCGCGCTGATCTGCCATCGATGAATGCGCATTGGCCCACTCATTCATCGGCCCCGCGATGCGCTGAATTGAGGCAGCACCCACGGCTATCTGAAAGTCTCGTCAGGCAGAACTACAGAGGGCCGGAGCGCCGCGGGGGAGCGCCCGAAACGCCTGGGAAAGCTCCAGTGTGACTGCAACGCCCGGCGTCCGGCAATCGGCGACTCTCGGTCAGGACCCGGGGGGTGGCCCCAGCCGGGACCACTTCACTTCCTGGGCCTCGGTAATGCGGTCGACCACGAAGTAGACCAGCGTCACGCTGGTCGCGGCCATCAAGTCGGCTGAGAGATCCACGACCTGTGCGAGCTGGAGCCGCAGTGGGTCGTAGGCCGAACTCAAAATCATCCACGCCGCCAGGAGCTTGAGCGTGCTGAAGGCGATGAAGGTGCCCCACCATGCCCGGATCAGACGCGGTGTTGCGATCTCTTTCCAATCGAATGGATCCGTCGTGCTTGGATCGCTTGCCTGCCAGACCTCGCGCGTGACTTGATACGGCCGAAAGAGGTTGAGCACCGGGATCAGAAAACCGAAAACCGCCCAGTTTCGCGAATAGCGCAGGTGCCGGGTTCCGAACGCACGCAGGTTTGCGCGAGAGCGATACAGCCAGGTCATGAAGGCGATCGCAGTGAGAACGAGCATCGTCCCCTGGGAGATCAGCACGACTTTGCCGATGAAGAGGTGCGCGGCGCGGTCGTTCGCGGTCACGAGCCCCATGCCGAGTCGTCCGAACATGCGGATTTCGGCAATGTCGAAGCCCACCGCGATCCAGGCAACCGCGGCGGACGCGATGATCAGAACCGAGAGCCAGCGGAAGGTCACGCGGGTCGACACGAAGTGCGAAAAGAGGCTCGCGCTATCGTTCATTTCGAAACGGTCTCGAGTTGCCGCAGTCGCTCGCTCGCCACGGCGGCGACGGCACCCTGGAGATTGTAGGAAGGCAGGAAGCCCGCCATCGGCACGCGTACGACCGCTTCGCAGCGCGCGAGCGTGGCCTTGGGGATACCGTCGGCTTCGCCTCCGACTATGAGGTGGACCCGGCCGCGGAGATCGACATCCCACGGTGCACGGTCGCCGACGTCTTCGACGGCGATGAGGCGGCGACCCGAGCGCGCGGCTTCGTCGAGGACGCCGTTGGCCTCGCCGAAGAAGACCGGCATGAAGCGATCGGCACGCATCGCGGCGCGCAGGGCCGCGCGGCGCTGTGCATGGTCGAAGTCCGCTGCTACGAATGCGCCCGCGGAACCACTCACTTCGGCGGTGCGCAGCGCCATGCCGGCGTTACCCGGGTATGCGACCCCGATGAGGTGCCATGTCGCGCCCTCGCCCGCGAGCACGGAACTCGCGCTGGTATCGGGCGGTGAGCCGACGAGAGCGAGCGCATCGCAGGCGCCGTCGGTCTGCCGCAATCGCTGGAAATGCCGGGGGCCGACGCGATGCACCGGAATGCCGGCTGTTCTCGCACACCGCACCAGCGCGACGAGCTGCGTGTCGTCGGTCTCGCGGCGCAGCACGATCCGTTGCAGTGTCTCGCCGCGCTCGAGTGCGGAAACGATCGCGGCGCTGCCCACGATCTGCTGTCGATTGCTCACTCCCCCCCCCTCGCTACGAGCACAAAATAGCGATTGAGACTGCCTTCGCGACCGTCCGCGTCGTAACACGCGAGCTGTTCGAGACCCGCCGCTTCGAGCAGACGCTCGGCTTCGGCATCGTCGACATGGTGGCAGTAGCGCACCGCATCGGGCCCCTCGCCCCAGCGCAGCAGGGTGTCCCCCGGCTCGAGCTGCGACAGGTCGATCGCTTCGGGGGCATCGCGGTTCCACTCCTCGAACGCCTTCCGGCGCACTCGGAAGCGCTCGAAGTCGTCGAAGCGCCAGAACGCGAGTGCGAGCAGCCCTCCGGGTTCGAGCCGCCGTGCGAGGGAAACCAGCAAATCCGTGCGCTTTCGCTCGCTCGGAATGTGGTGGAGCAGCCCGAAGACCGCGATCAGCGAGAATGCGCGGTCTGCCAGCAGCGAATCGAGCGGGGTTTCGATCAGGTCGCCGAGCACGACCTCGGCTGCCGCGACGGGCAGCCGGCGCGCGCGCACCGAGTCGAGCAGCGGTGCGCTGGCATCGAGTCCGCAGTAGTCGATTTCGGAGGCGCGCTCGGGGAGTGCATCGGCGAGAAACGCGCCGAAACGGCCGTTGCCGCAGCCGACGTCGAGCACCCTGAGCGCACGATCCGGCAGGCGGCCTTCTATCCACACCGCCAGTGGCTTCCAGCCCGGCCAGGAATTACGGCGCGTCTCGCTGAAGGCCGTGGCCGAGTTGCGATAGAAGTCCCGGTTGATTGCGCCGAGTGCGCGAACGGTTTTCTCGTCCATGACGCGTTGCGATACAGTAGCCGCCCGAGTGCTGGACCCCCATCCGCGACGTCACCGCAACCAATTCGACCCCGACCCCTACGAGAGTGAGCTCGTAGGGATCGTCGAGGCGATTCTGGCGGCCGACCAACTCGACGCGCGCACACTCGACCGCATCGCCAAGACTTTCCCGAAGGATGGGAAGGGGTTGTTCTCACGCAGCGAGATCATCGCGGGATTCCGTCGCTTTGCGCCGGGGCGCCAGTGGGCGGTCGACGATCTTGCGTTCATCGAGCGGCTGCGGATGCGTCCCGTGCGCACGCAGAGCGGCGTCACTCCGGTCACGGTGCTCACGAAGCCGTATCCGTGCCCGGGGCGCTGCATCTTCTGCCCGAACGACGTGCGGATGCCGAAGAGCTACCTGTCCGACGAGCCCGGAGCGCAGCGCGCCGCAGACAACCGCTTCGACCCCTACCTCCAGACCTGGAATCGGCTGGCTGCGTACCACAGCATCGGGCACCCGGTCGAGAAGGTCGAACTGATCGTCCTCGGTGGGACCTGGTCGTTTCATCCCGAGCCCTATCAGATCTGGTACGTGAAGCGCTGCTTCGATGCGATGAACGACTTCGGGGCGGGCATCGATGGATGTGCGGAAGCGGGTATCTCGCCGGTTCCGTTCTCGTCGATCCCTGTGATCGACGGCCGCGTGCTCGAGCCGACGAGCTACAACCGGGCGATCGGCGGCGCGCTGATCCGATCGCAAGCAGGCGTACTCGTACACGAATCGGAGGCCGCATCCTGGGCGGAACTCGAATCCGCGCAGCGCGCGAACGAGGACGCCGCATGTCGCAACGTCGGGCTCTCGATCGAAACCCGGCCCGATGAGATTACTCCGGACGAAGTGCAGCGGATTCGCCGCCTCGGCGGCACCAAGGTCCAGATCGGGATCCAGTGTCTTTCGGATCACGTGCTCGCCATGAATCGGCGTGGGCACGACGTCGCGACGATCCGGCGCGCGCTTGCACTGTTGCGGTCGGCCGGCTTCAAGATCCACGCGCATTGGATGCCGAACCTGCTCGCTGCGACTCCCGAAGGCGATGTCGAGGACTTCGACCGGCTCTTCGACGATGCCGATTTTCGACCCGACGAACTCAAGATCTACCCCTGCAGCCTCGTCGCGAGCGCCGAGCTGATGCGCCACTACGAGAGTGGGGAATGGCGCCCTTATAATGAGGAGGAACTGCTGCGTGTGCTCACGGCCGGCATGGCGCGGACTCCGCGCTACTGCAGGATCACGCGGGTGATCCGCGATTTTTCTGCGGACGACATCGTCATCGGCAACAAGGTCGCGAACCTCCGCGAAGTCGCGGAGCGCGCGCTCGCGGGGCAGGGCGCTCGCTGCAGCGACATTCGCGCGCGCGAGATCCGCGGCGAGTCATTCCGCTCCGAGGACTTGCGGCTCTCCGAGCACGCGTACACGACGTCGATCGGTCGCGAGATCTTTCTCGAGTACGCAACGCCTGCAGATCGCCTGGTCGCGTTCCTGCGGCTGTCGCTCCCTGTCGAGCCCGCGGCGCAGGGAGAGCTGGCCGGCAGCGCGATGATTCGCGAGGTGCACGTGTACGGCGCGTCACTCGCGCTGGGTCGGCGTGCGGGCGGTCGGGCGCAGCACAGGGGCCTCGGACGTCAGCTGATCGAGCGTGCCCGCGCGCTCGCCGCCGAAGCGGGCTACGACGATCTCGCGGTCATCTCGGCGGTGGGAACCCGTGCCTACTACCGCAGCCTCGGATTCCGCGACGGCCCGTTGTACCAGCACATCCGTGTCGGCGATTAGCGCGTGGCCGCTTTATCCCGATGCTCGAAGATCGGCGTCCGTCCCGCAGCCTGAACGCGCGCGCGATCAGCTGGCGCCGGTGCGGCTGAGGACTGCGGGCAACGTCTTGCCCAGGATCCAGAAGTCGGTCGACAGCGACCATGTCTCGATGTACTCGACGTCGAGTTTCACCCAGTCGGCGAAGCCGATCTCGTTCCGCCCCTGCACCTGCCAGATGCAGGTGATGCCGGGCCGCATCGACAGGCGCCTTCGTTCGAAGGTCCGATAGTGCTGGACTTCGGAAGGAACCGGCGGGCGTGGGCCGACCAGGCTCATGTCGCCCATCAGCACATTCCAGACCTGTGGGAGCTCGTCGAGGCTCCAGCTGCGCAGAAAATGTCCGACGCGTGTAACGCGCGGGTCGTTGCGGATCTTGAAGACCGGTCCGTCGCTCTCGTTCAGGTGAGAGAGCGCCGTCTTCTGCTCTTCTGCATCGTTCACCATCGTCCGCAACTTGTACATCCAGAATTCCCGACCGTACAGCCCACATCGCCTCTGCCGGAAGATCACCGCTCCGGGAGACGTCAGACGGATGGCCGCCATCGAGACCAGCAGAATCGGTGCGGTCAGGGTCAGTACGATGGTGGCTCCAACGACGTCGATGGCGCGCTTGATCGCGAGTTTGAAGCGACTGTGATGGACCGGCGCGTAGCTGAGCGCTGCCGAGCCTCCGAAACGGGTGACCCGCGGCGGCGGCATGAAATCCTCGAACAAGTCCATCGGGATGGTGAGCGATACACCGACCAGCGAGCAGGCCTCGACGACCGGGGCGAGGGTGGAGAGCATCGAGCGCGGCAGAGCAACGACGACCTCGTCGATCACGTGGTCGCGAAAGAGCGCCGGCAAATCGGCGAACTGGTGAATTTCGCCGATGGGCCCGCCCTCATCGCCCGCGTATGCGTGGTCATCGACGTAGCCGACGATGTGCAGCGCCCAATCGGGGTGCTGTACCACCATGCGGTGGACGTCGGCCGCGCGTGGGCCGGAGCCGACGATGAGGATGTTCCGGTAATTGCGGCCGCCGCGTCGCAGCAGGCGCAGGCCGCCGTGGATCACGAGCCGGAGCAGCGCCAGACAGGCGAACTGGGTCGCGCCGAAGAGGAACGGGAACGCCGCGGGTACGGGCGCCGACAACGCGAACGCTGCGGCCGCGATCAGCAGCGTGCTTGTGATTCCCGCCGCGGCCACGCGAAGCAACAGCTGGCCTGCAGACTGGCGACGCTGCGACGAGTAGAGGTCGAGCGCGTTCAGAACCAGCGGCCAGGTCGAACAGGCCACGATTCCGAGGGCGAGCAGCGAGGGGCCGCCATGGCGGAGTACGGTCGGAATACTGCCGGTCGCGGTCGTCGAGAATGCAAATATCGTGAAGATCGTTGCGCTGAGCACGATCTCGATGGCCACGAGGAGTAGTTGGAATGCCAACCAGTGGGTCTTCAGCATCTAGGTGCGGAACTCCGGAACGGATCTGGGGGGTTGAGGAGGACGAACCATTTCGCTCTGACTGGGGACTTATGCCCCGGGATTGAGAATTCCGCAGTGAAGCACTTCAAAGCGGCGAATTCCGAAAATTGTGATCCAGGACACAGTAAGTACCCAATTACACCGATTGAGTGTCAGAATCAACAAAAATAAAATCGGGTTTTGCTGATTCGTTCTAGCCAATTTAGGCAGTAATATGGGATGGTTACAATATTACTGAACGCAGGGTAGGTGTTACGCGGGGGCGCAGCGGGAGGCGGTGGATGCTCCGATCGCCGAATCGGGTGGAAAATCTCTCATATTCTTGGACTGATTCGTGTTGTGGAAAGGGCTGACTGGGTCACTTCTTGGCATTTCTGGGAGGGCGAGTTGCCAACCGCTGACCGAGCCAGCTTCGGGCCGGCGCGAACCGGAGGTCCCGCGCGCCGTCAGCCAGCGTCTCGGAACTTCGATCGGATCGGCCGGCGGATGTGAGGCTGTGGACGATCGAAAACGAGCGATCGTGGCTTTCGCGGGCGGGGGTATCTGCCCTTGATCCTCGACGCCAAAATGTCGATGGTTCCGAGGCGATGTACGAGTCCTACTTCGATCTCCGTGAGCCGGCGTTCTCGCTGAACCCCGACCCGCGCTTCCTGTGGCCATCCGAGACGCACGAGGAGGGGTTTTCTGCGCTCTATTATGGCGTGGTGCGTCGCAAGGGCTTCCTGCTGCTGACAGGTGGAATCGGAGCCGGCAAGACCACACTGTTGCGCGCGGTACTCGCCAAGGTGCCCGAGGAAACGGACACGGCCCTCGTGATGAACACCGCCGACGCGAGCGGCCTCGACCTGATGAAGCTCATCGCAGCCGAGCTCGGGCTACGTGGTCCATTTGATTCGAAGGTGGACTACATCATCGCGTTGAACTCGCATCTGCTCGAGCGGCTCCATGCGGGTATCAACACGGTATTGGTCATCGACGAGGCACAGAACCTCGACCTCGCTACACTCGAGGAGGTGCGCCTGCTGTCCAACCTCGAGACGGATTCGGAGAAACTGCTCCAGATCGTATTGACCGGTCAGCCCGAGCTCCGCGAGAAGCTCGCGGATCCCAAGCTGCGCCAGCTGCGCCAACGGATCGCGATCGAGCACCACCTCGAGCCTCTTGGTCCTTCAGAGTTGATTCCGTATCTCTCGCATCGTATCGGCATTGCCGGGGGGCAATACGACGAGATCTTCGGAGCGGGCTGCGATTCCGTGTTCTTCGCGTATTCGCAGGGTTGCCCGCGGCTGATCAGCCTGCTGGCCGACCGTGTGCTGCTGGCCGCCTACTCGAAGCAGGTCCGGCCGATTCCGGTCGCGATGGTCGAGAAGAAGGCCAAAGAGATGCTCGAGGCGCAGGGCAGGGGGCCGGACGAATCCGGCCCCGGTACCTCGGAGAACTGAAGTGGGAGAAATCACCGACGCACTTCGCCGTGCACGCCGCGAGGAGGCCAAGCGTCCGGTCGAGGCCACTGCGCCCGATCCACTGATCGACGAGCCGGTTCTCTCGCCTGCTCGAGCGATGCCGATCACAGACGAGTTCCAGAATCGACCGGCACGGCGCGCGACCGATATCCATATCCCGCATTCGAAGGAGGGTTCGTGGGTTGCGCGTGCCGTCCTCATCGATCAGCACGGGCCGTATTCAGCCTACTATCGTCACTTCGCGCTGCGTCTGGGAAGCGAACTCAAGCAGCGTGACACCCACGTCGTACTCGTCACGAGCGCTGTGGGACAGGAAGGCAAGACGACGACCGTTTGCAATCTCGCGCTTGCATT
The DNA here is from genome assembly GCA_019310425.1 of Deltaproteobacteria bacterium. Classification (GTDB taxonomy): domain Bacteria; phylum Myxococcota_A; class UBA9160; order UBA9160; family SMWR01; genus JAFDEI01. Next base: position 6,709 of record JAFDEI010000077.1, on the reverse strand, counting down.
CGCCTCGATGACGGCCGCGCGCCGGGTCGCGATCGTGGAGTTCGACCTGCGGCGACCGACGATTGCATCAGTGCTCGGCTTCAAACTCCCCGAAGTTGGAATCGAAAACGTGCTGTTCGGAGAGGCGTCGCTCGCGTCGGCATGTCTCCACAGTGACGACGGGGTGGACATCTATCCGGTCGTGGGCCCCAATGACAACGCCCATGAGGTCCTTGCCCGCCCCGAGCTTGGTGTGCTGATTCGAAATCTCGCCCAGACCTACGACATCGTCGTCCTCGACACGCCACCCGTGCTCCCGGTTCCCGATGTGTCGCTGATCCTCCCGCACGTCGAGGCTTGCATCACCGTGGTGCGTGCGGGTGCGACACCGCTTTCCGCGTTTCGCGCGATGCTCGATCTGATTCCGCCGGAGAAGGTCGCCGGCGTGTTCCTCAACAACGCGAGCAAGCGCAAGGACTTCTCGCAATACGACTACCATTCCGACTCCAGCAAGGGTCGGAAGACCCGGTGAGTGATTGACCGTGGATGAATTCGAAGACGTCGAATCCGACGGTCTGCCGCAGTTCCTGTGGGATCCGGTCGGTGTCGTGCGTCGCCGCTGGCGCTGGATGCTCGCGGCGCTCCTGCTGGGAATACTCGCCTCCGCGGTTTTGGGCGTCCTGATGAAGCCCCGTTACCAGGCTGGTGCGACCGTGATGATCGCGACCCAGGAAATGCCGGAGGAATTCGTGCGCTCGACGGTTCGCGGCGATCCCTTCGAGCGGATCAACGCGATGGTGGCAGGGGTCCTCGCGCGTCCGAACCTCTTCCACTTGATCGAGGAGAACGACCTCTACCCAGGGCTGCGGAATACCCTGCCGATGGCAGAGTTGGTCCAGCGCATGCGAGGCGACATCAACATCGAGGTCGAGAGAGGGATGGGCAGTCTGGCGCGCTTCGAGACCGCCCGCCTGCTCGTCATCGAGTTCGAGAGCGACACCCCCGTCATCGCTGCGAGCATCGCAAACCAGCTCGCGGGCCTCCTCGTCGACGAGGGCATCCGCCTGCGCAGCCACCAGGCCGCGCTGGCGACCGATTTCATGAGCCGGGAACTCGAGCGGTCGGAGCACGAGCTTCGCGAGCACGACCGGAAGATCACGGAGTTCAAACAGCGCTATCGCGGCGAACTTCCCGCAGATCTGGAGCCGTCCCTGCGCGCGCTGACGCGGCTCCAGGAGCAGCGAGCGTCGCTCGCGCTTCAGATTGCGGAAACGGAATCCAGCATGGCGTCGCTCGCGACGGTCGAAGATGATTCCCCGGGTGCACGGTTACAGAAGCTGCGGTCCGAGCTCACGGAGGAGCTGGCCCGCCACACCGAGAAGCACCCCGATGTGATTACACTGCGGCGGCAGATCGATCAGGTCGAACAGGAGATCAGCACCGGCGGCGCGCCGGCTGCGGCATCCCCTTCCGGGCTGCTTTCATCCAGACGCAGGACGGTCGAGGAACTGCGGCGGCAGCGGGCCGCCGGCGAAGTCAGGATCCGTGAGCTCGAGGAGCGGGTCGCCCAGATTCCGGAGCGGCAGGAGACCCTCGAAGCTCTCGAGGGAAAGAAGATCGTGTTGCAGGCCACCTACACGGATTTCTTGCGCAAGGTACAAGAAGCAGAGCTTGCGCAGAGCCTCGAGCAGGCCCAGCAGGGCGCCCGCATCTCCTTCATGGAGCGCGCCGAGCCTCCGCTGATGCCGACCCGGCAGCGCTGGAAGGTCATGACGGTTGGAGTGGGCGCGGCGTTCGTCATCGCCTTCGCCATCGGGCTCCTCTTGGAGATCGTCGATCCCGTGTTGCTGTTGCCGAGCGACGCGCGTTTCGTGGAGGGTATCCCGATTCTCGGATCCGTCCCCTGGATCCACTAGCCGAACTCTTCGGGCAGTTCCTTCAACGACTTCAATGCCTTCGAAAAGCTGGTTCTCCAGCCTGGAGGATGACATGGGTGACTTCGGAGATTTCGTCGATGACTACTATCGACGATTTGTGAAGGTCCTGGAGACTTTCGACCGTGCTCCGATGGAGGGCGTTCTCGAGGTTCTGGACCGTGTGCGCGACAGCGGTGGAACCGTCTGGGTGGCGGGCAACGGCGGCAGTGCCGCGATTGCGGACCACACCGCTTGCGATGCCACCAAGGGCGGCCATGTCGAGGGGCAGCCTCCGCTCCGGATCATCTCACTCAACTCGAACGTTGCGATGTTGACCGCCCTTTCGAACGACTTCGGCTACCAAGACGTCTACCGGCGTCAGCTCGATTACTACCTGAAGCCTGGTGACGCTGTCCTGTTCGTGAGTTCCAGCGGTGATTCGCCGAATGTCGTGGAAGCCTGTCGCCACGCTCGCGATCTGGGTATTCCGACCATTGCGTTCGTCGGCTTCGGTGGCGGCGCGCTTCGGGAACTCGCGGAGCACGTCGTCTGGGTTCCGGTCGACAACTGCGGAATCGCGGAGGACACCCACCAGAGCCTGATGCACGTGATTTCGCAGTATCTCTTCGCTCGCGGAGAGGGTCCGGACTCCTAGCCAAGCGACTGCCGCTTCGCGGCCAAGAGCTTCCGCATCGTCAGATGAAACGCTCGCGTTTCAGGCCCTAGGCGTTTCGGTCGAGGCTGAAGCGGCTCAGCTGCGGAGCCGGCTCGCTGTGGGACCGTCGCCTTCGGCGCAGCCACATCACCGGCGGCAACAGGAAGGCCAGCTCGGCACCGAGTCCGCATTTCTTGCCACCGCCACCGCCACCGCCACCACCGCCACCGTCTTCGGCAACGGCCTCGGAGGTTGCCCAGGCTGCTTCGCATTCGGGGTCGAGTGCGTCGATCATGTCGTCGCCGTCGTTGTCGATGCCGTCGTTGCAGACCGGGTCCTCGATATCGGAATTCTCGTCGCGGCACCCCGGGTCCCTGCCCGTGTCGATCCCGCCGTCGCCGTCGTTGTCGAGCTGGTCGCTGCAGGCGGGCGCGACGGCCCCGATCCGGAAGATGTCGCCATTCTCGTGCAGCACGAAGAGGGCTCCGCCGCCACCTTCGCCGAAGCTCGCGATCTCGAACCGTTTACCGGCTGCCCTGCCGAAAGCCGCGGTCCAGTTGGTTCCCGCCCCGGTGTTCGGGTTGATGCTCCAGATCGCCCCGGAGCAGTAGTCGCCGTAGAAATACTCTCCGTACAGCGTGTCTTCGGTGCCGCGGTAGACGTAGCCGCCGGTGATCGAGCACGAATCGTCGTCGTGTGCGTATTCGTGGTACGGCGGAGTGAGCGATTCGTCGTCGCACCCCGGCGACGTGCACGCCGTCCCTTCCATCACGTCCCAGCCATAGTTGTTGCCACCGGGTCCGTCGGCGGGTTCGTGGTTGATTTCTTCGCGCAGATCCTGGCCCTCGTCGGCAAGCCAGAGATCCCCGAGGTCGCGGTCGAAGCTGAAGCGATACGGGTTGCGCACGCCGAACGCCCAGATTTCGTCGCGGACCCCCGCAACTCCCTTGAACGGGTTGTCGTCCGGAATCGCGTAGCCGCTGTCCGGTGAGACGTCGATGCGCAGCAGCTTGCCGAGGAGCTCGCTGCCGTCCTGTGACACGTTGAACGGGTCATCGGTCGATCCGCCGTCACCCATGCCGATGTAGAGGAAGCCGTCCACGGGCGAGAACGCGATTGCACCCCCGTTCTGCGAGTCGAAGGGTTGCGGGACGGCCAGCAGCACTTCCTCGCTGCTCGGATCGGCCACGTCGGCGTCGCTCCCGATCTCGAAGCGCGACAACACCACACAGTAGTCCGAGTCCAGACAGTCGTCCGAGTCGCCCGAGTCGTCGATCCAGTGCACGTAGAAGGTTCCGGTCTTGTCGTACTCCGGTTCGAACGCGAAACTCAGCAGTTCCTGTTCGGTCGAGTTGAAGCCGAGGTCGAGGAAGGGAGTCGGGAGGATCGTCCCGTTGTCGATGATTCGGATCACACCACCGGCTTCGGCGACGAACAGCCGCGGGTCACCTCGCGGTGCGGTCAGATAGACGGGCGATGTCAGGCCGCTCGCGATCTGTTCGACCACGGCGCTGTCGCCCGCCGGGAACGAACCGTTTCCGATCGGAGGCGGTTCGGGGAGGTCGGCGGCTTCCACGTTAATGGACGTCTCGGCGGGGCTGGCGTCCACGCTCCCGTCTGCGTCCGTAACTCCGAGCCGAACCGTGAAGTTGCCCGGAATGTCGAAGGTCACTGATCCGGGTGTGGCGGCGCTGGAGTCGGGGACACCCGAGCGCCCGAAATCGAAGTCCCATTCGTAGTTGTAGGGTTTGCGACCCAACTCTGCGTTGCCGCTGAAGAAAACGGTTTCGCCCGCGGTAATGGTCACGGTCTTCTCCGGGGCCGTGATCTGCGCATTCGGGGGCAGCGGCAGCGGCAGCGGCAGCGGCGGCGGCGGCGGCGCGGCCCAGACTTTCTCGTTGGACAGCGGGCTTACGCTGCCGTCATCGGCGTACGAAGTCATCGCGACGTAGACGTCGACGGTATCGGGAATCTCCACGGAGGCCGACCGGACTCGGTCTTCGTCGGGTTCCAGCATTCCGACCTCGTATACGAGCGTGTAGTTTCTGGATTCGGTTCCCACATGTAATTGGAAGCCGCTGACCGGCGAGGGATCCGGATTCGGATCGTACCAACGCAGTGTCACGGTGCGGGCGTGGCCGTTTGCGGCGAGGCCGAACATGATGAGCCCGATGATCGCGACGAGTCGCGTTGCCCTGGCGAGGCGGATGAACCTGATATGTGTGCGTCGTGATTTCATCGTGGAACCTGTGCAGACGATCGAGCGCCCTGCGTTATCCGCTGTACAGGAAACATCGGTGCAATCCGATTCGGGGTATGTGATGGGAATCACCTAGGGATACGATTCCTGACCGCGAGATCCGCGGCTGCGAATCAGCCCGCGATCCGGGAGTTAGCGGGACGAACTGCCGGTGTGGAGCGAATCTGCGGCAGCGTCAGGTCGGCGAAGATCAAACACGAGCCGAGATCCGATAGGATTCGACGGTATGACGAGCGTGGAAGATTCCAGCGGTGACTTGGACTCCGTCAAGGCGTCCGAGATCGACCGGTTGCTCACCATCTCAGTGGTGGTCTTCGGCCTCGCGCTGTGTGTGCCGGGACTCCTGAGCCTGTCCTTCCTCTGGGAGAGCAGTCTGTTCTACGGCCACGCCTACGCGATCCCCGTGATGGCCGCGTACCTCGCATACGCGAACCTCGGTTCGCTTCGGATCGTGAGTGCTGAACTCCGCCCGCCGCTGTGGGGGTCGCTGGTGGTGTTCGGGGCCGCGACCCTCCAGGTGCTGGCGCTGATGGGAGACATCCGCACCGTGGTTGGTCTCGGGATTCCGTTGCTGCTCGGGGCGATCGTCTACGCGATCGGCGGACGACGACTGCTCGCTCCGATGACGCTTCCCCTGATCTTCCTGGCGCTGATGGTGCCGCCGCCACGCTTCGTGACCTACCAGATCCTGTTTCGGCTGAAGCTGATGGTCACCGAGGTCGCGGTTGCGGTGCTCCAGGTGGTGGGCACTACCGTGACTGCCGAGGGAAACCAGATCCTGGTCCCGGGCCACACCCTGTTCGTGGCCGACGCCTGTAGTGGCCTCACCTCGATCGTGACATTGATGCCGCTGGCGTGCATTGTCGCGTACTTCCTGAGCCACGGAGTCTGGCGGCGTGTGATCGTGGTCGCGAGCGTCGTGCCGCTGACGTTCGTTGCGAACGTGTTCCGGGTGATCGTGACCGTTCGGATGGTGTCGACCCACGGCGCCGAGTTCGCTCAGGGCGTGCTGCACGAGACCTTCGGCCTGGCAACCTACGTGATCGGCACGCTTGCGGTCATCGGCGTCGCGCGGATCACGCGATGAGTCGTCGCAGCCTGCTGATTGCGACTTTGATTGCGTTGCTCTTGCCCGGTGTGGTGCTCATACGCTGGATGCGGGCTCCGGAAGCCCAGACGCCGTTTCCGGAAACGACTCCGTTGCCGCGCGACGTCGGGCCGTGGCATGCGACGGAACAGCAGCGGCTTGCGGATGGTGTGATCGCGGCGATCAAGCCCGACTCCCATCTCATGCAGCTCTATGAAGCGCCCGGACGCACGCCGATCTGGCTGTATATCGGTGTCTACGCGGGTCGGGGCAGCTACGGCAAGGCCGCCCACGATCCGGAGGTCTGCTATCCGGCCCAGGGCTGGGACGTCTTGCGCAGCGAGTCTCTCGGAGTGCCGCTTGGAGATTCCGAGGTTCTGCACGCGAAGCATTTCGAAGCTCGACGCGACTCGGTGACGGAAGCCGTGATCTACTGGTTTCAGCCAGCGATGCGCTGGCCCGAATCGGATCTGCGCGAGCGGTTCCTGCGCGTGTTGGACGCGGTGAATGGGCGCCCGCAGTATGCCTTCGTCCGGTTGTCGGGGCTGACCGATGGCGGGACGGCCACGAAGCGCGACCTCATCGAATTTGCTGCGGGAATCGCGCTGTCGGTTCGTACCGTCGTCGACAACGAAGACGACGGGTCGATCTCCGAGAACGAACGGCGCTCCTGAGCGGTGCGCCGTAGCGAGATCACACCTTCCGGAACGAGAGTGCGGGGGCGCCCGGCTCGTGGTCGGCCATGATGCGCGACCCTTCCGGGAAATCGCCTTCGAGGATTCGCATCGACAGGGGGTCCTGGACCATGCGCT
>JAFDEI010000076.1 GCA_019310425.1 Deltaproteobacteria bacterium | reverse complement strand
CCCCCGTGGGTGCCCGTTGTACCCTCGTCGGTGATGCGCCGCCGCGCCGCCGCCGTTCTCACACTCAGTGCCGTCGCCCTCACTGCGTCATCCTGTGCCTATGGAGAGCTCACCAGCCCAGCCGGCGAGTTCGAGTTCATGGCGCTCCAGGGCCTGTGGCTCGAGGGCTGCCTGGCGCTGATCGCGCTCGTGGGGGCGTTTCTGCTGCCCGGCAGCGCATACACACGACTCGGACTCGGGCCTGGGCGTCTGGACGCCACGCGGGTCGCGGTGCTCGTGATCGGGACCCTCGCTGCAAGCTCGTCCCTGGACGGTCTCCTCGAACTCACGCAATGGAAGAACGAGAGCACGCTCGGCGAGTTCGAAGAGATGCTCGCGGGCATCCGCGGCCGCTCTCTCCTACTCGGAATCGCAACCTTCGCGTTGATGCCGGGCATCGCGGAGGAGCTGCTGTGCCGCGGCCTGATACAACGGAGCCTGGTCGCGCGACACGGGGCCGTGGCCGGGATCGCGATCGCATCACTGTTCTTCGGAGCGCTCCACCTCGACCCGGCTCACGCACTCTTCGCGGCGCCGTTGGGCCTCTACCTCGGCCTCGTCTGCTGGCTCACGGGTGGCATCCGCGCCTCGATCGTCTGCCATTTCGTGAATAATCTCGCCGCATTGTTGGCCGGCGCCCTTTTTCCCGCTTCCGATGCTTCGGCTCTCCCGGCGATCGTCCTTGGAGGGACGATCGCGACGGCAGCAATGATCTGGGTCTGGCACGGAGCGGGGCCGCCCCCGCCCGTGGCAGCACCTGCCGATGGCGGCGAGGGGAATGACCCACTAACTGAAAATCCCCACTGACACGGAATTTTCAGGATGCAGCTGCGGGCCGCGAGCTACAGCTGCCGAGCGGATCGGCCGACGGATGTCGAGGGCCCCGCTGGCCCGCAGGCCAATATCTGCTCTGGGGATGCTCGATGTCGCAATCGGTTTCTGTGTTGCTGCTGGACGACGGTGAGCTCGACGATGTCCAGACGCTGCTCGAAAGGATGCGGATTCCGTTCGGCCGCGTCCGAGGCGCGTCGATCGTGCCCGGGATGCCGGGTCCGAGCCACCTCCTGATCTCGACGCCGCGTCGGATCGAAGCCGTCACCTCCGTGCGTGACGACCGCTTGGAGGGAAACGAACCGGTTCGGATCATGGTCACGAGTGAAGACTCAAACGCGCTGCGCACACAACTTCGCAACGTCGGCTTCGACTACCTCGTCCGCCGGCCCGTGCACCCCGAGGCGCTGCGCCTGCTGATCTTGCACGCGATGTACACGGGAGAAGAACAACGCCGGGAACCTCGCGTCGCGGTCGGCTTCGACGTCACTTTCAAGAGTGGATTGATCCCTCGCCAGGGAACACTCGCCGACCTCTCGATGCGCGGCTGCAGACTGCTCGCGAACCGCAGACTGGAGCTGGGCAAACGAGTCAAGATCCAGATACCCGAAGCGTTGGGCGCCTCGGAGGTTCTTTCGCTCCGCGGCCGTGTGATCCGAGCGGTGTTCGACAAGGATCTAGGTGAGTCGGGGCTGTACTCACTCGCGGTGTTGTTCGAGAAAACCTCCTCCGACGAGCGACGCGAACTGGAATGGATCATCGAAGAACGCTCGAAGGGGCCGCCCCGCACCGACGAGGGCCAGGAGCGCGGCGATCCCGTCGACGCGGTTCGCGGAGATCGCGGAATCCGCGAGATACCCGCGCGCAACATCCGGAACGACCCCCGCTTCGAAGCGGATGAGCTCCAGCTGCCCACCGTCGACGTGCAATTGGATCCACCCGAAGAGGACGAAAAACCCCTGGAGTCGATGTCGGTTTCGCATACCGCCGAGCCTGCCGAGGCGGTGGCGGTGGCGAATGCGGCGGCGGAAGAAGAAGACACCCTCAGCACGGCAATGCTGCCCGCGGAGTTCGTCGAGCCAGCGGGCGGTAACTCGGACCGGCGACGCAGCGAGCGCGCGACCTTCGACGCCAAGGTTCCCGCGTTCGGCAGCAGCGCACTCCGTGTGCTGGTCGGCCGCGATCTCTCGATCGGAGGCATGCGGGTCGAGGCAAATTCCAATATTTCGATCGGCGACCGCCTGCACCTCGCGATCTACGGCACCCCGGACGACGAACCGTTGTTGATCTGGGCGACCGTAGATCGAGACGATGGCGAACAGGGCCTCGAGCTCACGTTCGACGAGCTTCACGAAGTCATCCAGAATCGGCTCGAGCGGATCGTCGTTTCGCTGCCGTCGGTGGAATCGCTCCGCGACGGCGAGCTCGACGCGATGGGGACCGTGATGAGCGAGATGCTCCCGACCAAAGAGGCCTGAGCGAACCCCAACTGGCAGCTCCGCGGCATTCGGGTAGCTTCCGCGTTCCACCGAAACGGAGGCTGCGATGGCCCGAAGCAAAAGCAAGCAGAAGATCAAGCGTAACCGCCACAAGCAACGACGCCTGCGCCGCGTCAAGCGCAAGAAGGCCGAAACCGGGAGCTGACCCACCCACTCCGGCGGCGCGGCCCCCGGGGCCGCGCCTCTCGCAGCGCCCCACGCACCCGTCCGAGGTGTACCCCGCAAACCTCGCCTCGCAGCCGCGACCCGCTACCCAGAAGTTCCAATTCCCACGCATTCACGGTGCTTTCCGGTCAACTCGTACCGGCCATTTGCCGATTCAATCGGGGGCGGAGATCCCTCTCCGCCTTCGAGATCGTTGTCAGGTGCGACGCCTGAGTCGCGAACGCATGGGAGCCGAGCAGATGGAGTCTTCGCCCTTCAACATCGCAGTGTGGATGTTGATCATGATGCTCTGCGTTGCCGGTTCCGCGGTCGCGCAGTCCGGCGACCCATCGCACGACCTCGCAAACCTGAGCCTCGATGACCTGCTCCAGCTGGAAGTCACCACCGTATCGCGGCGCGCTCAGAAGATCTCGGAATCGGCCGCCGCGATCACTGTGATCACGAACGAAGAAATCCGCCGCTCCGGCATGTCGACGATCCCTGACCTGCTTCGCATGGTGCCGGGACTGCATGTCGCCAACATCGATGCGAACAAGTGGGCAGTGACGGCCCGCGGCTTCAACGGCGAATTCGCCAACAAGCTACTGGTGATGATCGATGGCCGCAGCGTCTACACGCCGCTATTCGCCGGCGTCTTCTGGGACGTTCAGGACGTACTCTTCGAGGACATCGACCGCATCGAGGTGATTCGCGGGCCGGGCGGAACCCTCTGGGGTGCCAATGCGGTCAACGGAGTAATCAACATCATCACGAAACGGTCGGGCGAATCACAGGGTCTCTTCGTCGAAGGCGGTGGTGGAAACCAGGAACAGGGCTTCGGCAGCGTGCGCTGGGGTGGTGCACTGCGAGACGATTTCCACTACCGCGCATACTTCAAGGGCTTCAATCGCGAAAACAACGACCTGCCCTCTGGTGACGAAGCCAACGACGCCTGGCACCAGGTTCGCGCGGGTGGGCGCATCGACTGGGATGTCACTCCCGAGACTTCGTTCACGCTGCAGGGCGACTACTACGACGGCACCTCGAGATCATCGCTGCTCGACAACCCGGCCCTTTTCCCGCTGGGCAGGCCGACCGACGAGGACGTCAGCGGCTGGAACCTGCTCGCACGCTGGACCCACGAGTTCAGCGAGGACAGCGACGGCAGCCTGCAGTTCTACTACGACAGGACGAAGCGGAACGAATACATCGCAGAGGAGCTGCGGCAGCGCATCGATGTCGAGACACAGCACTTCTTCCGGCCGACCTCCTGGGCGGGCATCACCTGGGGCGCCGGCTATCGCAGGGACTGGGACGACTTTCGCAGCCTGACGCCCGTGATCACCCTCAAGGATTGCTGCCGCAAGACCTACATCGCGAGCGCATTCCTGCAGGGTGAGTTCGACGTGATCGAAGATCTGTTCCGCGTCACGATCGGATCGAAGTTCGAATACAACAGCTTCTCGAAATTCGAATACCAGCCGAGCGTTCGCTTCCTCGTCACGCCACACGAAGAGCACACGCTCTGGGCCGCGATCTCGCGTGCCGTGCGAACGCCGGACCGCGCGGAAACCGACATCCTGATCACTCTCCCAGAGGCCTCGGCGCCCGGCCCCCCGGACACTCTGAGGATCATCGAAGGGCGGCGCGGCGTCGATGCCGAGGAGCTCCTGGCTTACGAAGTCGGCTACCGCGCCCATCCGCTCGACTGGCTCCACTACGACATCGCCGCTTACTTCAACGACTACGACAACCTGGTGACCGGCGAAGAAGATCTAGTTCCGTGCGTCCCCCTCTTCCCAGAGGCCTGGCCCCCTGGCCCCCCGCCTACGACCTGCATCGATCAGTCGTTTGGAAACAAGGGGAAGGCATTCGGCTGGGGGGTCGAGTCGAGCATCACCTGGTCGCACTTCGACTGGTGGCGGGTCGTCTTGAACTACACCTACATGAAGCTCGAATTGCGCACGAAAGACAGCAGCACCGATCCGGCCTTCGACGACAAAGAAGGCGACCACGCCGAGCACCAGTTCGCGATCCTCTCACGCTTCGATCTCCCGATGGATTTCGAACTCGACACACAGCTCTTCTATGTCGGCCGAGTTCGGAACCAGGGCGTCGACCCCTATTTCCGATTCGACGTCCGGCTCGGTTGGAAGCCGCTCGACATGGTCGAGTTCTCGCTCGCAGGCCAGAACCTCACCGCGCGCCGACACGACGAATACGGTGTGGGGAACAACGTGTTTGCGAGTGAAGTCCCCCGGAGCATCTACGGAAAGGTCTCGATCCGATGGCCCTAGCCCGACACAAGCAGTCCGCCACCGAGGCGTACACAGAACCCAACCACGAGGCGACCGATGCCGTTTCGGCGAGCACTTGCTCATCGATGCTTCGCAGCGCCCGAATCAATCTGGAAGACCGATAGTGAATACGCAGAACAGCTCGACACAGTCCCTCAATCGCAAGCTCACCGGAACCGTCTTCTTCGTGACGGTCAGCACCCTGGTGATCGCCTGCAGCGTCTTCCTCGCACTCGACTGGCTCGCGACCCGGTCGTCGATCGCCCGGAACACCGGAACCCTCGCGGACGTCGTGGGAATCAACAGCGTCGTTTCGTTGACGTTCTACGATACGGTGACTGCCGGAGAGAACCTGGCAGCACTCAGCGCTGCCGGCCCGGTGGACGCGGCAGTGATCTACGATGCCGAAGGCCGCCCCTTCGCCAGCTACGTCTCCGACAGTGTCGCAGGTCACTTCCAACCACCGCCGGCGCCGGCCATCGGGCAGAAGTTCGGATCCAAAGGATTAGAGCTCGCGCACGAAATCAGCTACAACGGCGAGCAAGTCGGGACCATCTACATCCTGTCGAACACCGCAGAGCTGGTGAATCGCGCGCGACTCTACGCGATCACCATCGCGATGCTGTTGCTGGCAGTGACCGGCGTGACCGCATTCATCTCCGCACGGCTGCGCCGAGTGGTCACGAAGCCCCTGACCGACCTCGCTGACGCGTCTGCTGCGATAGCGAGCGGCAACCTGGCGATCGAAGTTCCCGTCACGACCAACGACGAAATCGGCGCACTTGCGCGATCGTTCAACAGCATGACGGCGAGCCTCCGGACGATCGTCAAGCAGGCGATGAATAGCGTTCGAGAGATCGGCGACGTCACCAGTCTGCTTACAGAGAATGGCAAGACGGTGGCGGTCGAGTCGCAGCGCCAGAGCGTCGCGATCGACGAGACCGCCGAGTCGATCGAGCAGCTCAGCGCGTCGATCCGCGGCGTCAGCGCAAACGTCGAACAGGTCTCCGATTCAGCGCGCGAGACATCTTCTTCGATCATCGAGATGGACGCCTCGACCGTCTCCGTAGCCGAGCACATGGACCACCTCGCAGAAACCATCGACGCCACCTCCGCGTGCGTGATCCAGGTTGCGAGCGGTACCGACCAGGTGGTCTCGGGCGTATCCGTCCTCACGGCGGCAGCCGACGGAGCGATGGAACGTCTGACCGATCTTCGCCGCTCGGTACAACATGTGACGGAGAACGCGAAGAAGAGCCAGACCCTGTGCGACGACACCAACCAAGAGGCAGAACAGGGAATCGCCGCGGTAAACGAGACCATCGCAGCCATCAACGAAATCTCCAAGAGCTTCGGCGACCTCGAGCAGCGCGTTTCACGGCTCGCGGACAACTCCACCGCAATCGGCGAAATCCTGCTGGTCATCCGCGCTGTTGCGGAGCAGACCGCGATGCTGTCGCTCAATGCCGCGATCATCGCCGCACAGGCGGGCGAGCAGGGGAAAGCCTTCTCGGTGGTGGCCGACGAGGTCAGCAACCTCGCGGGTAGGACGCATCGCTCGACCCAGGAGATCGCAACGCTGGTACAGGCGGTTCAGGACGATACCGCGGCCGCGGTGGAAGCTGCGGAAGAAGGCGCCGCAAAGGTAAAGACAGGCGTTCAGCGCTCGAACGTCGCGGGGAAGGTGCTTGCGATGATCAGCGAGAAATCCACGAGCTCGCTCGAAATGGTGGGTGCCATCGCCGAGGCGAGCATGCATCAAGGCCGGGATCTCGAGCGCGTCGAAGGTGCGATGTCGGAGGTCGGTACGATCGTCACACAGATCAATCGTTCGACCCTCGACCAGCAGGCCGCGACCGGTGAGATCGCGAAGGCGGTCGACAACATTCGCAGCCTCGGAACGGGCGTGAGGGCTTCGACCGAAGAGCAGCGCCGCGGAAGCAGATTGATCACCGAGTCGGTCACGCACGTCGCAGGCATGATCGAGGAGATCGTTTCGACCACACAGGCTCAGGGAAAGAGTGGAGAAACGATCGCGCACTCGCTCCAGGTCTTTCGAGACGTCGCCCGCGAGAGCACGCGTCGAGCGGAAGATCTTGCAACAATGGTCGAGACTCTGTCCGAGCGATCGAGCCGCCTGGAAGAGGTAGTCGGCCGTTTCAAGCTGTAGGCAGCTATGCCGCGATGATTCGACGACGCCGAATCACCTGGCCCTCGGCAGCAGTCCGTATTTCTGGGCCCGGTAGATCACCGCACCACGACTCAGGTCGAGCCGACGCGCGACCTCGGCGATGTTGCCACCACACGTCTCGAGCTGCTCGACGAGCTCATCGTGCTGCCGCTGATTGCGCTGCTCGCGAAGCTCTGCGACGCCACCCCGCGCCTCACCGAATATCTCGCGCACCCTCTCGACCGTCACATGGCCGCCAGGCGAGAACGCGACGAGTTTCTCGATCACCCGGGCGAGTTCGCGGACGTTTCCCGTCCACGCTTGCGATCCGAGCAGGTCGATGGCCTCGGGCTCGATCCGGACCTGGTCCCGCCCCATTTCGGCCGAGACCCGGGAGGCAAGGTGCAGGGCGAGCGCCGGAATGTCGCCGCGACGTTCGCGCAGAGGCACGAGGGGGACTTCGAATCGAAGTAGCCGCTCCGAAAACTCCGGCTGGAGGGACGCGATGGCGGCGAGCCGCTCGGGGTTTCGCGCGGTCGAGGCGAAGACTCGCGGGGGATTGCCCGAGCCTTCACTCCCGGCGCCGCGAACCCACGCCAGCCAGCGCGCCTGGTCGGCCGGCGAGAATCCGTCGAACCCGTCGAGGTAGTAAGCGGTGTGAGCGTCCGGCTGCCGAACGTCGCCGGCCGTTTCACGGGTGAGCTTGACGATCCGGGCTGACTCGCCGGAGGCGAGTTCTGCGATGCAGCGCACGACGTGGTCGCGACCCGTACCGGGATCCCCACTCACCAGCACCGGAACGTGGAGTGACGCCAGTGCGCAGACACGCTCCCGGATGCGCCGCATCTCCGGGCTGCTTCCGACCAACCGCGCTTCGAGCCGGGCGAGTTCGCCGGGCTCGCCGGCCAGCATCTGCGCGCGGTCCACCATGCGCATGCGATCTTTCGGAAAACGGAAGAACTCCTGCGCTCCGGCCTTGATCGCCGTGACCGCGGCTCGAACATCACCCGTGGCACTGAACAGGATGACGGGAACGGCCGACACTTCGCGAATTCGTCTCAGGAGATCGATGCCGTCGGACCCGGGCATCGTCAGGTCGCTGATGACGAGGTCGGGTCGGCAGTGCTGGAACCGCTGCCAGCCGTCGACCCCGTTTCTGGCTTCGGTGATTCGAAACCCGGCGCGTGCCATATCCTCGGCAACCACTTCTCGCGATTCGTTGCGATCGTCCACCACCAGTGCGTTCGGTTCCACGACGGCTGCTCCACTCGACTCGCTCAGTTGAAATCAGCTGGCATGATCAGAGTACACGGGAAAGAGCCACAAGTGTCGTGAAATATCCACACAACAACCTGGAATGGCTGCACTTTTCGTCAATTATCGATCAAACGAGCATCAACCGCGGCGGATCTCGCGCGCCAGTGCGGAAGCGCGGCGAGCGAGGTGGGCTATGTCGAACCCGCGATGGATCATCCGGAGCCCTTGCCCGTCGCAGAGGCTTCGCGGCGTTCGACGTCACTGCGGATCTGAACCGTCGTCGCTTCGACCGGTGGGCGAATCCAGCGCTCGGCACCCTCGGCACGACATGGCCCTTCGGTGCAGAACACCACGCGCAGGACATCGCCCGCGATCTGCGATGCATTTCGCCACCAGAGGTCGCTCTGAACCAGAACGACCGCGATAGCGATACGCGGGTCGTCGGCCGGCGCCGCGCCGATGAACCATTCGTAACGTCCGCTCGGGTTCTTGCCCGACAGGCTTCCGGTCTTGCCCGCGACCTGCACCGAGCCGAGCAGCGGCCGGCCATTGCGTTTCCTGAAACCGCGACGCGCGGTTCCGCTGCGAGTGGTGTCCACCAACATCTCGCGCAGGGTCTTCGCGATCTCCGGCGATACGATCCGACGAGCGGAAACCGGCTTGGCCATCGGCAGCTCACGGCCGCGCCCATCGACGACGCGCTCGATCCATCGCGGCGATACGAGCTCGCCATTGGCGAGCGCTGCCGCGAGCTGTGCCGCGTGCAGCGGCGTGATTCGGCAGCCCGCCAGGCCACAGCCGAGCTTCCCGATGTCGAAGCGATCCTCACCGGGGTCGGCCGTTCCGGCCGCATGCGCGGGTGCGGGAACCGCGAGCCAGCCGAAGCGCGAAATCGCGTCCATGAGCGGCCGTTCGCCGACGGCGTGGACCGCGAGCTGCGCGAAACACTGGTTGTTCGAGGTCGCGAGCGCACGCCGAAGCGACACCGTATTCCCCGAGCGCGGCGGGTCGATCCGAGATGGGGTCAGCCGGTAGGGACTGCCTCGATAGCGACACGGCAGGTTCGCCTTCTCCGGAGCGGTGTCGAGCGCCGCGGCTGCCGTAATCACCTTCACAAGCGAGGCGGCCGGGTAATTGCGGGTCGGTGGGAATCGTCCGACGTCGGTTGCCGCGTACGCGAGCACCCGGCCGGTGCGGGCGTCGAGTACCACCACATTCCCGAGGTTCACACGGCCAATTTCCAGCTTCCGGAACACCGCGCGCGTCAGCTCTGCGTCGAGGGTGTATTCGACGCGCAACGGCTCTTCCCAGAATTCAGCCGGCACGGGCGAAGGCAGCATCTCGTACAACCGGCCGTAAATCCCCTGCTGTGATGCGGGACCGACATCCAAGCCAGTGGCATCGATGACGCGCAGATCGAGCGCTGCTCGCGAGACCGGCAACCGTTCGATCACGTTGCGCGGCGGGGGGCGAAGCGGAGCGGGCTCGCGCGGCGCCGTGGACACGGGCGGCTGAGCCGGCATAGATTCCGGGAAGGGGCGACTGGAAACGAGCAGGCGCGCGGACCAGAAACCGGCCGCGAGGGCGGTGCCGACGAGAAACGCAATGCTGGCCTTGCCGCGGAAAGTCAACTGACGCCGCCGATGGCGCTGCGAACGGCGCCAGCCGGCATCATCTGCGGCCGAAGTCGACCGCTCGGGCCAGCGCTCTCGATTTCCCCCATCCACGTGATGCGCTTCCTCATCCATCTTCGCGCCACCGTCGACTGGGGGAGTGCCGGGCGCGGATCGACCACCACTGGGGCCGAGCTAGAGTGCGATCACTCCCTCGACTTCCGGGATTACATCTCGGAGCCGAGCTTCGATGCCGTTTTTCAGCGTCGCGCTCGAACTGGGGCACCCGCTGCACGCTCCGTGCATATAGACCTCGACCATACCGTCGCGGAACGCCGCGAAGACAATGTCGCCACCGTCCATCGCTACGGCCGGGCGGATCTCCTCATCGAGCACGCGCCGGATCCGCGCCACGACCCCGCCTTCGGCCAACGGATCCGGGGGAACGAAATCGGGCCCGAGCGCCGACCCACCCGAGCCCACACACTCCTTGATCGCGTCGACGATCGACTGCGCGATCTCCGTCCACTCGATCTCGGGACGCTTGGTCACCGTCGCGAACGACGACGCGAAGAATACGCCGACGACGCCGTCGATGTCGAACAACCGGGCCGCGAGTGGCGAAACCGCCGCAGTCGGCGGCTCGCTGAACTGCGCCGCTACACCGTCGTCGACCAACGGCTCGCCAACGACCCATTTGATGCAATCCGGGTTGGGAGTGCGTTCCGCGTGCAAGCGGAATCCGAGACTCATCGATCACCCTCCGATCGCGGCCAAGGGTAGACCGCTTCCACCGTGTAGCCAACACCCCACGGGTGCCGCAGCGACTGCGGGATGCCGTTACAGTGCGCTTTGGAATGATTCGAAGACACGTGACACGCATCACTCTCGGCACATCGGACAACGCATGGGCCCAGAGACGATGCACGACAGCCGCACTCGCGTGTGTCGTCCTGGCGCTCGCGGGTGCAGCCCGAGGCGGAGAAGAAGCGCCACGCGAGCGCAATAGCAGCGTATCGCTGCTCGCGGTGGGTGACACCGGCGGACAGTACGCGCTGCCGTGGTTGCGCAACGGGCAGCGCTCCGTAGCCCGCGGACTCGACCACGAAGATCGCCGCGCACCCGTCGACGCGCTGGTCCTGCTCGGCGACCTCTTCTACCCGAACGGCCTCGAACGCCCGGAACTCGCAAATCGGGTTCGCAGCAACCTCGTTCTGCCGTTTTGCCGCTTCGTGCGCCTCGATGGCCCGCGCGCGGCGGAGGTCGCCGACGCGTGTGAAACCGCACCGGAATCACGCCACCCGATCCCGATCCACGCCGTGCCCGGCAACCACGACTACAACAGCCCCGAGAGCCCCGAGCTCGAGCGCCACGCAATTCCCGAGTTCATCACGAACTGGTCGATGCAGGACGGCGTCACGCGCAATGTCGAACTCGGCGCCGGGGTGAGCCTGGTGTTGATCGATAGCGTCGCACTGATCCGGAGCGGTGATTACTCTGCGGTCCGCAGAGCAGTGCGGGAAGCGCGAGGCCCCTGGCGGATCGTTGCCACCCACCTACCGGTCGCGCCCGGCGACGAAACCGCCGACCTCGAGTGGAAGTCCGACGTTCCCCCGATCGAACACTTCCGCATCCCCGAGGCGAAGATCCACCTCTACCTCGCGGGACACCGGCACAATCTCCAGGTGATCGAGGGCGTCCTACCAGGACCGGCGCTGCACGTAATCGCGGGCAGCGGCTCGAACATCCGACCGGTCCGGAAGCGTTACGCAAACCGCCGCTTCGCACTCGAGAGAAACGGGTTCGCGCGCGTCGACTTGATCGAACACGGCGACGACGAACGACTCCACGTCCGATTGTTCACGATGCCACGTTACCCAATCGCTTATTGGGCAAGACCGCGGGAGGTGAGCCACTGGTCGATCGACCGTGCGGGCCGCGTCCGACAGGAAACGCTCCCCGAGCGATGATCCGCGGAAGAGCCTCTCCTCGACATCGTCGAGGCCCCAGCCCCAACGGGGTGGGGGGGGCGGCTGCAGTCGCTATCTTGCGGCGCGGTGGCAACCGCTCGAACCCCGCTCTGGCGCAAACTCCTACCGTGGATCATTTCAGCCGCGGCTCTCGCCTATGTCTTCGGCTTCGCGACCGACTGGGCCGCGCTGGTTCGGGCGACCGAGGGCGCGAACATGCCCCTCTACATCCTGTTCACGGTTCTCGACAAGATGATCTTCTTCCTCTGGTGGGGGATCCTCCAAGCGGCCGTAATTCGCCGCTTCGTAACTCCCGTCACGACGCGGGAGGTGATCGCGGTACGCGGCGGTGCCGAACTGCTCCGCACGGTCAACAACCCCGTCGCGGACGCCGGCTTCTTGTACGGCATCCTCCAGCTCACCGGCGGCAAAGTCGCGGCCGTCGTCGCGGTCGCGACGATACCGCTCTGCACCCATTTCTTCGTACTGCTCATCCAGGCGACGCTGGCTCTTGCGTTCCTCGACGGTGGCCCCACCGGGAACCGCGACATCCTGGTCGCCGTGTCGATCAGCTGGGGCCTGATCGCCTCGGCGTTGATCGCGATGCGAACCGGTTTCTGGGAACGCAAGATCGCATCGACTCGATTCGGCGCATGGACACGGAACATCAGCTTCCGGGCCATGCTCCCGTTCCTCGGCTGGTTCATGCTTCTCGCGGCCTTCGACGTGATGATCCAGGGGATGGCGTCGCGTGCATTCGGGATCGAAATCGACTGGTGGTCACTCGCAGGGCGCATCCCGCTGCTCTACCTCGCACTGTCGCTGCCGTCGTTCGGCAATTACGGGACGCGGGAAATCACCTGGTCGTTCTGCTTCCAGGAGTACGCCGAGCCCGAAGCCCTGGTCGCCTACGCGTTCGCGACCAATACCGTCTTCCTGATGCTCCACGTCGTGATCGGGATGATCTTCCTGCCCCGGGCCGTGACGCTGATCAGAGAACTCCGCCGCGCCCGCAAGGCCGGGCTCGAAGTGCCGCGGCCGATGATCCACGACGCCATCGACCCTTGACTCGGGCGCCCTACCACAGCTGCCGAATGATGACGCCCAGGCCGGCCGCAACCGCGACAGCCAGAACCGCGGGTCGGGTGTAGCCGCGATCCACCAGGCCCTTCAGTCGGTTCGATACCGTGAAGCCGAGCACGATTCCGGGAACGAGCGCCGCCCCGAGCCACGCTTCCGTGGGGCCGAAGCGGCCAACGACCGCGAGGGCCGCAAGCGACATCACCGCGCCCGCCACGAAGTACGCGCCGAGGGTTGCGCGCAGTCGGTCGCCCGGTCCGTGCTGATACACCAGTGCCATCGGCGGGCCACCGATCGACGAAGTCGTTCCCATGAAGCCCGACAGCACGCCAGCGCCGAACAGCGTGCGCGGCCCGGGCTCGAAGCGCACCGTCGACACGCTGATCGCGACCGCAAGCAGCACCAACAAGCCGAGCGGAGTCGCCAGTTGCTCGGGGGAGATCGCGGAGACGAACGCAGCCCCGGCGAAAGTACCGGGCAGCCGGCCCGCGAGCCCCCAGCAGAGACCGCGATAGTCGATCGCGTCACGCTCGCGGATCGCCGTCAGACTCGTGAGCACCAACGCCGAGAAGATGATCGGCCCCGGCACCCACATCGGGTCGACGAGAAACAGTACCGGCGCGGCAACGAGCGCGAAGCCGAAGCCAACCGCTCCCTGGAGCGCCGATCCGATGAAAACTGCCGACGTCGCGATGACGAACTCGGGCCCGCTGATTTCGATCGGAATCACGCGGATTCCAGCAGGCGTTCGATCGCGGTGGCGAGATCGCAGTCCTTCTCGGTGATGCCGCCGGCATCGTGGGTTTCGAGGTCGATCGTGACCCGGTTGTAGACGTTGCTCCAATCAGGATGGTGGTCGCGATCTTCTGCAAGCACAGCAACGCGCGTCATGAACGCGAACGCCGCTTTGAAATCTTCGAATACGAGCTCGCGATGGAGCTTGTCGTTCGCGACCCTCCAGCCTGGCAGACGCGCAATCGCCTCCGCGACCTCGCGATCCGTCAGCTTCTTCGCGGTGGGCATAGCGGCGCGACGGTCAGCTGCCGGGCACGGCCCGTGCGCCGTCGGAGAGCAGGCCGTGAAACCGACCAAAGAGTGCGTGTACGTCGGGGTGCAGCTCATTCTCGCGGGTCGCGCGCGCGACGCCACTGAGCGGAACCTGGCGTCCGAGTTCGCGGGTCAGCACCCCTTTCGGTCCGATCAGCTTCTTGGCGTCCAGGTCGCGAATCGCGCGCTCGTCATCGACGGATGGAAGATGCCGGCGAAGGATGCGGTCGAGCGTTGCGTCACCGTCGTCGAGACAGAGCGCGCGGCGGAGTGCATTCGGAACCAGCAGGTAGCTTTCGATGTGGCGCCGGGTCCAGGTGAAGAACTCCAGGCCGTCCTCGCCCTCGCTCGACGGCGCCCGACCGAGGCCGTCGTCACGATCGAGCAGGCACACCGCCCGGGCCCCGGACGCAGTGCCGCCGCGGCGGCGGAAGTGCTCGAGCGCGCGACGCGGTTGCCGCCCCCCGAGAATCACGGCTGCACCGATGATTCGCGCAGCCAGGGCCGGCTGGAGCCGGTACGCCCAGGCACGCAGAATCTCGCAATCGCGAGGGCCTTCGACGTAGAGGATGAAGGCGCCGGTCTTCCGCCTGCCGGCATTGAGCTGCTCGGGCTCGAATTGCAGCACGATCCTCTCCGACGAGACTGCCGCCTCGAATGCCAGGCCCGCGTCAGCTTCATTCGGCGGGTCGGCCGATAGTGACTGGCAGTCCGATTTTCAGGTTCTCCGATCCGATGGAGGTCGCGAACGGTGGCCGTGGATTCTCCCCAAGCGTAGCCTGCATTCCGGCCCAATTCTCGTCTGCGACTCAGAGTCGCATATTCTTGGAGAATCGCCGATACGCATTTTTGATCCCGCCCACGCTTCAATGCGATGGTTCAACTGGGTGAATCGGTGTAGTCTACTCAGGTGATTTCCGTACTCGTCGCAGATGATCACAGCGTGGTTCGCGAAGGTGTCCGTCGTCTGATCGAAGGCGAGAGCGACATCCACCTGTGTGGTGAAGCCGCCGATGGTCGCGAAGTCCTCGAGCAGGTCGAGGCACATCACCCGAACGTCGTGATCCTGGACATCACGATGCCGCGCCTCAGCGGGCTGGAAACGCTCGAGCGAGTGCGTTCCAAACACCCCGAGGTGAAGACGATTCTATTGTCGGTCCATGCGGACCCGCCGATGATCCAGAATGCGATTTCGCTGGGGGCCGACGGCTACTTGCTCAAGAACGCGCGCTCGGGTGAGATCCTTTCGGCGATTCGCGCCGTGACGCGCGGCGGCAGCTACTTCAGCCCGCCGGTCGCCAGGGAAATCGTGGCACAGATCCGCGATCCGCGCCCCGCAACCGAGCAGCCGTTCACACTGTTGTCCGGGCGCGAGCGCGAGGTGCTGCACCTGATCGCGGAAGGCCTTTCGGCCAAAGAGATCGCCGTCGAACTTTCGATCAGCAACAAGACCGTCGAGGCGCACCGCACCAGCCTGATGCGCAAGCTCGGAGTCCGGAAGGCGACCGAGCTGGTCCGCTACGCGGTCCGCCACGGGTTGATCGAGCCCTAGCAGCCCGCGAGTTCGAGGACGGCCAGCGATTCTACGTGGGGCGTCTGCGGAAACAAGTCGAAGGCCTCCAGTCGCGCGAGCCGGTAGCCGCTGCCGATGAGGTAGCCGACGTCGCGCGCCTGAGTCGCAGGGTCGCAGGCGAGGTAGACGATCCGCTCCGGTTCGAGCTGTGCGAGTGCGTCGCTGCTGCCGGGCGGCAGCCCGGTTCGCGGCGGGTCGAGCACGATTGCGTCGGGACGCTCGCCGTCGAGTGAGCCGTCGTGCAGCGCGTGTTCGAGCCTTTCGGCGGA
>JAFDEI010000248.1 GCA_019310425.1 Deltaproteobacteria bacterium | reverse complement strand
CGCATCGACGATGAAATCGGGCTGCCGCTCGCCGAGGCCGGCTGCGTCCAACGATTCACCAGCGAGTCGCAGCCGGTCCGAACTTCCGTCGCGCTCGAGCACTGCAGCCTGCTCGACCACACGCGCGCCGGATCTGCGCGCGGCCTCGAGGCAGCTCGCATCGAATCGGTCGCGCGGGACGTTGTAGGAGTAGGTCGTCTTCGCACCGCGGACCTCGTCGAAGCGAACGCTCATACTTTCGTCGCGCCCGAACACGAATGTCGCTCCGCCCTTCCAGTTGCTGTAGGCGGCGATCTCCTCTTCGATACCCATGCGCCGGATGAAGGGAATGCACGCGGGCACGAGGGATTCACCGACGATGAGCGGCTGCCGCTTTCCGTGCGCGAACAGCACGACATCGAGGCCTTCGGCGCGCAGGAAGGTCGCGAGCGCAGACCCAGCCGGTCCGGCGCCGACGATCGCGATGGTTCGCGAGTCCGACATTGCGGGTACGATAAGTCACGCTCCGGGTCGTCTCAACGGCCAAATGCTCGCTAGACTGCCCGCGATGTCCGAGCACACGCAGGATTCGCTCACCGCTCGCGTCTTCGAGATCTTGCGCGACGAAATCCTCAGTGTCGATTCCGGTTTCACGCCGCAGACCAACCTCGTCGAAGCCGGTCTCGATTCGCTGGCGGTCACGCAGCTGATGCTCTCGATCGAGGAGAGCACCGGAGTCTGGATCGACGAGAGCCTGCTCACGCCCGAGAACCTCGAGAACGCAGAGGCGCTGGCTGCTCTGGTCCATAGCGAGCTCGAGAAGGCGTGAGCCCGGTGTCCGGTCCTGCGGTGTTCCCCAGGCGCCTCCCGCTCACCGGAGCCGACTGCTTCCTGCGCGCGTTCGACGCCGAAATCGGCCGTTTCAACCAAGCCAGCCACATCTCGCAACTCGTGCTCCGACTCGGCCCCGGCTTCGACGTGGAACGCTTCCGAGAACTCGTGAATGGCGCTGTCGATGCGCAGCCGATGCTGCGGGCAGCGGTCCATCGGCGCTTCGGCGTTGGGGCGCCGTTCTACGAACTTGCTGGGGCATTCCGCCGCAACCGGCCTGAGGTCGTGGTTCACGATCTGGAGGCCGCACCTGCCGATGCCGAGGTGTTGCCCGCGGTCTTCGGAGCACGCCTGAATGAACGTCGTTCGCTGCGACGCGGTGAGCTGCTGCGTTTCGATGTCGTCCGTTACGCGCGCGGTGACGCGGGCAGCGACCTCGCGATGAGCTGGCTGCACCTGTTGTTCGACGGCGCCGGAAGCGAGCACTTCGTGCGTTGGCTCAGCGCCTGTGATCGCGGCGAGCAGCGACTCGATGAGCTGCCGCAGCCCGGCGAGCTGTCCGCCGCCACGCCATCGCCGAAGACCTTCGGTGAGCGCGGCGACGCCGCACGCCGCTGGCAGAGCTGGGTCGACGGTTTCGGCGCACACCCACTGCGCTCGCTCGCCGGTCCGCGCCGACGCACGCCCCAGGCGCTCGGCTGCGACCTGATCACGCTCGACGAATCTCAGACCGAGCACGCGGTGGCGGAGGCCGGCCGTCGTGCCGGCTTCATGACGCCGATGCTCTTCTACATGGCCGCGGCAATCCGCGCGCATCACGCGGTGGCGCGCGCGCGCAGCCTCGATCCGGTCAGCTACGTCGTGCCGCTCCCGGTGAACGTGCGCCCGCGCGGCGCTGAGGCCGCGATCTTCCGCACCCACGTGTCGCTGGTCTGGTTCCAGGTGTTGCCCGAGGTCGTCGACGATTTCGACGCCCTCCTTGCCGAACTCAAGGCGCAACGGCTGGCCGCGATCAAGGCCGGCCATATCGAAAACGGGATCGATGCGATGAGCTTCGCGCGTTATGCACCTGCGCGGTTGTACAGCAGCATGGCGCGTCGCGCGTCGCCCGGTGAACTCTGCTCGTTCTTCTTCGCATACACGGGCGAGTTTCTGTCTGGGCAGTCGAGTTTCCTGGGGAGCGAAATCCGCAACGCCTTTCACGTCGCGCCGGTGCCCGCGTCTCCCGGCAGCTGCGCCGCGATGAGCCTGCGCGACGGGCGGTTGAATGTGACGCATGTCCATCAGCACGGCGTGTTTTCCGACGAGGAGCGATTGCTGTTTCGCGCGTCGCTGCGGTCGGACCTCTGCGGCGGCGCGTGATATGGTCGGCCACCGGTACGACGTCGCGGTCGTCGGCGGTGGCAGCGCGGGAATTGCCGCGGCGATTGCCGCAGCCGAACGCGGTGCGCACTGCATTCTGTTGGATCGTGAGGCGACGCTCGGCGGGAACATCTCACAGGCGTTCGTTCACACCGTCTGCGGGCTCTACTACGCGGACGTGCCTGTGCCGCGCTATGCGAACCCCGGCTTCCCGCAGCGCTTCGCGCGTGCGTCGCTCGCGTGGGGTGCGGCGCGCGACCCGGTCCGCGCCGGCCGAGTCTGGGTGCTGCCCAC
The DNA here is from genome assembly GCA_019310425.1 of Deltaproteobacteria bacterium. Classification (GTDB taxonomy): domain Bacteria; phylum Myxococcota_A; class UBA9160; order UBA9160; family SMWR01; genus JAFDEI01. The sequence goes on along the minus strand of JAFDEI010000248.1, from coordinate 2,615 downwards.
GGACCCCCCGAAGCTCGCGGCAGCCGCGGTCGAGCTCTGCAACGCGACCGCGGGGCTCGAACTGGGGCTGTCTGCGGAGCTGGTCGGCGTCACGCTGTCTGCGGAGCCCGGGGGCGAACAGCAGCTGTTGCTGCAGACCGCAGAGGGGGTGCGGGAGGAACTCAGCGCGCGAATCGTCGTCGATGCGAGTGGTGATGCCGCGCTCGCGGTGCTCGGCGGGGCAGCGACCGAGACCTCGGCGCCGGACGAGCTGCAGTTGCCGTCCTACATATTTCGACTCGCAGGTGTCGATACTGCCGCGCTCGATGAGCTCCAGGGCTTCGGCCGACTGCACGTCACGCGCGCGGTCGCGGTCGCGGTGCGAGACGGCGATCTGCCGCCGGGCTGCGAATCGGTGTTGGTGCGGCCGGGCTTCGATTCCGGCCGGGTCTACCTGACGCTGAACCTGCCGCGGCCTGCGGAAGGTTGGGAGCCCCTCGACTCGGGCCGCGCTGCTCGGTTGCAGAACGAGGCGCAAGCTTCGGCCGAGCAGCTCGTCGCGTTCCTGCGGGAGACACGGCCCGCCTTTGCGCACTGTCGTATCGACGCCTGGCCTGCGCGCCTCGGCGTGCGCGAGGGCCGTCGCCTGAGCGCGCGCGGCCGCGTCACCCGCGACGACGTCTGCAGCGGTCGACGCTGCGCGGACGAGGTTGCGATCTCCACCTGGCCGATCGAGCTCTGGCGCGATCACCGCCGCGCGACCTTCATCCACGCAGACGGGCCGTGCGGGGTCCCGCTGGCGGCTTTGCTGAGCCGTTCGCATCCCGGTCTCCTGGCGGCGGGTCGCTGCCTGGGTGCTGATGCGGATGCGCTCGGCGCATTGCGGGTGATCGGAACTGCGCTCGCGACCGGCGAGGCCGCCGGTGTCGCCGCAGCCTGCGCGGCGGATGCGAACAGCGATCTCGCCTCCGTGGCGGCCGGCGAAGTCAGGCGGCACATTCTCGAGCGGGCGCAATCGGGGCCCGGCCAGCCGGGGAGTCCGGAAGTCCCGCCGGAGGCCGATCCGTGAACGTCGTCGACCACATCCGCGAGCGCGCGGTCGAAGCGCCGGCGCGGCCGGCGCTGGTGTCGGGCGGGTCGGACGGGCACGCCGCGACCCTCAGCTACGCTGAACTGCTCGAGCGGGTCGACACCCGCGCGGCGAGCTTCCGGTCCGACGGCCTTCGGACCGGCGACCGTTGCGGTCTCCTCGCGCCGCAGGGGGCGACGTTCATCGAGCTCGCTCTGGGCGTCCTCGCGGCCGGTGGTTGTCTGGTGCCGGTTTCGGAAGACCACAAGGGTTCCGCATTCGACGCGTTCGCACGCCGCGCGCGCCTGCACTCGGTCGTGGTCGCCGCGGCGGGCGGAGTGGAGTTCCGCAATCTGCCCGATCCGGGTGCACTCGACGGCGCCGGGGACGCCGAGTTTCGAGCGCTCGCGCCGGCCTATCTGCGCTTCACATCGGGGACCACCCACCATCGCAAGGGAGTGATTCTAGGCCACGCTGCGATCCTCGCGCGGCTGGCCGCTGCGAATCGCGCGCTTGCGATCGGGCCGGACGATCGCGTGATGTGGCTGCTTCCGATGGTGCATCACTTCGTGGTGTCGATTCTGCTCTATCTGCGCTATGGCGCCACGATCTTGCTGCCGCAGGGTTCGCTCGCGCGCGATATCCTCGAGTTTTCGCGGCGTGAACGCGCCACGGTCTTCTACGCCTCTCCGTACCACTATCGCGTGCTCGGCAAGGACGAGTCCGGCCTCGGGCTCGATTCGCTGCGCCTCGCCGTATCGACCGCGGAGGGCCTGCGGCGAGACATCGCCGACCGATTCATCGAGCGCTTCGGCCTGCCCGTCGCGCAGGCTCTCGGCATCATCGAGGTGGGCCTGCCCGTCGTGAATCTGAGTGCGCCGGCGCAGAAGCCCGATTCGCTGGGACGCCCGCTGCCCGACTACGAAGTCTGGCTGCGCGGGGAGGACGGGCGCCCGGTTACCGGGCCGACTTCCGCGGAACGGACGGGTGAGATCTGCATCCGCGGTCCGGGCATGCTCGACGCCTATCTCGATCCGTGGCTGCCCGCCGCCGTGGTGCTCGAGCCGGACGGTTTTCGCACCGGCGACCAGGGCTGGTTCGACGTCGACGGTGACCTCTATTTGGCCGGCCGCCGCTCGAGCCGGATCAGCATGGCGGGCATGAAGTTCTTCGGCGAGGAAGTCGAAGCCGTCGTCGATGCGCACCCCGCCGTGCGCGAGTGCCGCGTGTTTCCACAAGAGCACCCGCATCTCGGAGAGATCCCCGTGGCCGAGGTCGTGCCCGAGGACCCGCAGGCGCCACCGGCAGCGAAGGAATTGATCGCGCATTGCCGCGCGTCATTGCCGGGTTACAAGGTTCCGCGCAAGTTTTTGATCGTCGATGCACTGGTGCGAACCACGACCGGCAAGCTGCAGCGGCACACGAAACCGGGCACGCTCCGAGATGGCGCCTCAGATTCGCCGGCGCGGGAGAGGTAGCCAGCGCCCGACTTGTGCACAGTAGCGATCGTAATCGTCGCCGAAGCGCTGTCGAAGCTTCGGCTCCTCGATCGTCACGACGTACCAGT
>JAFDEI010000075.1 GCA_019310425.1 Deltaproteobacteria bacterium | reverse complement strand
CTACCAGCCCCGCGGTGCCACCGGAGTCGGCGTGCGGCTGCTCGTCGAGGCTCTCCAGAGCTGGAAGAACAGCAACATTGTCTGAAGCCGCCAGGAACGCTATTCAACCGTCCCTCGGCGTCTTCCCGCCGGCGTTCGGCGCCGCAGCGAGATTTGACTTCCCCCAAGAAGACTCAACCAAACCGCCTCAACAGGACGACCGGGCGCAGCGAATCGCCGACCCCCAACGCTCAGCGTCCGCCAGCTAGAAAAGGAGAACACCGCATGGGCATGGCCCCGGCCGCCTTCGCGGGTGATGCCGCCGCGGGCAAGACGGTCTACACGACGAATTGCGTTGCCTGTCACGGCGAAACCGGCAAGGGCGATGGCCCGGTCGGCATCGCAATCCAGCCACCGCCGCGCGACTTTTCGGTGGGCGAGTTCGTTTTCGATACGGACGAAGACGGCGAGAAGGGCAGCGATGCAGACCTCACGAGCGTGATCAAGGATGGCGCGATGAAGTACGGCGGCTCACCGCTGATGGCGCCCTGGTCGACGCTGTCCGACGATGACATCGCCAACCTCGTGGCGCACATCCGGTCGCTCAAGCAGTAGCGGCCGCGACGATCCCACCTTCGAGGCGGGACCGGCCCACGCGGCCGGTCCCGCCTTTCGTTTTGCTACTCTCGCGTTCCCTCTGATGGGCCCTCAACCTTATGGCCGAGCACCCGGAACGATCTCTCGAGGCCCCGATCCCACCGCCGGATGATTCCGCGCGCGTGCCGGACCAAATTCTGCCTGTCGTCTCGGGCGGCGATCGCTCCCTCGAGCCGGTCGACACCCTCACTCAGTACATGGCGCAGCTACGCCACCACGCGCCGATCTCGCGCGAGGAAGAGCACGAGCTCGCGGTGAAGTGGGTCGAGGAGGGGGACGTAGACGCCGCTCGCCAGCTCGTCCTGGCGAATCTGCGGCTGGTGGTAAAGATTGCGATGGAGTACCGACGGGCCTGGGTGAACGTGCTCGACCTGATCCAGGACGGCAACGTCGGCCTGATGGAGGCGGTGCAGCGATTCGACCCGTACCGCGGCGTGAAGCTCACCTCATACGCGGTCTACTGGATCCGCGCCTACATTCTCAAGCACATCCTCGACAACTACCGCCTGGTGCGGATCGGGCGCTCCCGCGCCGAACGCAAGCTCTTCTACCGGCTCAACAAGGAGAAGCGCGCGCTCGAGACGCAGGGCTACGAGGTCGAGCCCAAGCTTCTGGCGGAGCGACTCGAAGTCAGTGAAGAAGACGTGATTCAGATGGACCAACGGATGTCGGAGAGCGATCAGTCACTCTCCGCACCCGCCTATCGCGGCGAAGGCACGGCCGAAGTGGGCGACTTCATCGCGAGCGGTGGCAGCAATGCCGAAGAGCAGGTCGCGAACCAAGAACTGCACGCCATGTTCCGCGAGCACCTGGACGAATTCGCCGCACAGCTTTCCGACCGCGAGCGCCTGATCCTCTCGAGCCGCGTGCTCGCGGAGGAACCGAAAACGCTGCAACAACTCGGCGAGGAGTTCGAAGTATCGCGCGAGCGGATCCGTCAGATCGAAACCCGGCTGGTCGACCGACTGCGCACCTTCATGAAGGAAAACCTGGTCGACTTCGAGTACTACGCGGCCGTGCCCGAGGAATGAGCGGTGAGAGTGAAGAGCGCGGCGCGCGGATCCGTCGCCGCGCCATCGTGCATGGCCGAGTTCAAGGGGTCGCATTCCGGGCCTCCACATGCGAGGCCGCTCGCCGGGCCGGGGTCGACGGTTGGGTCCGGAATCTCGCGGATGGCGGCGTAGAGGCCGTATTCGAGGGCGACCCGAGCGCCGTAGCCACGCTGCTCGCATTCTGCCGTGAGGGCCCTGCCTGGGCCGAGGTGAACGACCTCGAGGTGTTCGACGAGGCGCCTAGGGGCGATTCCGGCTTCGAGATCCAACACACTTGACTGCCCCCGGGGGGACAGCCTTCCCGAGCCCGCTCAGGAACCCGGCCCCGCGGTAAAGACCGAGCGGACAATTGCCGTTGTGGGGAGAGTGATGCCGGTTCTCGATACCCCCATGCTGTTCCTGCCGCCGCGCGAACCCGTGCCGGTCACGGGCGAACGGTCACTGCTCATCGGTCGCAGCCGCGGCTGCGACCTGCAGATTCCGCACAGCGACACCTCGCGCCGCCACGCCGAGATCTACCGAACCGAGGGCGGCTTCATCCTGCGCGACCTGGGCAGCACCAACGGCACGTTCGTGAACGGCCGCCCGGTCCAGGAGCACCGGCTCGAGACGGGCGACCGGATCCAGATCTCGGAAAGCGAGATCACCTTCTGTGAGATCACGCCCGAACTCGAGAGCACTGCGGGCGTCTTCACGGACGCAGACACAGTACTTTCCGAGCGACCCGTACCGGTCGAGGTCTTCCGCGGTGAGCTCGCCGAGATCCCGACCTTCGCGGTCCTCCAGGTGCTCGAAATGGGACGCAAGACCGGCATCGTGATGATCGACTCCGAAGCGGGAGTCGGCCGACTCTGGCTCGACAACGGCCATCCGATCCATGCCGAGACCAAGCTGCAGAAGGGCTTCGACGCCGCCATTACCCTCGTCAATTCCGGCACCGGCCGCTTCTCCTTCGAGCCCGACGCGATCTCACCCGAGCAGACCATCGAAGCGAGTGTCACCGAGCTGCTGCTCGAAGCCTCGAGAATTCAGGACGAGGAACGACTCTAGAAGCCATCTCAGGGCTCGAAGAGGTCGGCGGGCCCGTCACTCGGCACCGTTGCAATGCCGCCCTGAAGCGTCGGAAACTCTTCGCGAATCACTCGCTGCAATGCGGCGTCGATCTCGGCGGTGCTCATGCCGAGCACGCTCTTGAAGGCCCGATCATCGGTCGCGCCCTCACCGATCTGCTGCAGCATCCGGGCGCGCCCTGCGCGGTCGGTGCGGGATTCGATCCACGCCGCCGCCGCCATCGACTGGAGATAGGCCGCGCGTGCGTCCTCATCGCCCAGGCCGGAGAAGCTCGGCGCGAGCCGGCGCAACGGCAGCCACTCTCCCGCATCGATCCGCCGGCTCAACGCACGGCGTTCACTGCGCGTGAGCCCGCGGCGGTTCAGTGACGCCCGCTCGGAGATTTCGGCTAGGCCCTCGTTCAACCAGTAGGGACGATCCCCACCCGTCTGCTCGCGAAACACCGCATGGGCGTACTCGTGAAACAGCAGTGCTCGCAACTCACCGGCCGGATGACCGGCTGAGACGACGTGGATGCGGCCGTCGAAGAAACCAACGGTCTGGAACGAGAAACGGTGGCGGTACGCTTCGACGTAGGTCGCTTTGCCGTAGAAAACGACCCCCATCGCTTCGGCGGGAACAGCACCGAGCCGGTCACCCACGACCTCGCGCGCTTCGCGCAGGTAGCGGATCACGCGCTGTGCGTAATCGGGAGACGCTTTGGCGAGATTCGGGTCGTAGTAGACCTGGAAGTGGGCATCCGACAATCCGCCCCATGCATCGACGGAATTTTCGAGGTGAACCCTGGCGGATTCGTAGCGACCGCGTTGGCGGTCGAGAATCGCGAGGTACCAGTGCGCCTCCGGATTGTTCGGATCGTCGCGTAGCGTGCTCATCAGCGCAGCGCTGGCGCGTGCGGTTTCGCCGCGCCCGAGGTCTTCGACCGCGCCGCGCACCACGCGCTGCCGTCGAGCCTCCGCCTGGCTCTGCGGTTTGGCGTACACGAAACCCTCACTGCCTCGCGGGTCGTCCCAGAGTCCCCGGAGAGCGCGCCGACCCTCCGTGGCGCTCGACTGCGCGACCTTGTCGGGATCGTCGGTCAGATGCGTGATGCCCTCCCGGTCGACCCAGGTGTAGGTCTCGGCAGCGGCAGGATCAGCCACGGCGAGCGTGGCGGCGAGCAGGATCGGAAGCGAGAGACGCACGAGAGGACTTATCGGAGCCCGCCGCGATGCCCTTGATGCCGGCCACGCGGCCCGCCTGGCTGCGCGTTGGCCGCAGCGCGGCCAACGCTTCCGTCTCGTCGCGCGAAACGCTTCGCGTTTCGTGCTCCTCGCAGCGGGCTCAGCGGCTCTTGACGGCTTCCGCGGCCAGATGGCCGATCTCCGGGAGGATCAGCCGTTCCATCGCGAGCTTGACCGCTCCGCGCGATCCGGGCACCACGAATACCAGCTTGCCGCCCACGAGCCCCGCGAGCGCGCGAGACAGCAAGGCAGCCGAACCGATGTCCTGGTACGACAGCATCCGGAACAACTCGCCGAAGCCCGGCACCACGCGGTCGAGCAGCGGCTCCACCGCCTCGGGCGTCACGTCGCGCGGCGCGACGCCGGTGCCGCCCGTCAGGATCACGGCACGCACCTCGTCGCGAGCCAGACAGGCCCGGGTCGCAGCGGTGATCTGCGGAGCGGCGTCGGGGACGATCTCACGCGAAACCACCGGATGCCCCGCTCCCACGAGCAACTCTGCGACGCGGTCGCCGCCGGTATCGGTCTCCGGAGTGCGCGTATCGCTCACGGTGAGGACCGCGGTCGGTACTTCGGCCACGGCACTCTTGCGGTGGTGATGATGCTGCGCGGAGGGCTTCGGCTCGTTCACGCCCGGATCATCGCGTCCGCCGGGAATCCGGGCAAGCCTGCTCGTTCGACCCGCGCGGAGACGGCCAGTCCGTTCGGAAGCCATGGCCGATCAGGGCCGATCGTCGACCCAGTATTCGCCGTCCGTGGCGACTTCTTTCTTCCAGATCGGGACGGTCTGCTTCAGGGTGTCGATCGCGAAACGACAGGCCTCGAAGGCTTCGCCACGGTGCGGAGCCGCAGCGGCGATCACCACCGCGAGGTCACCGATTTCGAGGTGGCCCGCGCGGTGCGCGATCGCGACCTTCACGCCCGGCCAGCGCTTGGCCGCTTCGTCGGCGACCTTCTGCATCTCGCGCTCCGCCATCTCGGGGTACGACTCGTATTCCAGGTGCCGGATCTCGCGACCACGCGCGTGGTCGCGAACCGCCCCGATGAAGGTCACGAGTCCCCCCATGCCCGGACCCGAGACGCGTGCGATGGTGGCGGCGACGTCGAGCGGGTGCTCGGACAGCGTGCAGAGGCCCGTTCCACCCGAGACGGGTGGCAGGAACGCGACCTCGTCGCCATCGTGGAGTGTGGCGTCGGGGTCGGCGATCTCGAAGTTGATCGAGACCGCGAGACGATCACCGAAGTCGTCGAAGACGGCATGCTCGGCGGCGAGCCGAGCACGCAGGTCCGCGACCGAGCTGCCGTCGGGCAGCGACAGGCTGAGCAGTTTGGCTCCGACGCGTTCGCGCACGGCTCCGAAGAGTTTGACTGTGAGGTCCACGGGCCAAGGCTACTGCCAGACCCGCTCGTCAGCTAGGGGCGTCTCCGCCGCCCGAGACGGCCTTCAGCGGTGCCGGGTTCGGCTTTTTCGAGCCGCCCATCTTCAGTTGACCGTCGAGGCGAGCGCCCTCTTCGACCACGAGCGAGGGCGTGTCGATGTTGCCCTGGACACAGCCGGTCTTGTGGATCACGACCTTCTGCTTCGCGACCACGTTTCCGACCACCGTACCGCTGATCGCGATGGTGTTCGACGTGATGGTCGCCTCGATCTCGCCACTCTCGCCGACGATCAGCGTGTTCTCACTGCTGATCTCGCCCCGGAAACAACCGTCGATTCGCACGGTGTCCTTGAACGAGAGCTTGCCCTCGAATTCGGAGCCCTGATCGATGAACGCGGTCAATCCGCCCGGGTTCACGGCGCTGCTGCTGGGAGCGGATGCTGCCCGCGAGGTCATGGGGTTCTCGTTTTCGCGGCCCTTGCCAAATGCCATCTGGGAATTCCTCCGGTGCTGCGGTTTCTCGTGTGGATCGGCGGAGAATCGCGATCACTTGAGAGGGAAGTCGCGAGGGGGAATTGGGCCACCAGCTGCACGCCGGCTGCTCGGGTGTAAATCGCCGAGCGTCGCTACCACGACCGGCCGGGCGCCCCCCCTCGGCGCGCCCGGTCGGTCGCAGAGCACTGGGATTGCTTCACTTTTCGTCCAACCCGTGGGAAGGAATGCGACGCCTGTCACAAAACGCCACCAAATCGGGCTATTCTGCGCGCCCGATGAACCCCTCCACGGGCGATCCGCAAGCGGTTCTGAACCGCACACTCGAGAGCGGCCGGATCCACTCCTCGTACCTGCTCGCGGGCGCGGGCGACGGCCCCCGCGAGGCAGCCCTGCGCTTCGTGCGTGGGCTGGTCTGCAGCGGTCCGGCACCCGGCCCCTGCGATTCATGCGCGAGCTGCACGCGCTCGGCGCCGCGCGACGAGATCGAGATCGACGGCACCGGCAAACGCGGCCCGCTCTACCGCCACGTAGGCGACCACCCCGACCTGCTCTGGGTCGAGCGCGGCAGCGACGACACGCGCGTCCGCATCGGCCAGGTGCGCGCGGTCCAGAGCGCGCTGCGACTCACCGCAAACGAGGGCGGACGCCGCGCCGCGGTGATCGCGGATGCCGAATGGCTCAACCACGGCGCGCAGAATGCGCTGCTCAAGCTGCTCGAAGAACCGCCGCCGCAGACTACGCTCGTCCTCGTCACCGCGAACCCGGCCGGGCTGCTGGCGACGGTGCGTTCGCGCTGCCAGAAAGTCGCGTTCCACGAAACCGCGGCCGATCCGCTCAGCGACCCCGAAAACGCCGAGCTGGTCGCACGCCTGGGCGAGCTACCGCGCGCGACGCCGCCTGCCCTGCTCGACTGGGCCGAGGAGTACCGCGGTGCCCGTGCGCCCGCGGCCGCCGAGGTCGAACGCCTGCTCGAAACCGGCTCCGCGTGGGTGCGCGCACGCGTGCGCGATGCGATCGCGTCACCGGGAACGGACGTCTCCCGCGAACTCGCGCTCCACCGCACGCTCGCGGATTGCCGCAAGACCCTGGTACAGCGAAATGCCAACCCGCAGATGGTCGCAGAGCGCGCGCTGTTCGCACTGCACGACATGGTGGCACAATGAGTTCCTGCTACATCACCACGCCGATCTACTACGTGAATGCCGAACCCCACATCGGCCACACCTACACCACCGTGCTCGCGGACACCATCGCGCGCTACCACCGACTCACGGGCGACGAGACCTTCTTTCTGACCGGCACCGACGAGCACGGTGAGAAGATCGCGGAAGTCGCGGCGCAGCGGGGCGTGAGCCCGCAGGAGATCTCGGACCAGAACTCCGACGCATTCCGTTCGACCTGGGACCGGCTCGGCTTCTCCTACGACCGCTTCATCCGCACGACCGACCCGGACCATGTCGAGACCGTGCAACGCATCCTCCAGCAGGTCCATGACGCGGGCGATATCTACTTCAAGGAGTACGACGGTCTCTACTGCGTGGGATGTGAACGCTTTCTGACCGAGCGCGACATCGAGGATGGGCTCTGCAAGGACCACGAGCGCGCACCGGAACAGCGCGTCGAATCAAACTATTTCTTCAAGATGAGTGAACACTTCGAGTGGCTCGCTGGCCATATCGAAGCCAACCCGGACTTCATAAGGCCCGAGCGCTACAAGAACGAAGCGTTGGCGATGCTGCGCGACGAGAGCGGCCTCGGCGACCTGTGCATCTCGCGCCCGAAAGAACGCCTCGAATGGGGCATCGAGCTGCCGTTCGATGCGAACTACGTCTGCTACGTCTGGTTCGATGCGCTGATCAACTACCTCACCGGCGCAGGCTATCCGGACGGGCCGAAGTTCAGCGAGCGCTGGGCGTCCGCGCAGCATTTCGTCGCGAAAGACATCCTGAAACCGCACGCGATCTTCTGGCCCATCATGCTGCGCGCGATCGGCCTCGAGCCCTACCGGCATCTGAACGTGCACGGCTATTGGAACGTCGACGCGCGCAAGGTATCGAAGAGCCTCGGCAACATGATCTCACCGCTGGCAATGCAGGAACAATATGGTTTCGAGGCGTTCCGTTTCTTCCTGTTGCGCGACATGGTCTTCGGCCTCGATTCGAACTTCAGCGAAGAGGCGTTGGTCGCACGCGTGAACTCGGACCTCGCGAACAACCTCGGCAACCTGGTGAGTCGCACCCTCAACATGACCGCGCGCTACGCGGGAGCCTGCGTTCCGGCATGCGGGCCCACCGACGTGCTCGAAGACGAAGTGGCCGCAGCGGTACCCGTCGCCGCCGGGAAAGTCGCGCAACACATGCAGCGCTGCGAGATCCACCGCGCACTCGAAGCGATCTTCGAACTCGTCGACGTGGTGAACCGCTACCTCGAGCAGCGCGCACCGTGGAAGGCTGCCAAGCAGGAAGGCACGGAGCAGCTGGTCGCAACGACCCTCTACACCAGCTGTGAGGCGCTGCGCTGCATCGCACTGCTGCTCGCACCATTCCTCCCCGCGACGTCGGCGACGATCCTCGAACGCCTTGGCCTCGCGGGCGCACTCGACGGAGCGCACATCCTCGACGACGCCTGCGCGTGGGGTCGATCGAAGGCGGGTACCCCCACGACCAAGGGCGCGGCGTTGTTCCCGCGCCTCGACCCACCCGCTCGGGAGGACGCCTGAGGTGTGGCTCGACAGCCACTGCCACATCTCTGCGGACGAGTTCGCCCAAGACCGGGCCGCAACACTCGACCGCGCCGAAGCGGCGGGCGTCGAGGCGTTCGTCGCGATCGGTTCCGGCTACGGGATCGAGCACAATGCGCGCGCAGTCGCGCTGGCGCAGCAGGACGGGCGGGTCTGGGCCGCGGTCGGCGTGCATCCCCACGAGGCCGCCGAACTCGACGAGACACTGCGCGCAAAGCTCGAAGCCTGGATCAGCGAGCCGCGCGTGGTCGCGGTCGGCGAATGCGGCCTCGACTACCACTACATGAACTCGCCACGGGCCGTACAGCGGAGCGTCTTCGCCGAGCAGCTCGCGCTCGCGCGCCGACACGACAAGCCGGTCGTGCTGCACGTACGCGGCGACGAGCCGAACGCATTCGACGAGGCACTCGAGCTATGGCGAGCGGCGGGTGGCGCGCTCGAGGGCGTACTGCACTGCTACACCGGAACCCTCGAATTCGCGAAACGCGCGCTCGACGCCGGCCTGCTGATCTCCTTCGCGGGCATCCTCACCTTCAAGAACGATCGGGGTCTGCGCGATACCGCGAAGGCGCTGCCGCTCGAACGGCTCATGGTCGAGACCGACGCACCGTTGCTCGCGCCGCAGGGTTTCCGGGGGCGACGCAACGAACCGATCCACGTCGGGCTCGTCGGCGAGGCGCTCGCAGCGACCCACGGCATTGACGTCGCAGAGGTCGCGCGCGTAACGACCCACAACGCCCGAAAATTCTTCCGGTTGGACGCATGACGGCGGGTCCCAGCGCGCTAGCCGCTGCCGTGCGCAACGAGGCCCTCGATCTGCGCACACTCGCCGAGCGCCTCGCCCGCGAGGCCGGCGCGCTACAGCGCGAAAAGTACGAGACCCGCATCGAGATCCGGACCAAGAGCGCTTCGATCGACCTCGTCACCGAGGTCGATCACGCCTGCGAGGCGCTGATCGTCGCGGGATTGCACGAAGCTCGGCCCGACGACGCAATCCTCGCGGAAGAAGGCCGCGGCGAGGACCGCGATGACGCACGCTGGCGCTGGATCATCGACCCGATCGACGGCACCACGAATTACGCGCACGGCTATCCGCGCTTCTGCGTGTCGATCGGAGTCGAGTACGAAGGCGAACGCGCAGTCGGGGTCGTCTACGACCCGCTGCTCGACGAAATGTTCATCGCCGTCCGCGGCGAAGGCGCGAGCTTGAACGGCCGCAGGCTGCACGTCACGCAGGAGTCGAAGTTGGCTAACGCGCTGGTCGCAACCGGATTCGCCTACGACGTGCGGCGCAGCGCCCAGGACAACATCAATCACTTCATCGCGTTCGTGAAGCACGCGCGCGCGATCCGGCGAGACGGCAGCGCCGCGCTCGACCTCTGCTACGTCGCGGCCGGGCGATTCGACGCCTACTGGGAGCTGAAGCTGCGCCCCTGGGACGTCGCAGCCGGGCTGTTGATGGTCGACGAAGCCGGCGGGCGTACCAGCGACCTCTCGGGCGGCCCGCCACAACGCTCGGGCTTCGAGTGCGTGGCCACCAACGGCCCACTGCACGACCAGGTCCTGGCGATCCTGCACACCTGAGTCAGGATTCCGCAGGCACGAGCACGATGATCCCGGAACGCACCTCCATCACGCGGTAGTTCGCGTCCACCCAGGCGGCGACGCGAGGTGCGGTCTTCTCGATCGCACGTTCGGGATCCCGGTCGAACGGCTTCTCCGGCCGCAGCACCACGGCCGGGGGACGGCGCTCGAGCGCTTCGACGTAGCGGAGTTCCTCCTCGTCCGAGAGTAGGCTCCCCGGAATCAGCGGGTCCGAGAACGCGATGCCATTGCGACCGGAGAGAACGTGCAACAGCGGTGAAGCGGTGAGGTCGAGTACTGTGTCGCCGGGGCGTGACCAGGTCAGGATCGCATACACCGACCAGTCGAGCGCCTGCGCGATGATCGCGCGCGGAATGACGACTTCCCCCGACATGGCTTGCAGCGGAACGCGGCCGCGCTGTTCACGCAGCATGTAGTAGTCGCTCCCGCCCAGGAAGACCCAGACGGCCAACAGCGCACCCGCCACTGCCACGAGACGCGGGCGACGGGCGCTCGCAGCGCGCCATTGCGCGGGAGAAGCCTCGGCCCGTGCGGGCTCGGAACCCAGGCGACGAGCAATGCTGAAGAAGAGATGGGCGAGCAGCAGGCAGACGGGCGGCAGAGCGCTGTCGAGGTGTGGTTCGTCCGAGCGCCCGAGCGCCCGGAAGAAGAAGATCGCGCCCCAGACGATGATCGCGACGAAGACCGCGTGCTGCGACGCGACCCGATCTCGCAGCGCACGCCACGCGATTCTCCCCGCGACAAGCACGTAGCCGATGTAGAGCAGAGTCCAGAGCCGGAACTGCAATGCGACGAACCAACGGGCGATCGAGCGCCGGCCGAAGCCTGGAAACGCAGCGAGATCCGGGATCGGCAGGCTCTGCTCTTGCGTCATCGCGACGGGTCGCAGCATGACTTCGCGCCAGAGTGTTTCGAGACCGACCTGATTCGCGAACCAGAGACCGACGGGCAACGCGACCGCGAGCAGACCCGCGGCGTAGAGCGCACCGTCGCGCAGCCAGACTTTCGGGCGTGGGTCTGCGAGCAGCAGCCCGACCGCGATCGCGACACTCGCGGTCGCCGCGGGCGTCAGCCGGAAGATCAGCCCGGTGCCCGCACACAGGCCGGCAACGAACATCCAGCGCGCGCCGTGTCCGTCGGCTCGCCGCGAGAAAGCCAGCAACGCGAGGATCGCAAATAGTGCATAGCGATAACCGAAGAGCAGATGCGAGAGATGCGAGCGCGGCGCCGCGATCGCGAGCAATAGCGCGCCCCACAGCGCGAAGTGCGCCGGCATGACTTTCCGCCCGAGCAGGTAGATCCCGAGCGATGCCCCCACCGCGAAGGCCGCATAGACGACCCGAGCAACCACGACGCCGGGCGGATCGACGGCATAGCCGACCCAGGCTGCCAAGAGATGCCCCGGCGGAAACGGGAACATCACGTCCCGGTACAGCACGGCCCCCTCGTGCAGGCGCTTCGCCGCGTACAGCGTCCAGCCCTCGTCGAGCCTGTTGATTCCGAAGTGCAGAAACAGCCACTCCCACCCGGCGCTGACCACGAGAATCAACAGCAGATGACGGGCGGTAGAAGTGTTCACGCGAACGCGAGCCGTCGGTACTGTGCAGGCATCAGCGCTCAGATAGCCCACCTCCCCCCCAAGCGTCGAGCGAATGTTCCCGTTCGTCCTGGTGCCACCGGGCTCTCGACTCGACGCGCGCGGCATGGGCCGGTCGCCGTCCGCTCCCTTTTGAACGGTCGCGGACGGCGACCGGCCCATGCCGCTTTAGGCGGTGTCGAACAGCTGGTGGGAGCTCGGGGCGAGGGGGAGGCTTTTCGCGACCGTTCAAAAGGGAGCGGAAGGCCTCCCCCTCGCCCCGAGCGTGTACTAGGACTCGTCGGCTGCGTCCGCGCTCGGAGGGGGGGGGGGATCGTCGGCGCGGAAGTGGTTTTCGAAGGCTTCGTAGCTGATCGGCAGATACTCCGACTCGTCCAGCCCGATCACGTAGACGGTGCCGTCCTTCGCGCGACGCGCCAGCACCCCCTCGGAGCCTCGCGGCGCGCCGAGCTGCACGAGCGCCAGTACCGGCGGCTCAGCTTCCCCGGACGGGGCGCCCAACACCTTGAAGACCACGTTCGCGGGAACGAGGCCGACGCCGGCCAGCTCGTCCTCCCCCATGGATTCGGCGGCGATGTCGATCGCGCGCAGGTCCGCGAGCGCTCCGACCATTGCGTCGATCTTGCCCGCACCGAAAGCCTCGGGCTGGGAGTTCCAGCCGCCCTCGCCGCGCTCGGCTATGAGTGAAACGGAACTTCCCTCGGCGGCGAACAGGACCTCGATGCGCTCTGCGTCCGACACCACGAAGCGCGCGACTTGCTTGTCGCGGAACGCCACCACACTGACGGGGAGATCTCCGATTCGGTCTACCTCGAGTCGATAGAGGCCCGGCTGCGCACCGCGCGCGAGACGCGCTCCGTCCTCCGAGTGGCTCCCGATCGCGAGCACCGCTTCGAAGGGTTCGACCGCCTCACCCGCCGCGCTTCCCGTGAGCCGGACCGAGAACATCGGCCGCGTGAGGCCCGCGACCTCGTCGCTCGGTGGATCGTCGACGAAGCCGTCGGCACGCAGGAATACGAGCGTCGACAACAACTTCGCCACCGTCTCGTCGTCGGCCGGCCCCGCGACCGGTTGGACCAGGTGCCATTGCGGCTCACCGGAATCGCTGCGCTGGAGCACCACGCCGCCATCCGGCCAGTTCACTGCAATGTGCTCGACTGCTTCGCGATCGAAATCGATCAGCTTCTTCTCACGGAGGTCGTCGAAAGATTTCGCGAAGGCTCTCACACTCGCGCTAGAAACCGTGAAGACCGTATCCGAGTCGATCAGTGTGACGTACGTCTTCGCCTGGAGCGGAGTCGAGTCGCCGATTCGCAGTGCGCGCTCGTCGGCACCCGCTCGAAAGCGCACCTCGCGCTCGAGGGCATCGAGTCCGTAGACCTCGAGTGCCTGCGGGTCCTCGAGCGGGGTGCCGCCGGCCATCTGCGCGATCGCCGCCGCCATCGCGTCGAGCGCGAAGGGGTCCGCGGGGTACTCGAGCGGCTCGACGACCTGCCAGCCGCCGTCGCTGCGCCGGGTCGCTACCGCGACTCCGTCGGTCGTCGTCAGCGCGATCGCCTCGACATCGTCGGGCTCGACCCCGACCACCACCCGCTTCTGCGCCTCGTCGGCCTCGAGACGTTCGTCCTCGCCCGCGATCTCGTAGAAATAGACGAACGACGCGAGGGCCGCGGCCACCAGGAACAGGATGAATGTGGATTTCGGATTCACAGCCCGTCAGCCGTTCTTGTGGCGACGCGACCACCAGGTAAAGACCCCGAGCACCGCCAACAGCTGGGGCAGCACGAACAACGACAGCATCCGAATGCGCTGGAATTGCTCGGCAGTCGGCTGGAAGCGTGACGCACGCGACGTGTTCGGCCGCACCGCAATCGCCTCGATGTCGCCGAGCAGCCAGTTCACGGCGTTCACGAACAGATCGCGGTTCAGATAGGCATCGACCATCTCGTTCGAAGCGAAGTCGGCGTCACCCACGACCACGAGTCGACCCGGCAGGGACTCGGCGTCATCGCCGTCCGCAGCGGCGGAGAGTTCGATGGTGCCCGCAATCGCGATCGAAACCGGCCCGGCCAGATCGTCGTCACCGAGCTCCGCCTCGCCTTCGCTGAAGAAGCGGTCGAGGTCACGCTCGGCCCAGCTCTCGGCGCCCGTGAAGACGATCTCGCTGAACGATGAGCCGCTGTCTGGATTCGCGCGAACGCTTCGCACCATGTTGAAGAGCGTGGTCTCGCGGAAATCCCTGGTGATTTCGTGTGTCGTAGAATACTGCTGCGCGAACGGCGTGGTCGCGCGTCCGAAGACCGCGAGCTGGCGATCGACGACCACGTCATCGCCGATCTCCACGCCCCACTGCTCGAGGTCTTCGAGCAGATCGGTCTTCGCGCGCGGGTCGACGAGAGCCATCACCGCGCCTCCACGACCGAGGTAACGGTGCAATGCGCTGCGCTCCTGCGACAGCAGCAGCCGTGTCGGCCCGGCAATGATCACGACATCCGCATCGTCAGGGACATCCCCCTTCGCGGCGAGCAGCAATTTCTCGACGTTGTAATTCTCGTTGCGCAGCGCTTCCGCCGCGCGCGAGTAGCCGTTCTTCTCGGAAGCCGCCTCCCCCTCGATCGCACGCTCGTTGTGGCCCTCGAGGAAGTACACCGTCTTTTCCGAGGTGCGCGACAGCTTGACCATGGCATTGGTGACGGTCTCCTCGTCCACCTTCGAGACCTCGACCGATTCGTCGCCGAGCGAAATGCGCAGCACCCCGTTGCCGAGCTGCTCGGGCGTGATCTGGTACTTCTGCAGCAGGTCGGGGCGCGCGTTCGGATCGGCGAACTCGACCACCCGGAAGCGATCACTCACATACTCGTAGCGATCGAGCAGATCGCGGATCGGCCGGGCATCGAGCGGTGGGAACAGCGCCACCACCTCGACGTCGCGATCGAGGCCGCTGAGCACCTTCTCGGTCTGGTCGGAGAGCGAGTGGACCTTCTGCTCACTCCAATCCCAGCGCACGTGGTAACGCTCGGCCAGAAAGCCCAACATTCCCAGGATCCCGATCGACAGCAGCGTGGTGAGGATCGCGGTCGAGCCGTACCTGCTCGCGCGCTTCGCTTCGCCCGAGCGCATCCGCTCCCGCAAGCCGTCGACGTTCATCGCGGCGGCGGTGGCGAGCAGCACGGTCCCAACCCCGAGATTCGCCATGATCCAGCCGAGCTCGGTCGGAATCCCGAACAGCGCGAACATGAAGCTCACGAGCCCGAACAGCAGCGCGACCAGCCCCAGGGCCCCGAGTAGCGAAGGCAGACCCGTCATTTCGCCTCCCCCCGCCTCAACGCCATCGAACCGACTCCACCACCGCCTTGGTCATGCACAGAAAAACCCCGATGATCACCGCGAAGTACGCGAGATCCGAGGTGTCGACGAGCCCCTTCGAGAGTTCGTCGAAATGCGCACCGGTCGACAGCCAGCGGAGCAGCTCCGCTATGCCGGGCGCACCGCCCGCGATCCCGAGGTCGGCCATCGCGGGCACGAGCAGGATGCAGAGAAGGATCACGAACGTGATCAGGAACGCGAGCACCTGGCTGCGCGTGAGCGACGACGCGAAACAACCGATGGCCGCGTAGGTCCAGCCGACCAACAGCACACCGAGCAGCCCCGAAAGTGTCTTGCCCAGCTCCGGGTCGCCGTAGAGGAACAGGATCGCCGGGAACATGCCGACGATCGCGGTCAACAGTGCCACGAACGCGGACGCCGCGAGGAACTTGCCCAGCACGATGTCCCAGATCGTGAGCGGGCTCGTGAGCAGCAGCTCATCGGTCCCGTTGGCCTTCTCGGACGTGAACAGGCCCATCGTTACGCCCGGGATCAGGAACAGCAACACCATCGACATCGAGCCGTAGAAGCCGTTGACGAGGTGGTCGCTCAGGTTGAGGTCTTCGAGCTGCTGTGCAGCCTGCATCTGCTGCAGTCGGAACACCCACTCGCTGAACTCCGCGACGTAGAGAATGAAGAAGACGCCGCCGAGGATCGAGAACAGGCTCAGCACGCCGTACGCCACGGGTGAGACGAACAGCGATCGCAACTCGCGGCCGGCCACGGTAGGGATGTGTCTCACCCGTCTCCCTCCAAATCCAGATCCGCAGACGCGTCGCGCAATGTTGCCTGCGTGAAGATCTCCTCGAGCGAACGGCCGCCCGAAGTCAATTCGGTGATCGGCGCGTCGACCTGCTTGCGGCCGTCGCTGATCAGGATCACACGGCGACAGATCGCCTCGACCTCGGCCAGGATGTGGGTCGACAGCACGACCGTCTGCTGGCTCTCGCCCTTGCCCGGGGCTGCGAGCCCGGCAATCAGCGAGCGAATCTCGCGAATCTGGAGGGGGTCGAGGCCCACGGTCGGCTCGTCGAGGATCAACACCGGCGGATCGCCGAGAATCGCCTGCGCGATTCCGACCCGCTGGCGAAAGCCCTTCGACAGCGTCGAGATCACACGGCGGTGCACGTCTTCGAGCCCACAGCGCTCGATCGCCTGGTCGACCGCGCCGTGCCGTCTTGCCCGCGGGACGTCCTTGATCTTCGCGACATAGGTCAGGTAGGAGCGGCAGGTCATCTCGGGATAGAGGGGCGGCGTCTCGGGCAGGTATCCGACAGAACGCCGTGCATCGATCGCCTGCTCGAAGATGTCATGCCCGGCGATCACCGCCGTGCCTTCGGTCGGCGGCAGGAAGCCGGTGAGCATCCGCATCGTGGTGGTCTTGCCCGCACCGTTCGGCCCGAGGAAGCCGACGACTTCCCCCTTGCCGATCGAGAACGACACGTCGTCGACCGCGACTACGTCGCCGTACCGCTTGGAGAGCCCCCTGGCTTCGATCATACCCCTCTCACTGGTCGCGGCTGTCCGCGGCGAGGCCGCGGAGAAAGATTTCGACGACTGTGGCCGCCACCTTCGAATAATATTCGCTCTCGGCCTGACTGGAATCGATCTCGATCACGTCCAGCACCAGCCCGGTGACCACGGTCTCGAGACCCCCGACCACGATGTAGCACGCAATGTCGGGATCCAGGTCGCCACGAACCTCGCCCTTGGCCTGCCCGTCGCGGAGCACGCGTGCCACCGCGCTGAACAACCGACCGACCGCGCGGATCTGACCGGGCTCTGCGAAACGCGACGAGCGCTGAATTTCGAGTACAAAGACCTTCACCCATTCCGGATTCACGCGGTTCGCGCCGAGGATCATCGAGGTGATCCCGACCAGCTTTTCCTCGGTCGATCCCGGCGAGTCGGCGATGTTCTCCACGGCCTCGAGGAAGCCGGTCCAGCGCTCTTCGAAGATCGTATTGAGGATTTCTTCTTTGTTCTTGAAATAGTGGTAGACGAGACCGTACGCGATCCCGGCTTCAGCCGCGATATCGGAAACACGCGCACGGTGAAACCCCGACCGCGCGAACACCGAGATGGCGGCGTCGACGATCCGATTCCGCTTGTCGCTACGCGTGCGAGACTTCGGCTTCGTTTCAGACTTCGGCATGGACGTCATCTGCTCTACGGGTGTCGGACCGGACCGACCACGGCCTCCTGCCATGTTTCGGGCCGGGAATATACGAACAACCGCCGGAAGCCGTCAACGCGTAATGCGCCAACACCGCGTACTGGCACACGATTACCACGCCGAGGTACACTCCCCGCATGCCCTTCTCGCCCACCCCGCTGCCCTCCTCACACGTCGCCGGGGCCTTGCTCGCCGCATTGCTGTGGATCGGCGTCGCCGCGGCGGCCGGCGCAGCGACGCCCGATGGAGCGTCGCCCGGAACCGCGAATGCGTCCACGGTCGAGCAGTGGAAAGGGCGATTCTGCACGGCAACGAGCTGCCGCAACTCAGCCGCGTCCCCGCTCAGCGCAGCGGCGAGCTTCGGTGCGGCGATTCTCGCAATCCGCTGGCTGGCCCGCCGGCCCACCTCTCACCCCGCGGCTCCCGATTCCTCCGCTTCCAGCCCAACTGACACCCGCTCAAATTAGGCGCTGATGCGCATCGCGCTGGTCATCGAGCGCTTCGAAGCCGGATCAGGCGGTGCCGAAGCCGTCGCGTGGACGATCGCTCACGGGCTCGCGCGCCTGGGGGACCAGGTCGAGGTGATCGCGCGCCGCGCGGATGACTCGCCTGAGGTTGCCGTTCGCCGCGTCGCGGTACCGCGAGGCTGGCAACCGCTGCGCGTACTCGGGTTTTCGGCCGCAGCGGCCCGCGCGATCGCGGGCTCGCGAGCCGACTGCGTGCTGTCGTTTTCACGCACTCGCCGGCAGCACGTCTACCGGGCGGGCGCGGGCTCGCACGCGGATTACATGGAACGGCGCTACGGCCGCCTCCACCACGCCTGGCGCTTCTCACCCCGCCACGCGGTCCTGCTCGCGGCCGAGCGCCGGATCTTCCGCGACCCACGACAGCGGGTGCTGTGCTTGTCCGAAATGGTGCGATCGGAAATTCAACGTCGTTACCAGCTGCCCGCAGAGCGACTGACGGTCGTGCGCAACGGAGTCGACCTCGAGCGCTTCCACCCGCGCAACCGCGCCGGCAGCGGCGCGAAGCTGCGGGCGCGGCTCGGCGCGAGCAACCTGCCGGTGTGGCTGTTCGCAGGCTCGGGCTTCAAACGCAAGGGACTCGACACCGCACTGCGCGCGCTCGCTCGCAGTGGCCCCAGCGCGTCGGAGCTCTGGGTTGCGGGCCGCGATGCGCCAGCGCGCTGGCAGCGGCTCGCCCGCCGGCTCGGTGTCGCGTCGCGCGTCTCCTTTCTCGGCTTCCGCGCAGATCTCGCCCCCGTCTACGCGGCGGCCGACGCGCTCTTCCTACCCAGCCGCTACGACGCGTTCGGAAACGTGTGCCTGGAAGCGGCCGCCGCCGGGCTGCCCGTGGTCACGAGCGGAGCCGTCGGTGCAGCCGAGCTGCTGCGCGATTCGGGCGGCGTGGTAGCCGATCCGGAAGACGTGACGGGGTTCGCGCGAGAACTCGAGCGGCTCCAGGAACCAGCGCTGCGCGCGCGTCGCGCCGCGGACTCCCGAAAGGTCGCCGAGACACTGAGCTGGGATCGCCAAATCGACGTGCTGCGCACAGAACTCGAGCGGGCCGTGGCGTGAGTACTTGCACCCGTGAGCAGGGGCCGCACCACCCCGGCCCGGCGGTCGCGCAGCTGCATCTCGACGGCGCGTCCGGGCTCCGGCTCCGCGGCGCCGATCCGACCGCACTGCGATGCGCGCTGGCCACCCACGAGACGGCCCGCGGCGGTGACGGTTGGGTCGAATTGAAATCCGACTCACGCGCGCGCGTGACTGCGGGCATGAGCACAATCGGCCCCCTGGTCGTCAAGGAATACCACGCACGCGGCATCACACACCGCCTGGCCGACCGATTTCGCGGCTCGCCCGCACGCCGCGCCTGGCAGGGTGGGCATGGATCACCGCTGGGGACTCCCCTTCGTTTCGACCGCGGTGTTTCTCGACGCTCGGCCCGGCGAGCCCGCCGACGCCTGCCCGCCCACACTCGCGCGCCCGGACGAAATCGTCGACGCCTTACTGGCGCTCGTCCTTCGGCTCCACCGCCGCAGCGCGATCCATGGCGACCTGAAGGCGAGTCACGTAATCCTGCAGCGCGACGGCGAGCAGCTCACCACCCGATTGATCGATCTCGAAGGCGTGCGCTTCCCTCGGCGACTGTCCGACGCCGACCGCATCCGCGCACTCGCAGAACTCAATGCTTCACTGCCCGATGAATTCCCGGACCCGGTCCGCCGCCGTGCCTTCGAACGCTACGCGGCCGCACTTCCGTTCGCGCGCGGACCGGACGTGGCCTTGCGGGACATCGTCTCGATGAGCCTCGCACGCCACCACCGCTGGACCGGAGGAAGCTGCCCGACCTGCTAGCGGCTGACGGTTACCCAGCGGAACGAACTCGAGGAACCCGGCACGCGACCGCCGTTTCCCATCTCGTAGCGCAAGTCGCCCGTGGTACTGGAGCCCGCGACGATTTCCCTGAACGCGTTGAACTTCGACTCGGGGTCTTCCGGGTTGAGGCCGTGGAAGACGATCTCGACCTTCGACTTGTTGTCGAGCACGTTCAGTACCAACGTCGCCAGCGTGAAGAGCTTGCCGATGCCTTCGACCGCCTCGACCGAGAACCGCGGGACTTCGACATCGGAAAGCTGAAAACCAAATTCGAGGCGCATGGATGCTCCTTCCGCGAGTTGGGCGGGGCAATGTGGCCCTACTGCTACCGGGTGTCAAGCAGCGACGGTCGCAGACGCATGAATGTGTCTGATGTTGTCGAGCGTCAGAGGTCGCCGTCTCCGGCCCGCATGGCAGACTGGATTCGATCGACCAGCTCGTCACGCGTGATGATTCCCTTCTCGACCAACAACTGACTGAGAGCGCGCAGAATCCATTCGGGCGAAACACCGGCTGACCGGCTCCCGGTCGACTCCGACCTCCCGGAAGTGGCAGCCTGGCTTTCCCCGCCGGTCGTTCCGGGGAGGTCGATGAACTGCGGCTCGCCGCCTTCGTCGAGCGCGTGGGGGTCGGATTCGGTCGTCATCTCCGGGTTGGTCGAGCTGGACGCCCAGTGGTAGTGGCGGTGCAGTGCCTCTTCGAGCTCGCTCGGAGCCACCAGCACGGGCTTGACGGTTTCGCCGATCTGGAAGCTGATCTCATCCACTGCCGCGAGATCCGCAGGATCCTCCATGCCGAGGTAGAGCACCTGCTTTCCACCCTCCTCATTGAGCAACAGCGGGATGCAGCGATACTTCTCGGCGAGGTCCACGGGGATGAGGTCGAGTACTTCCCGGTTCACGACCTTGCCCGCGAGATTGACGACCGGAAGCTTGAGCTGACTCGCGAGTGTGTGGACCAGCGTATCTTCGTCGACGAAGCCCATCCGGACCAGCGTCATCCCGAGCGGTCGGCCCCAGGTCTTCTGTTCACCGAGCGCCGCCGTGAGCTGCGCCTCGTCGATGGTGCCGGAAGCGACCAACAGGTCACCGATCTTCTGCTTCGGCTTCATGAATTCCCTCGACATGCCATTCGGCCCGCCGACGCCGGCACCTTACCCGCATGTCGAATTCCGTTGACAGCGGAACAGCGGTCAGCCGGCTGCGGGGTCGGACAAGAAGCAACGGCTGCTGCCTTCGCCCGCGAAATAGGTGGGCGGCCGCTCGCGACCACAGCGCTCGAAGGCCTGTGGGCAGCGGGGGTGGAAGCGACAGCCGTCGGGTGGATTCGCGGGTGAGGGGACGTCGCCGATCACACGCGCGCTGATACCGCGGCGGCCCGGATCGGTCGACGGAATCGCGGACAACAGACCCTGCGTGTACGGATGCGAAGGCCGCTCGAAGATCTGCTCGGTCGGACCCTGCTCGACGATCTCGCCGACATACATCACTGCGACGCGATCGGCGAGATAACGCACGACGCCGAGATCGTGCGTGATAAAGAGGTAGGCGAGCCCGAGGTCCTGCTGGAGATCGCGCAACAGATTCAGGATCTGCGCCTGGATCGACACGTCGAGTGCCGAAGTCGCTTCGTCGCAGACGATCAGCCGCGGCTCCACCGCGAGTGCTCGCGCGATACAGAGGCGCTGACGCTGCCCACCGGAGAATTCGTGCGGGTAGCGCGACATCCAGGCGGGGTCGAGCTGCACGCGCTCCAGCAGCGCCGCGACGCGTTCGGTCCGCTCGGCCGCGTTCGCACCGATGCCGAACGAGCGCATGCCCTCGGCGATCGCGTCGCGCACCCGCATGCGCGGGTCGAGCGACGCCATCGGGTCCTGGAACACGATTTGGATGTCGCTGCGGTACGGAATCAGCTCGCGCTTCGACAGCGTGCACAGATCGACGCCGTCGAACAGTACGCGACCGGCTTGCGGCTCGACCAGGCGCAGCAACGAGCGCCCGACCGTGGTCTTGCCGCAGCCGGACTCGCCGACGAGTGCGAGCGTTTCACCCGCGGCAACCTCGAAATCGATATTGTCGACCGCGCGTACGTTCCCCACCGTGCGTTGCAAGATGCCGGCTCTGATGGGGAACCAGGTGCGCAGCCCCTCGACGCGCAGCAGCGGCTCGCAGGCGTTCGGACTCCCCTCGATCGCCGCACTCATTGCGCAACCTCGTCGGCCACGACGAAGCAGTCCACCGTGTGACCGGGGGCGACCTGCGTCGAAGTCGGCACCGCGTCACCGCAGCGACTCTCCACCCGATCGCACCGCGTCGAAAAACGGCAGCCCGCCGGCCACTCACTCGGCGAGGGCACGACGCCCGCGATCTCGTGCAGGGCTTCCCCGCGCCGGGCGGCTGCCGGGACCGAGCGCAGCAGGCCTTCGGTATAGGGGTGCCGTGCGGACGCCAGCACATCCACACGTTCACCCTGCTCGACAATTCGGCTGGCGTACATCACGGCGATCCGATCGGCCAGTTCGTTCACCACGCCGAGATCGTGAGTGATGAGCAGGATCGCCGTACCGAGCTCACGCTGGAGTTCTCGCAGCAACTCGAGTATTTGCGCCTGGATGGTCACGTCGAGCGCGGTCGTTGGCTCGTCGGCGATCAGCAGCTTCGGACGCATCGCGGCTGCCATCGCAATCATCACGCGCTGCTTGAGCCCACCCGACAGCTGGTGCGGGTAGGCACCGAAGCGCTGCTCCGGGTCGGGAATTTGCACCCGGTCGAACATCTCGATCGTGCGCTTGCGCGCTTCAACGAACGAAACCCGCTCGTGCAACCTGATCGCCTCGACGACCTGCGCGCCGACGGTCTGAACCGGATTGAGACTCGTCATCGGCTCCTGGAAGATCATCGCCGCTTCGCCACCGCGCATTGCACGCATCTCGCTGACCGATAGAGCGAGCACGTCGCGGCCGCAGAGTTGGATGTTCCCGGACTCGACCCGCCCCGGCTTCGGCACCAGCCGCATCGCCGAGAGTGCAGTCATGGATTTGCCGCAGCCTGACTCGCCAACGAGCGCGAGCACCTCGCCCGCGTGGACTTCGAGGCTCACATGATCGACGACTGGAATTCGGGTACCCGCCGCAGGAAAGGTCGTCAGCACCTCGTCGATCCGAAGCACCGGGCCGATCATTCGCCCTCTCCGAGCGTCTTCGGGTCGAGGATGTCGCGCACCGCGTCACCGACGAAGTTCACCGACAGGATCAGCGCGAACAGCGCGGTCGAGGCGGCGACCAGGTTCCACCAGATGATCGGATCGCGCGCGAGTTCGTCGCGCGCCTGGTCGATCATCTGCCCCCAGCTGCCGTCGATGCCGATGCCGAGGTAGGCGAGAATCGCCTCCGACAGGACCAGCCCCGAGAAGAGCAACACGAAGGTGATGACCACCAGGTGCATCAGGTTCGGCAGAATGTGCCGCAGGATGATCCCGATCTCCGACACCCCGAGTGCGCGCGCAGCCTGGACGTAGTCGAGCTCACGCAACTTGAAGGTCTCGCCGCGCACGATCCGACAGAAGCCGACCCAGCCCGTTACCCCCATCGCGACGCAGACCTGCACCGGCCCATGGCCGAGCACCATGATGAGCGCGATCAACAGCAGCAAGGTCGGAATCGATGCCAGCGTCGAAACGACGAAGAAGACGATGTCGTCGATGCGACCGCCGAAGTAACCGGCGGAAATACCCATCAGCAACGCCAGCGGAATCACGATCAGGCTCGTGAGCCCCCCGATGAGCAGCGCCACACGGGCTCCCTTGAGGGTCAGGTGCAGCACGTCGCGACCGAGGATGTCGGTGCCGAGCAGGTGCGAGCCGGGGTGGCTGAGATCCGCGCCGCCATAGAACTCGATGTCCGCGAGCGGCGCGGAGTAGCTCTTCTCCTTGAAGTCCGGCGCAAACATCCGGTCGACCACACTGCGCGGTCGGCTCTGTTCGAGCACATTGCCGGCGGCGCCGCCGCCGCCCACCCAGGCGACGGAATCGAGCATCGCGACCGAGACGAACAGCGCGATCGCTCCGATTGCGATTGGACGCCGCCCGATCAACTCGCGCCCGGCCTGGCTCCACAGATCGCTGCGCCGCGCGATCGCGAAAGCAGCGACCGCACCCCCGAGCAACACCGCCACTACGATGTTCGACAGGACGTGAGGTTCTACGAGACTCATTCGCCACGCCTCGTCATGCGAGCCGCACCCGCGGATCGACGAGCGTGTAGGCGATGTCGGTCAGGATCTGCGCCGCGATGAAGAGCAACGCGCCGATATAGACCATCGCGCGCAGCGTCGCGAAATCATTGCCGTGGATCGCGTCCACCATCATCGACCCGAGCCCGGGGATGCCGAAGAAGGACTCGAGCAAGAGCGAGCCGGTAAACAAGAACGGAATGCTCACGACGACGCGCGTGAGAATCGGAATCATCGCGTTGTGGAGCACGTGTCGCGCCATGATCCGGCCATCGCCGCAACCCTTCGCTCGAGCGGTGCGTACGTAGTCGCGGCCGGTCTCCTCGATGAAGACGGTCCGATAGAACCGGATGCTGCCGCCAAGACCCTCCGCAAGGCCGACCAGCACCGGCAACGCGAGGAAGCGCAGCATCACGGCCGGTGAGGCGTCGAAACCCGAAATCGGGAACCAGCGCAACATCTTGCCGATCAGGAACTGGCCACCGATGATGTACAGCAGGATCGACAAGCTCATCCCGAGCACGCAGAGCACCACGCCCATGCGGTCGATGTAGGTCTCGCGAAAGTAGGCTACGAAGAGCGACAGCCCGACGCCGAGCAACACACCGACGGTGAAGATCGGCAGCGTGAGCGACAGGCTCGGCCCCATACCGGCTCGGATACGCTCGAGGATCGGCGAGTCATCGGCATCACTGCGTCCGAAGTCGAACGTCAGCATGCTCCGAAAATGATCGACGAGCATGGTGTCGCCGGGAGATTCGGAATTCCACCAGGTCGGCTTGTCGTAGCCGTGGTTCACCACCCACTGCTCGAGCACCTCCGGTGGAGCCTTCTCGCCCACCGCGCGGCGCGCCATCTCGATCGGCTCCGCGTACAGGAAGAACAGCGCGAACAGCAGCAGCAACACACCGAGCACCACCACGAAACCGTAGGCCGTCCGCCGGACGATGTACGCGAGCATTACTGCCTCTCCCGCAGGAACGTCACCACTCCTGGAATCGCGATCAGCGCAACCAATGCGAAGCCCGCGTACGCGGGCCAGAGAATGGGCTGGTTCCAGGCGTCGCGCATCCGTTTTCGCTCGATCGGGTCGATGTCGACGTATTTCGCAGCGGGCAGGCTCAGGCCTGCCGGCTTCACATTCCTCATCCAGCTGTGGTAGAGGGCGTAGCTCTCTCGGTGATAGAGCTCGATCC
The DNA here is from genome assembly GCA_019310425.1 of Deltaproteobacteria bacterium. Taxonomy (GTDB): domain Bacteria; phylum Myxococcota_A; class UBA9160; order UBA9160; family SMWR01; genus JAFDEI01. Next base: position 1,892 of record JAFDEI010000075.1, on the reverse strand, counting down.
AGGGGCGTTCTTCTTCCAGCAGACTCCGAATGCGGTGGATGATCGCCAGCCGCTCCGGCCCGTTATCGAGCCCCTTCATCTCCTCGAACAGTCGGTTGAACTCAGGGTGGTCGAAGTTCGCAGTGTTGGGCCCGCCGCTATTCGCCTGTGCCATCGTGCCCCAGAGCAGAAACAGGAAGTTCTCGGGATCCGGGTAGTCGGCGATCCAGCCCCACATGAAGATCTGGTACGCACCCTCCTTCACCTTCTGGCGAAACTTGTTGTAGTTGGTGGCGGCAATTTCGACATCGATCCCGAGCTTCGCCCATTGGTCGACGAAGAACTGAAAGCGCAGCCGCCCCGCGGTCGAGGTGTCGCCCAGGTCGAAGCTGAGCCGCAGCGGCTTGCCGGTCTCGGGATCGATGCCGCCCGAGTAACCCGCTGCTTCGAGCAGCGCCTGGGCGCGCGTGAGGTCGAGTTGGCGAAAGGGGTTCCGGTAAGGCTGCTCGTAGCCGTAGATCCCGGGCGGAATCGGCGACTGCGCGGGCACGCCGCGGCCATTGTTGAACACGCGGTTGAACTCCACGACATCGATGGCGAGGCTCATCGACTGCCGCAGCTTCCGACCGCGCTCACCCGCCGGCGCGCCGATCACCGGATCGTTCATGTTGAAGCCGATGTAGTAGATGTCCGGGTCGACGGACTTCTCGAGCTTCATTCCGCGCGCAGCCATCTCGGGCGACAGCCCGCCTTCCTGAACGATCTTGTCGAAACTCTCGTGCACGATGCCCGACGCGTCGTAGTAACCCTGGAGGAACTTGTTGAACGCGGGGATGTGCTCCTTCTCCAGGCGCAGCTCGATGCGATCGAGCAGCGGCAACGATCGGCCCACGTAGGCGGGATCGAGTCGGCCGAGTCGGCGATCGATCGCCTCGCCTTCGGACGGGTAGACCGTGCCGGGCGCCTTCCATTCCGGATGCTGCACGCCGTACCAGTTCGCGTTGCGCGACATCACGATCTTGCTCTGCTTGTCGAACTCGCTGACCTCGAACGGGCCGCAGCCGACCGGGTGGTCCTTGAAGAACGGCCTTCCCTCTTCGCCGTCGTAATAGGCCACCGCCTCCCACGGAACCGGGGTCGTGAACGGCATCGCGAACCAGTAGAGAATCTGCGGATAGGGCTCGGTCAAGACGATCTCCAGGCCGAAGTCACCGTGAAGCCGAACGCCCTCGATGCTTCCCGCTTTCTCGTACTGCCGATCGATCCGCAGCGCCGCAAACTCCGGCGACTCGTCGCGAAGCGCCTGCAGGCGTTGCGAAAAATCGCGCAAGCCCGCGATCTTCGAGAAGGTCGCGATCACGGGGCTCGTCACCGCGGGGTCGGCAATCCGCATCAGTTCGAATGCGATGTCTGCGGCGACGATCCATCCCCTCGCGGAGATCGAAGCGGTAGGCGACCCGCCCCCCTTCGCGGGCCTGCCGCTCGGGCACCGCGACCGCGAGACCCGGCATCAGTGTGTAGGGACGCTTCAGATAGTGGTACTCGAGCAACGTCTCGTAGACATTCGCGGTGATCTGGTGTTCGAGCGCGCTGTAACTGACCGCGGGGTCGAGGGTCTTGGTCGGACCCGGGAGCGTCTTGTAACGCACCTTGAGGTCGTCGTCGGATTCGGAGTAGGGGTTGTTCGAGCAGGCCGCGAGCGCGACGAGCAGCGCGCTGGCGAAGGTCGCCCGCCCCATCCTTCCCCCTGATCTCCGCATCCTCACCCGCCCTCTCCTTCGATCGCCCCGGGTTCCGCTGGCGCGCGCAGCTGGAAGAGTTCGGCCGGCAGTACTGGATTCAGCTCGAGGTCCTTCAATTCGATCTCCGCGTGGGTGTCGCCCTCGACCACGTCGAGAACGATCGCGTGCGGG
>JAFDEI010000247.1 GCA_019310425.1 Deltaproteobacteria bacterium | reverse complement strand
CCATAAGCGAAGACGCCCGAAACCGTGAGGGCTCCGGGCGTCTCGACTGTTTGGTAGCGGGGGCCGGATTCGAACCGACGACCTCCGGGTTATGAGCCCGACGAGCTACCAGACTGCTCTACCCCGCAACAAAAGGAGCATCTGTATATCCACTGTCGCTCCGCCTGTCAAACCCCGCAATTGCTCGCGTGCTGCATTGGATCTGCGTATTCAAATAGCTGATTTAATTGACAAAATCTGTCACTCCATGTCAGAATGCGGCGTGGAGGTACGAAAAATGTCGAGGTTTCCGATGCTACGCGACGGGCTGTGCTGGACGGCTGTTGCGGCGCTCACCGTCTGCTTCAGCCTGCCTGCGCTTGCGAGCGAGATCTACTCGTGGCGGACTGACGACGGCGGCTACGCCTACACGGATGACGCGAAGTCGATTCCGCCGCGTTACCGCGATCGCGCGCAGACCCAACAGACTCAGGGCATCGGTAGCTACGGGCGTCTGACCGCACCGCCGGCGGGCACGATGGACGCGTACGCGAAACGACTCTCGAATCGGCTGGAGCACCTGCGCGCGTTGAATCGCGACCTCGATCGCGCCGGCGCGCGTCCGGAATACGAGAACGCGGTCAACAGTATCCAGGTCAATGCCGGCTCGGTCAACGTCGGTGTTCCGGTGGGTAACTCCGACGAGCCGATCGTGATCGAGAAGATCCGTTTCCGCCACCACGGCGAGATGGCGACGCGCCACAATCTCATCGTGAAGCAGGGCGACCGCGTGCTCACCGTGATCAAGGGCAGTCCGCTGATCACGGAGATCAACCCGAACCCGGGTATCAGCGAAATGGTGGAGAACTAGCTCGCACTCCGGGCTTACACCTGGCCGCTCGAGTCGAGCCTAGTTGTTCGCTGCTGCGGGGGCGGTGTTGGCGCGATCGTTGGCGTCGCGGATCCAGCCGGGCGGAACGCCTTCACGCCGGGCTCTGGTGAGCGTGGCTTCGAGTTCTGCTTCCGCCTCGGCGACTGCGTCCTCCGAGGCCCTCAGCTCCGTGACGGCCCGCAATCGAGTATCACCGCCCGACTTGTTGCCGCGGGTCCGTATGCGCTGGTAGGTCGCCTGTGCCCGAGCCTGCCGGGCCTTGGCGTTGGCGAGTGCGTTCTGCTTATCGCTCAGGAGTTCGACCCAGTGCGTCTTCTCGGCCGCGATCGTCTCCGGGCTGGCCGAGAGGTCGACCGCCGCGCTGGGGAGAGCGAAGGCGAAGGCCGCGAGGAAGGAGAGGGCGATCAAGGAACGTTTCATGCTGCGCTGGTCGACCGCACCGAACGCGCGGGCGCTTCGTGCGGCGCGCGCTCGAAGATGAAGCTCTCGATCTGCTGCGATGCCTCGCGATCGATCGCGAGGAATTGCAGGCCCATGCCGGATCGGGAGCCATGGGGGTCGCCTTCACGCGCCCAGACGACTCGCGCCGTGGAGCGCAGCGGCAGATTCGCTTCGGGCAGCTCGAATTCGAGCTCGACCTCGGTTGCGCTCGGCATGACGGCGTCGGCCTCGACGAAGATGCCGCCGCGCGAGAGATTGCAACTGAGCCCCCAGGCCTCGATGTCGGCTGTGCGGATTCGAACGTTGGTCTCGACGTCGACGCGCGCGAGCCCGCCTTGGCTCGGCGAGCGCAAGAAGCGGCTCACGGATTCGACCAGCGTCATGCGGCTGATGGGCTTCGCGACGATGTCGTTCGCACCGGCGCGTACTGCGCGCGCGCGGTCGGCGGCACAGTCGCTGGAGGTCAGGATGATGACCGGCGTACAGGCCAGTTCAGGATCTCGCCGAACCTCGCGGCACAAGCCATCACCGCCCATGCCGGGCATATTGAGATCGGTGACGATGATCGATGGGCGTTGCTTCCGAATCAGTTCGAGTGCGGCTTCGCCCGAGCTCGCCGTGACGACGGCTCCGAAACGGGCCAGGAAGATCGAATTCAGTTCGCGGAACATCGCGGTGTCGTCCACGATCAGGATCTTGCGTTGAAACTCCATCCGCCCCCCCTGCGGTATTCCCATGCGCATCCCGATTTCGCCGTCAGTGGCGTTTGCCGACGAAGGCGGCGGCGATCTGTTCGATCTCGGGCTTCACCAGCCAGACGTTCTTCAAGCCGTCGTGCCGAGTCCACTGCTGAGTCTCGAAGATCCGCTTTTCGATGAAAGTCGTGTTCGAGTAGCCGTGGTAGATCACGTCGACGCTCGCGGTAGTCTCTCCCGGATCCAGCCTCACCTCGTCGGTGTTGGTGTCGGTAATTCGAATCTGCTCGAAAACCAATGCGTAACTCACGAACTCATCTCGCAGCTCAGGCTCGACATACTGACTCGCGCGCTTGATCTCGCCCCAGCGGATGAGCTCGGTGTAGCGGCGCTGGGCCTCCTCGAGCGAGTTGTAGCGACCCGTCGGGTCGGCGAGGGTGGAAGCACAACCCAGCCCCATCGCCAATGACATCACCATCACTGCAACCATGATTCGATCGAACATTCGGACTCCCTCCTCACACCGGCAGCGGGATGCGCAGGTTCCGGTTCTCACTGTGTTTTCTATCGGCCGGAAACCGTCTCTTCCTGAGTCAGCTTGTGATATTCTCGCTCGAGCCTCGGAACCCCCCGAGATACAAAGGGTTTTCTCCTGCTGCTGCTCGGGATCGACATCGGCGGTACCAAACTCGCGCTCGCGCTCGGCAACGCGGAAGGCGAGGTCGTGCAGCGCTTCCACCGACCGATCGAAGCCAGCGGTGATGCGCAGCGCGACGTCGCCCGGATCGTCGAAGATGCGCAACAGTTGCTCGCCGCTGCGGGGGTCGGGCGCGATCGGATCGGCGCGATCGGAGTCTCGGCACCCGGGCCGGTCGATGTCCGAAACGGCGAGGTCGTCGAGCCGCCGAACCTGCCGGGATGGGGGCGGGTCCCGCTGGCCGCGTGGATCGAAGCGGGGCTCGGTGGCCCGGTCGCACTCGAGAACGACGCCAACGCAGCTGCGCTGGCGGAGTGGCGCTTCGGTGCGGGCCGCGGCTACCGCGACATCGTCTATCTCACCATGTCGACCGGGGTCGGCGGCGGTCTGATCCTCGCTGGCCGGCTCTACCGCGGTCACCATGGCAATGCGGGCGAACTCGGCCACATCACACTCGAAGCGGGCGGGGAACGTTGCGCCTGCGGCCTTCGGGGCTGCTTCGAAGCCTACGCGGGCGGTGCCGCCTGGGCGAAACGACTGCGCGAAGTAACTCCGGTGGGCAGTACAGTGGCCGAGTTGGCTGGCGGGCCCGGGCGGGTAACGCCGGAGCACCTGGTCGCGGCCGCACACGCGGGCGATGCCTTCGCGCTCGGCGAATTTGCACGTTGGCGCGAAACCGTCGCACGTGGAATCGCGACGATCGCGTTCGCCTTCGCCCCCGAGCGCATCGTGCTCGGCACCATCGCGGTCGCGGCAGGTGAAGAACTCTGCTTCGCGCCGTTGCGCGCGCGCGTGCGCGAGCTGATCTGGCCCGATATCGCCGCGGGCCTCGAGATCGTGCCGGCCGCGCTGGGCGATCGGCTCGCGGACCTGGCGGGGATCTGCGCAGCACTCGAAACCGTCGCAGCGGATCGAGTGGGGTAGGGCGCCCGCCCGGTTCCCGATCCGCGGGAGCGGATCAGGAACCTAGCTGCGTATTGGCCGCTTCGCGGCCAAAGCTTCCGCCCGGTTCCCGATCCGCGGGAGCGGATCAGGAACCTAGTGTGTCGCAGCCGTGTCGACTTGCTGCGGGTCGGCCTCGAGACGTGCGACCTCTTCTCCGACGGCTTCGCTCTGGCGCTGCAGATCACTCACGATCCGCGCTACCTCGGGAATCCGTTGACAGCTTTTGTTGGCGTTGTCGAGGATCGTGTTGATGGTCGTTCCGACGATGGAGCTGGTCTGCTCGTGTGCGGTCGTTTCGCGCTGGATCGAGCGAATCATCTCGGTAATGGACGTGACGTTGGTCGATATGAACAGCGCGGTCTCGCGCTGCTCCTCGGTGGCCATGCTGACCAGGCGGCACATCTCGACCGCCTCGGTCGAGTTCGATAGCAGCTGGTCTGCGGCCTGGGCCTGCTCATTCATCGCCGACGAGATCTGCTGGATGTGATCGGAAGTCTGCTGCGCCGAATCCGCGACGTGCTTGGAATTGCGAGCCTGCTCCTCGGCCGCGCGGGCGATCTCGCTCACGCGCCCGCTCGCGTCGCGAGACGACAGCATGATGGCTTCGAGCGCTTCACCGGCCACACGCGAGCGATCGACGCCTTCTTCGACCGCATCGATGCCGGCGCCCATGGCCTTCACCGCATTCTCGCTTTCCAGCTGGACTGCGGCGATCAGTTCCTCGATCTGCTTGGCACTCGTGGTGGTGCGGCGCGCGAGGGTCTTGACCTGTTCGGCGACGACCGCGAACGCCTTGCCGTGCTCGCCCGCCTGCGCGGCGATGATCGCCGCGTTGAGCGAGAGCAGGTTGGTCTCGTCGCTGATTCCGCCGATCACCGTGGCAATTTCGCCGATCTCGGCGATGCGCCCGTCCAGCCCCTCCAGAGCCATACGGGCCTCGAGGGTCATGTCGCGAATCTGTGCGATGCCGTCGATCGTCGCTCCAACCGCGCGGGTGCCGTCTTCTGCGGTGCTGGTCACCTTTTCGGTCAGCTCTGAGGCACTTTGCACATGGTTGCCGACCTCCTGGATCGCGTGGTCCATCTGTGCGATCGACGCAGCCGTTTCTTCCGCGACCTGCTGCACGCTGTCCGCGCTCTCGGCCACGCGCCGGATCTGCAGACCCATCTGGTGCACTGCGGATGCCGAAGCGTCGACCACGCGATCGACCGTCTGCGCGCTGTGCGCGACCTGATCGACCGCGGTGCCCATTTCGGTGACCGCAGAGGAACTCTCTTCGTTGTGGCGCGCGAGTTCTTCGATCTCTTTGTTGATGCCCTGGATCGAGGTATTGAGTGTCGCGAGCAGGGATGCGGTTTCTTCGACCGCGGCTTCCTGGTTTTCCGCTCCCTGGTTGATCTCCGCCATCGCCTCGGCGATCTCCTCGGGGAGCTGCTGGAGGTTCCCGGTGATGCGGTTCACGCGA
>JAFDEI010000246.1 GCA_019310425.1 Deltaproteobacteria bacterium | reverse complement strand
GAAGTCCTCCGGAGCCGCAGCAGCTTCGAGGCATGGTTCCGGGCCGGTAGCAACCCGACTGCGGCGGTCTTCGACTGGGTCGTTTCCAACCAACTTGAAGACTTCGGAGGCGTCGGCATTCAGCCCGTCAATGAATTCGACGAGGCGTATATCTGCGATCGGATTGCTCGCGACGACGCCTGGGAGTACTGCGGCCAGCCGGAGCAGCACGGCGAGGTCCGGCAGACGGGAGCACTGGCGAGCCTCGCGAATACGCCGCTCGTGCGGGAGCTGCATGGCGAACACGGCTATGGCCTCTCGACCCAACTCGCCGCCAGACTCCTCGAAGTGCCCACCCTTCTGGGCGACATCCACGATCAGATCCTCGCGCTTGCTCCGGGTGAGGTGCCGGCTCTTCGGGAGATCAGCACGGGGCGCGCGCTCGGGTCCGTCGACACGGCGCGGGGTCGGCTGTTCCACTGGGTCGAGGTGCGCGACGGGCGCATTGCCCGCTACCGGACCCTGGCGCCTACCGAATGGAATTTTCATCCGCGCGGGCCGCTGGCCCAGGGTCTCGCCGGTGCGCCGGCGAAAGATCTCACAACGACCCGACGAGCCGTCGGCCTGCTCATGACAGCGATCGACCCCTGCGTGGGTATCCAGCTCGAGATCGCGGAGGCGTGAGATGCACGAACTGAGCCTCAGCAACGGCATGCTGGAGATCATCGAGAAGCGGGCGGTCGAGGACGGCTTCGGTCGTGTCCTTGCCGTTCGTCTCGAGGTTGGGGTTCTCTCGTGCGTGGAGCGTGCGGCGCTTTCGTTCTGCTTCGAGAGTGTCACGCGCGGAACCGTTGCCGAGGGGGCACGGCTGGAGATTCTCGACGTCGCTGGCGAGGCCTGGTGTTGGGACTGCGAAGCCGTCGTGCCTCTGACACGTCGCGGCGAGGCCTGTGAAGGCTGCGGCGGCTACCGAATGAAGCTACGCGACGGCGAGCAGATCAGAATCAAAGAGTTGGAGGTGGCGTGATGTGTACCACCTGCGGTTGCGGTTCCGGGGAAGTGAACATCGAGGCGGCGGTCGCTTCCGGCCGCCACCATCACCTCGACGACGATCACTTCCACCCTCATCTGCACGGCGACCCCTCCCATTCTCATTCCCACGGCGACCGTCATACGCATTCCCACGCTCTAGAGTCTCGCATCGTCACGGTCGAACAGGATCTGCTGGCGCGGAACGACGAATGCGCCGCGGCGAATCGCCGCGGCTTCGAGGCGCACGGAATCTTCGTGGTGAATCTGGTCTCGAGTCCCGGCTCGGGAAAGACCGCCCTGCTGGTGCGAATCGCAGACGCCTTGCGAGAGCGAACCCCGATCTGCGTCATCGAAGGAGACCAACAGACGAGCAACGATGTCGAGCGGATTCGCGCCGTGGGGATTCCCGGGATCCAGGTCAACACAGGAAAGGGCTGTCACCTCGATGCTCACATGGTGGCCCGTGCGGTCGAGTCGCTCGCCCCCGAAGACGGCGGTGTGCTGTTCATCGAGAATGTGGGAAACCTGGTCTGCCCCGCGGCATTCGACCTCGGGGAAGCGCACAAAGTGGTCATCATCTCGACCACGGAAGGCGAAGACAAGCCGCTCAAATACCCGGACATGTTCGCGGCGTCGGACCTCATGCTGGTCAACAAAGTCGATCTCCTGCCGCATCTCGAATTTGATGTCGATCGGTGCATCGAGTACGCGCGACGAGTCAACCCGAAGATCCGGGTACTGCTCGTCTCGGCGACCACGGGCGAAGGCATCGGGTCGTGGTCGGAATGGATTCTCGCCGGCCGGGAACGAGCGGCGGGGCTGTCGCGAAGATGGAAAGGGGGCGCGGGATGAAGACGAAGCTCGCGACCAGCGCGTTGATCCTGCTGATCGCCCTGGTGGGGTGCGGGGAGGTGGGGCCGGAAGGCTACCGTTACGCGGCCCAGCCGGTCGGACGGGGCGGGCCCGCGGACGAGTGCGTGGTCTGCCACAGTGTCGAGGAGAACGGGCCGTTGCGCAGCGCGCCGCCGCTGTGGGGAATCGTCGGCGCCGATAAGGCGCGCTTCGAATGGTACGGGTACTCGCTGGCGCTGGCCCAGGCGGAAGGAATCTGGACCGAAGCAGCGCTGGATGAGTATCTCGCCGACCCGCATGCCTTCCTTCCCGGAACCGCGAAGACCCTGATCGGCATCCCGGACGAGCAAGAGCGCGCCGATGTCATCGCGTACCTGGCGGACCGGACGGAATGAGAAGGGAGCGTGACGCACCATGTCGCTGTCGCTGAAGCTCCCCCCCGCGTTCTTGCGGCGTCTACGCGTGCGGATTCGAGGCGGAATCCAGGGCGTGGGATTTCGCCCCTTCATCGACCGCCTGGCGCGGGAGAACGAGCTCGGCGGTTGGGTGCTGAATGACGGCGACGGCGTCCTGGTCGAGATCGAGGGCGAGCGCACCGGAGCTTTTCTCGATGCTTTGCAGTCGGGCGCGCCGCGCTTGGCGCGAATCGCGCATGTCGACGTCTCCGAGATCCCGCCGGTCGGTGCGGCAGATTTCGAGATCCGTGAGAGCGCTGGCGGCGACATCCGGACCGTCACCCCCCCCGACCAGCCGGTCTGCAGCGACTGCCTCGCCGAACTCTTCGATCCCGAAGACCGCCGCCACCTCTACCCCTTCATCAACTGTACGAATTGCGGACCGCGCTTCACCCTCGTCCGTCGGCTGCCCTACGACCGGTCCAACACGTCGATGTCCGACTTTCCGCTCTGTCGACAGTGCGCCGAGGAGTACGCGAGCCGCAGCGATCGCCGCTTCCACGCGGAGCCCACGGCCTGCCCCACGTGCGGCCCTCGGCTGGACCACTCGATCGGCGAGATTCTCGCGCGATTGAGAGCGGGCGAGATCGTTGCCATCAAGGGACTCGGCGGGTTCCACCTGGTGTGCGATGCGAAAAGCGAACTGCCGGTCGCGCGGCTGCGTCGGCGTAAGGACCGCGACGAGAAGCCGTTCGCCGTGATGGCGGCGAACGTGGCCTCGGTCCGGCGGTGGGCGCACTGCGATGAGCGCGAAGCCGCCCTGCTGGAGAGCGGGGCGCATCCGATCGTGGTGCTGCGGAGCCGTGGGCGCGGGCTCGTCTCGGGGATCGCACCGGGGCTGCGGTCGCTGGGATTCATGCTGCCCACCACACCGATCCACCACCTGCTCTTCCACGCCGCCGCCGGATCGGCGAACGGCGTGGACTGGCTGGCGGCGCCGCAGGGTCTCGTCCTGGTGATGACCAGTGCCAATCCCGGAGGTGAGCCCCTGGTCACCGACGACCGCGAAGCCGAACGGCGGCTTTCCGGCATCGCGGACTTCATCGTCGGGCACAACCGGGAGATCGTCACCCGGGCGGACGATTCGGTGGCCCGGGTGGTGAACGGGGCGACGGCATTCATTCGCCGGGCACGCGGCTACGTTCCCCAGCCGATCGAGCTGGCGCAATCCTTGCCGCCGATCCTCGCCGTCGGCGCCCAGCTCAAGAATACGGTCTGCGTGATTCGCGGGAACGAGGCCTTCGTCTCGCAACACGTCGGATCGTTGGACAATCCTGAGGCCATCCGTTTCTTCGAGGAGACGGCGGAACATCTGCTGCGGATCCTCGACGTTCGGCCTGAAGTCATCGCCCACGATCTGCATCCGGATTTCGCCAGCACGCAGTATGCCCACACCTGGGAGCTGCCGCTGGTGCCCGTCCAACACCACCTGGCGCATGTCGCTGCCGTCACCGCCGAGCACCGGGTCACCGGTGCTGTGCTCGGCCTGGCGCTGGACGGCTTCGGACTCGGCCCGAACGCCGAGAGCTGGGGCGGGGAGTTGTTGTGGCTGGAGGGCGTTCGTTGGCGGCGGCTGGGTCATTTGCGTGAGTTGCTGCAGCCGGGTGGCGATGCGGCCGCGACCCAGCCGTGGCGAATGGGGGCCGCCGCCTTGTTCGCACTCGGCCGCGAAGCCGAGATCGCTATTCGGTTTGCGGACCAAACGGGCAGCCGGGTGATCGCGGATATGCTGTGCAAGCGAATCAACAGTCCGCCGAGCTCGAGCTGTGGACGGCTCTTCGACGCGGCCTGCGGGCTGTTGAACGTCGTGCCCCGGGCGAGCTTCGAGGGCCAGGCGCCCATGGTTTTGGAGGATCTGGTGGAATCGCCCAGCATTTTGGACGGTGGCTGGACGGAGTGCGATGGCGTGCTCGATCTGCGGCCGTTGCTCGCCCACCTCGTCGATTGCAGCCCGCGGGCCGGCGCGGAGATCTTCCACGGCACGCTGATCGCCGCACTCACAGACTGGGTGCGCTCCGCCGCCGTGCGAACCGGGACCTCGCAGGTCGTCCTCTCGGGCGGGTGCCTGTTGAACCGGGTCCTCGCTGCCGGCCTCGTGCGCGAGCTGGGACGAGTCGGCCTCGAGGCCCTGCTGCCCATCCAGCTGCCGCCGAATGACGGGGCCGTGAGCCTCGGGCAGGCCTGGGTTGCCGGGTTGCTGTGGTCGGGCGAAGATTGCGGAGCCGACGGAGCAAGACCATGTGCCTAGCCATCCCCGTGCGTGTCGACACGCTTCTGGGAGACGACCAGGCGCTGATCGACCTCGATGGCGTGCAGAAGGAGATCTCCCTCGCTCTGGTGGACGGCGTCTGCGTGGGTGACTACGTCGTGGTCCATGTAGGATACGCCCTGGGGCGCCTCGACCCCGAGGAGGCCGCGCGCACACTGGAACTGTTGCGCGGCGTGAGCGCCGCCGCGGAACCGGCGCCGTGAAGTACATCGACGAGTTTCGCGACGGGGCGATGGCGAAGCGGCTCGCGGGTAGGATTCGCGATGCGGTCCAACCGGGCCATCGCTACCATCTGATGGAGTTCTGCGGCGGCCACACCCACGCCATTTATCGCTACGGCGTCCAGGACCTGCTTCCCGACGAAGTGCGGATGATCCACGGGCCCGGCTGTCCGGTTTGCGTGCTGCCGATCGGGCGCCTCGACATGGCGATCGCGCTGGCCGCACGAGCCGAGGTCATCCTCTGTAGCTACGGCGACATGCTGCGCGTTCCCGGCTCGGGCGGACAGAGCCTGATCAAGGCCCGGGGACAGGGTTCGGACAT
>JAFDEI010000074.1 GCA_019310425.1 Deltaproteobacteria bacterium | reverse complement strand
CCACCGCCGCGCCAGCCGACGTAGCGTTCGTCGAACGCCGGACAGTCGATCAGGCCGAGCACCGGTTCCCCCGCGTCGACCAGCGCGATCAGCGTCGTAAACAGCGGAATTCCACGTGAGAAGGCGATGGTCCCATCGATCGGATCGATGATCCAGCGTGGGCCGTCACCGCCTTCGTCACCGCCTTCGTCGCCGAATTCCTCTCCGAGCAGGCCGAAATCGGGGAACGCCGCACGCAAATGATTGCGGATGGCGCGTTCGGCGGCGTGGTCGGCCTCCGTGACGGGCGAACCGTCGCTCTTGGTTTCGACCGAGACTCTGCGAAACCGCGGCAGGATTTCCGCGCGGGCGAGGTCGGCGGCGGTTTCGGCCGCGAGGGCTGCGGCGGCGAGGTCGATCGGGGCCATGCGCGCAAGGGTATCGAATCCGGGTGAGCGGCCGCACGCGACGTGGGGCACAGTCCCGGCCTCGGAGGGAGATTCGTGCCGACGCGCCCCATCGCGCTCTACAACACCGCGGAAGGTTCGGGGCCGACGTTGATTCTCGGTCACGGTTTCGGCGGCAGCGCTCGCAACTTCCGGCCCCAGAGTCGGGCGCTGCGCGGTCGTTATCGCGTCGTGCTCCACGATGCCCGCGGCCACGCGCGCAGTGATGCGCCGACCGATGCGGCGCAGTACGCCCCCGAGTGCTTCGTCGCCGACGTCGCAAGCCTGCTCGACGCCGCAGGTGCTGCGACCGCGGTCGTGGGTGGCCTGTCGATGGGCGCATCGATCGCGCTGCGATTCGCGCTCGCCCATCCCGAGCGCGTCTGCGCGCTGGTGCTCGCGTCGTTCCCCGCAGCGTCGGCGGGCGGCGGATTCGCGCGTTCGGCGCACGCCTTCGCGGATTGCATCGATCGCGAGGGGCTCTCGGCTGCAGGAGAGCGCTTCGTGTGGGGTGCCGAGTCCGGCCTCGACGAGCGCGGCGCCGCTCTCGTGCGCCAGGGGTTCCTCGAGCATCCGCCGCACGCACTGGCTCACATCCTGCGCGAGTTCCTCGCGGAGCAACCGTCCGTTGCGGCACTCGCTCCGGAGCTGCGTGCGCTACGGATCCCCACGTTGGTCGTCGCAGGCGAGCACGACCAGGCATCGGTGGGTCCGAGTGAGGCCCTCGCTGCAGCCCTCCCCGACGCCGAACTCGCACGGATCCCCGAAGCGGGACACGTCGTCAATCTCGCCCGCCCCACCCAATTCAACCACCACCTCGAAACCTTCCTCGCCCGCGTCTTAAGCTAGCTGCGTTGGCGGGTGCGCCGCACGCAGCGGCCCGACCTCGGCACGGTTCAGGTGGATGCCTTCGATCCGTCGTTGCTCGACGAGAACTGAGTCGATCGCCTTCTTCAGTCGCCTGTGTCGAGCTCGCGTAGGCGCCGGAACGAGTAGATGCCGGTGTCATGTCCGTCGCTCCAGTCGATCCGGATTGCGTAGCGCCCGACCGACGCGAGGTTCCGGGGTTGGACGTCCTCGGGGACGGTTGCGGAGTCGAGGGTCTGGGCGCCGCTCCACTCGTCGATGCACTGCGCGCAGCGGCAGGCGAGTCGCAGCGCGCGGACTTCGTAGCGGCTCTCGCGACCGTCCGCCCAGCGGATGGCAAGGTGGCGGGCGTCGGCCTGGCGGATCTCGATCGGTACGAATGCAGCGTCGTCGGGGGACATGGACTTGCGTGTCATTCTACCCAACCGGCTCGCTGGGTCGGGAAAGTCGAGAATGTTTGGAAAGAACGCCGCCGCTCTCTACGCTAGCCTCCTCGCCCTATGTCTACTGAAATGAACCCTCATGCAATCGTCATCTTGGGTGGCACGGGCGACCAGGGCCTCGGGCTCGCGCTGCGCTTCGCCCGCGCGGGTCGGCCGGTCGTGATCGGGTCGCGCAAGCTCGAGCGGGCGGTCGAAGCGGCCGAGAAGGTCCGGGAAGCGGTCCCCGGGGCCGATGTCGTCGGCCTCGAGAACGTCGATGCAACGCCGCAGGGTCCGATCGTGATCCTCTCCGTGCCGTTCGAGCACACGGCGGGTACCGTGAAGTCCATCAAGCCCGCCCTGGGCGAGGGCCAGGTCGTCGTCTCGATGGCGGTGCCGCTCGCGGCGGCGATCGGCGACGGAGCCGTGCGCACAGTGGGTATCTGGCAGGGCTCTTGCGCAGAGCTGGTCGAATCACTGGTGCCGCAGGGCGTGCGCGTGGTTTCGGCATTCCAGAACGTCTCGGCCCACCGACTCCAGCACCTCGAAGAGGAGGTCGACTGCGACGTGGTGGTTTCCGGAGCGAAGGAACCGCGCGAACTGGTGATGGGTCTGTGCGAGCTCGTCCCGGGACTGCGGGCGCTGAACGGCGGGCCGCTCGCGAACGCCCGGATCGTCGAGGACATCACCGCGCTGATGATCGGGCTCAACATCCGGTACAAGCTCCCGGAGGGGACCGGGATCCGCTTCACGGGCCTGCCCGAGAGCTGAAGGGCGAACGAATCCGGGGGCGCCTCGCAGCCAGAAACTGGAAACACGAAGTGTTTCCCAGGACACCGCGGAGCCCTTTGGCCGCATAGCGGCCAACGCGCCCGGTTCACTCCCGACCGACCTTTCCCGGCCATCAACCCAACGATTCCAGGTACTTGGAGCATTTTCCGCCCGCTCCTCGGGAGGCGGCTCCCTCGGCTGTCAGGCATTCTTCGATAGAAACCCGTTGAAGCTCAAGGGGTTGTGCTCTCGACTCGGGTGAAGCCCCATATTTTGTGGAATATCTATTGACTCCATTTTCAGTGGGGAGTAAACACCGAAATGGGGATGAGACATGTCCCTTCGGCGGCCTGGGGGGGTTCGGTAACAGGCGGTCGTCGGAGGGAAGCGAGACGGAAGAGGGATGGAGGACCCGAACTCGTCTCGGGGGCCCCGGCAGCGTTGGGGCCTCTCTCATCTCCGGTGGGTATCCGCTTTGGCTTCGAGGGATGCCCGGGATCCGCGCTCCGTTCAGACCCCGGACTGATACTTTCGCAGTTGAAGCGCGCATTGATGTGAGCGCGCAACGGGTGGCCGTGCCCGCTCGCTTTTCCGGGTGGCGGCGGCAGCAAAATGCAACAGCAGGATGGGGCATGAGGAACGCAGGCAGGAGCAAGGTTCGGCCGCCGACAGCAGCATCAGGATCATTCGTAGCGACACCATCGGCATTGGTTGTTGGGGCCAAGGTGGCGCTGCGGCACGACGCGATGAAAATCGCAATATCTCATGGAAACAAGAGAGAGGAGAAGAAGTGAACGACGGTATCGATCGGACGGACGGCACGGACCTGATGATGCAGCAGGCCGAGAAGCAGCACCTCAAGCCGGTCGGTGATCGAAAACGTAGAGCCCGCAAACCGTTGGGCCTGACCGTCGAGCGCCACTTCACCCGCGCAGGCGAGGATCCGTTCGACAACGTCGAGTGGGAGCAGCGCGACGCGACGATCGGCGACGAGAAAGGCAATCTCGTCTTCGAGCAGAAGGACGTCGAATTTCCGAAGAGCTGGTCCCAGCTCGCAACCAACGTGGTGGTTTCGAAGTACTTCCGCGGCCACCTCGGGACGTCGCAACGCGAGCGAAGTGTCAAGCAGCTGATCGGGCGGGTGGTGGGCAAGATCCGAGAATGGGGCGACACCTCCCACTACTTCAAGACTCCGGAGGACAGCCAGACCTTCGCTGACGAGCTGACCGACATCCTGGTGAATCAGCGGATGGCGTTCAACAGCCCGGTCTGGTTCAACCTCGGTGTGGAAAACACGCCGCAGCAGGCGAGCGCATGCTTCATCAACTCGGTCGAGGACACGATGGAGTCGATCATGGACCTCGCCAAGACCGAGGCCATGCTCTTCAAGGGCGGCTCGGGCACCGGCTCGAATCTGTCGAAGGTCCGCTCGTCGAAGGAGCATCTCAAGGGCGGCGGCACAGCATCCGGGCCGGTTTCCTTCATGCGCGGCTTCGATTCGTTTGCGGGCGTGGTGAAGTCGGGTGGCAAGACGCGTCGCGCGGCGAAGATGGTCATCCTCAATGTCGATCATCCCGATATCGGTGAGTTCATCGAGTGCAAGGCCACCGAGGAAAAGAAGGCCTGGTCGCTGATCGAAGCCGGGTACGACGGTGGCTTCAACGTTGCCGGCGGGGCGTACGATTCAGTGTTCTTCCAGAACGCGAACCATTCCGTTCGAGTGACTGACGCTTTCATGCACAGTTGCGAGACCGATGGCAACTGGCAGACGCGCAAGGTGACGACCGGTGATGTGGCCGATACTTTCCGAGCCCGCGACCTGGTGAATCGGATGGCCGATGCGGCCCACGTCTGCGGCGACCCGGGTATCCAATACGACTCGACGATCAACCGCTGGAACCCCGTCAAGGCGTCCGGGCGCATCAACTCGAGCAATCCGTGCTCGGAGTACATGTTCCTCGACGACACGGCCTGCAATCTCGCAAGCCTGAATCTGATGGCGTTCCTCGACGAGGACGGCAAGTTCCAGACCGACGACTACAAGCGGGCGGCCGCGCTCACGATCCTCGCGCAGGAGATCCTGGTCGACCACGCCGACTACCCGACGTCGCAGATCGAAAAGAACAGCCACCTCTATCGCCCGCTCGGCCTCGGCTACGCGAACCTCGGCGCGCTGCTCATGACCTTCGGCGTGCCGTACGACAGCGATCACGGGCGCAACCTCGCCGCAGCCCTGACCGCGGTGATGTGCGGTCAGGCTTATCACACCAGTGCGCAGATCGCGGAGGCGATGGGGCCGTTTGCTCGCTACCGGATGAATCGGCGGCCATTCCTTGAAGTCGTCGAGATGCACAAGGCAGCTGCCAGCATGATTCCCAAGGGCGGAGTGCCGGCGGACCTCCTCGATGCCGCTCGCGACTGCTGGGCAGAGGCCGTCGAGGTGGGCCGGAAGCACGGCTACAAGAACGCCCAGGTGACGGTGCTTGCGCCGACGGGGACGATCGCATTCATGATGGACTGCGATACCACGGGCGTCGAACCCGACATCGCGCTGGTGAAGTACAAGAAGCTCGTCGGGGGCGGGTTCCTCAAGATCGTGAACAATACCGTCCCCATGGCGCTCGCGCGGCTCGGCTATTCCGAGGAGGAAGTCACGGCGATCGTGGACTATGTCGACGAGAGGGAGACGATCGAGGGCGCTCCCGGCCTCGCGGAGGATCACCTCACAGTTTTCGACTGTGCCTTCCGGGCTGCAAACGGCAGCCGCTCCATCCACTGGATGGGCCACTTGCGCATGATGGGTGCGGTGCAGCCGTTCCTCTCGGGCGCGATCAGCAAGACCGTCAACCTGCCGGAAGACGCGACGACCGACGACATCATCGCCGCCTACACGGAAGGCTGGAAGCTCGGACTGAAGGCACTCGCGGTCTACCGTGACGGCAGCAAGCGGACACAGCCGCTGAATGCCGGGAAATCGGAAGACGGCGACGTGGTGCAGCTCGATGTTGCCCGCCCGGTGCGTCGCAAGCTGCCGGACGAGCGCGAGGCATTGACACACAAGTTCTCGATCGCCGGGCACGAGGGCTACCTGACGGTCGGCAAGTACGACGATGGTCAGCCGGGCGAGATATTCCTCCGGATGGCGAAGGAAGGCAGCACGGTTTCGGGGCTGATGGACACGATTGCGACGATGACTTCGATCGCTCTCCAGTACGGCGTGCCGCTGAAGGCCCTGGTCGACAAGTTCAGCCACACCCGGTTCGAACCGTCGGGCTTCACGAACAATCGCGAGATTCCGATTGCCAAATCGGTCATGGACTACGTCTTCCGCTTCCTCGGGAACCGCTTCATGAACCACGACGAGATGCTCGCGGATGTCGGAGAGATCGGGATGGAGGGGGATGCAGTCGCCGAGGCGGCGGCACCGCGAGCGGTGGTTGCGGGCGGTGCCGAACACAAGCCGTTCACCCCGCCCTCGGTGATCGTGAACCAGGCCGATGCTCCCAGCTGCAGTGACTGCGGCTCGATCATGATTCGCAATGGCGCTTGCTACAAGTGCCCCAATTGCGGCGCAACCAGCGGCTGTAGCTGATCCGCAGAATCGATCACGGCGTCTCGAGCAATGGGGGGTGAGAGGCGTCGGGAAGCGCGAAGTGTCCCAGGTGAGCGCTCTACCAAGGGCAGGAACCTGGAGCGCTTCGCGCTTCCACGATCACGCAATCACACGATCAGCTCGGCCGTTTCGAGTCGGACTGATCGTTGGTCGCTTCGCAACCACAGCTTCCGCAGCTCTGCTATTGGCTCTGCCAGCCCGGCCCGACCACGGCATCGATCAGTACGTTGAGGAGCGTGAGCAGCAGGCTCGCCCAGATCGCGGGCATCCAGCCTCGTATGCGAAAGCCCGGAACCAACGCCGCCGCGAGCTTCAGCATGCCGCCGTTTACGACCAGCAGGAACAGCCCGAACGTCACCACTGTGAGCGGAAGTGTCAGCACCAGCGCGACGGGGCGTACCAGCGCATTCACGAGTCCGAGAACGAGTGCCGCGAACAGCGCGGAGACAGCCCCGCGGATTTCGATTCCATCGAGTGCATTCGTCACCAGCAGCAAAAGCGCTGCAGTGACGATCAGATGGGCGAGAAACTCCTGAGGCATTCGCCGAGTCTAGCTGCGCGTTGGCCGCTGTGCGGCCAAAGGCTCCGCGGTGTCTTCTTGGGAAACACTTCGTGTTTCCAGTTCCTGGCTGCGCGTTGCCGCTGTGCGGCAAAGGCTCCGCGGTGTCTTCTTGGGAAACACTTCGTGTTTCCAGTTCCTGGCTGCGCGTTGGCCGCGGGATCAGTAGACCCAGCGTCCGCCCTGGTAGCGGAAGATCTCGGTCACGGGGATCTGCGACGACAGCGAGCAGTCGTTGGCCGCGATGTGCTTGCAGCTGAAGATCTGCTCGTTGTAGCGCAGGATACCCACATACGGCGCCGAGGCGTGGCCGGTCGGGCGTAGCTCGACCGTGAAATCGTCGCCGTAATCACGGTAGGTCACCACCGCGCTCGCGGCACCCGGCTGAACCGTCGGCTTCTGCTCGGCTGCGATCCGCTGTACCTTGTCCATCCACGATCGGGCGAACTTCATGAAGGACGCCTTGGCGGGGTCGATGGTCGGGGCCACCGCCGCCGGTACTGCGATTTCATCGGCTAGAGCCGGGGCTCCGGAGCAGATGAGTGCGAATGCGACAGCGATGCAGACACTCCGAACGATCTTGGAGGTTCTCGAAGTCTTCATGTCAGGGCTCCTCGGAAGCAAGTCTCTCTACCCGCGGTCCCTATTCGGTGCTTTCGTCCGTTGGCTGAAGCGAACGTCGCCTGGATATGCGCGTCCGTCTTGTGTGCGTTGCGCACGAACGGGCAACTGATCGGTAAAACCAATGCACAAGATCCTGCAACCAGCTGATTTCGTAGCAGCGCTCGAGCCGTCCCTGCGACGCGCCGCGAGAATCGCGCGCGAGTGTGACGGAAGGCTCCCCAACACGCCCAAATCCGACGAGGTTTCGAAGGTGAAGGCGGCGCTGACCCGAGCGGACCTGGAGTGCCAGGAGGCCATACTGGAGGCAATCTGGGAACACTGTCCCGGTGTTTCGCTTCGAGCGGAGGAGGACACTCCGTCGGTTGGGCGCTTTCCCGAACATGCACCTGCGATGGTTGTGATCGATCCGATCGACGGCACGTTGCACTTCTATCTCGAACAGGGGGGTCCGTATGCGATCATCGTCGGGCTCGCGATCGGCAAGCAGTACGACGCGGCACTGGTCGCTCTGCCGCGCGAGAAAATCGCATTCGAAAGTGTCCGAGGCGGTGGTGCGCGCATGGTCGATGCGGACGGAACTCGGCAGCCGGCCGTGCTCCACAACACTGCGCGTAGAGTGCTGGTGTCGCACGGTCTCGACCCTGCTGCGGTCGCGGTACTGCGTGAGCGCGGCTACGAGGTACAACGTGCTTGCGGTGGCGCGATCTCGGTCGCGCCCATGATTCCGGGTGTCTGTGCGGGGCTGCGCGTTGCGAACAACGACCCGCCGAACGTGAGCATCCGCGGCCGCGTCGGTGTGCTGATCGCCCGCGAGGCGGGTGCGATCGCGATTCGCGAAGACGGCGGGGAATTCCCGGATGACATCGAGGAGCCCGCACGGACGCTGCTCGTTGCCGGAAACCGCGACCACCTAGCGGCGCTCGAGGCCGCGGTCGGAGCGATATCCACGACCTGAGAACGGCCTCCGGCCGAGTTCGCTACATCCCTTCGTAGTTGGGCCCTTCGCCACCTTCAGGCGGAGTCCAGGTGATGATCTGGTACGGGTCCGCGATGTCGCACGTCTTGCAGTGGACACAGTTCTCATGGTGGATGAAGAGGTTCTTCCTCCCGGGGTTGCTCGCATCCGGCACCATTTCGTAGACGGCGGCTGGGCAGAAGCTCTCGCACGGGTTTCCGAACTCCTCCGCACAGGTGGTGCTGCAGAGGTCGGTGTCCGCGACCACCAGATGGTGCGGCTGGTCGGCTTCGTGGGCGGTGCCGCTGAACCCGACCAGGTGCTCCTTGTCGAATGTGAGGACGCCGTCGAATTCGAACTCTTCCTTCTCTCGCTCGTTCTTCGGGAGCTCGGCGAGCGACATCATGTGCTGATGGCCGGGTTCCATCGACAGGTTGTCCTTGATGCCGCGGCCGCCGGTAATCATCCGGAGCGGCTCGTTCAACATGAAGAAGAAGAAGCCTCGCTCCGCGGACGGCCCGAAGTTACGGGCCTGGTAGTGCTCCTGGTAGGCCCAGCTGTCGCCGTAGCGCTCGGCGTAGCCACCCAGGGTCTTCGACGTGAAGTCCTGCTGCGCGAGTGCATCGACGATCGTCTCCGCCGCGAGCATGCCGGTCTTGATCGCCATGTGGATACCCGCGAGGTTCTGGGCGTTGCACATGCTCGCGGAGTCGCCAACGATCATCGCACCGTCGGTGTAGAGCTTGGGCTGTGAGTAGAGGCCACCGGTCGGGATCACCTTGGCGCCGTACTTCACGAGTTCGGCGCCCTCGAGCAGATCCCGCATCCACGGGTTCGTCTTGAAGCGCTGAGCCTCGAGGTGCGGATCACTGTGGGGGTTCTTGGAGTCGAGCGGCGTCACGAACCCGTATGAGATCAGGTCGTCCTGCATGTCGTAGAGCCACATGCCGTGAAAGCCACCGAGGATCTTCGGGAACGACATGCCGTGGACGACGCGCCCGGGCTGGTGCTTCTTCGGGTCGATCCTCCAGATCTCCTTGACGCCGGTTTCGAACGACTGCGGGTTGCGGCCCTGGAGATCGAAAGTCTCGATCAGCTGCTTCGTGAGTGAGCCGCGCACGCCTTCGCCGAGCACCGTGACCTTCGCGAAGATGTCCATGCCCGGTGCGAAGGTGTTCTTCGGGTTGCCGTTCTTGTCGACGCCCATGTCGCCTGTGCGAACGCCGACCACTCGGCCGCTATCGACGAGTAGTTGGTCGCCTGCGAAGCCCGGGTAGATGTCGACGCCGCCCGCCTCGGCCCGCTCAGCCATCCACTTCGCAACCTTGTTGAGCGATACGACGTGATAGCCCTTCTTCTGGAAGTTGGGCGGAACGACCGGGATGTTGAGCTTCCCCTTCGGGTGGAACAGCCAGAAGCCCGCGTAGTTGCAGACGTACTCGCTCGGAAAGCCCTGCTCTTCGAAGTCGGGAATGAGTTCCCGCATCGCCTTCGGGTTCATCACACCGCCCGACAGGCAGTGGTCGCCGACCTCGGCGGCCTTCTCGAGAACCAGCACGCTCGGAGGTTCGATCGGCGCCTTGCCGGCTATTTCCGCAACTCGATTGAACGCTTCGATCTGCTTCATCAGATGGATGGCCGATGCCAGAGTCGCGGGTCCTGCTCCAACATAGAGGACATCGACTTCCATACTCTCGCGTTCGATCGGCTCACTCATCACGTTTCTCCCTCGGTTCTCGTGCCTTCTCGTGCTCTTTTGATTCGCGCGCCGAGCGAAGTTAGCCGATCCGGCGTTCAACTCGACCCCGTGGGAACCTCGAAGCCCTCGGAGCGAGCCTTCGTTGACCCCCCAAAACGCCTTCCGTATGCTGCGCCGAGATGCGGTCCATTCCTCCCAGGCCATTGCGTTCGAACGCCGGGGGTACGGATTCCGCCGATCTGGTCGACATCGTTCGCGACTTCATCGCGGCCCACCACACCACGAAGCGCTTGTTCGAGCGGTTTCGTGTCGGTGAGCTCCGTTTTTCCGAACTCCGGGAGCTCATCGGGGACGATGAGGCCAGCGTGCTCTTCCGGCTCAAGGAACGCTGCCACTCGCTGTTCCGGCCGCGCGACGGGAGTGCGGCGATCGCTTCACGCGGTGAGGCGCTGTTCGATCTTGCGGTCGGGTCGCTGTTCCATGAAGCGATGAAGTTTCGCGAGAACTTCTACCAACAGGAGATCTACGGGCCGCGGGTGCGAGCGCTCGCCTCCGGCGAGACCAGTGAAGATGACGTGCTCTTCCACGAGTTCGAGAAGCTGTTGTCGGTCGTGTCGGAGCGGCTTGCAGAGGGCTTCCAGGAGACGGAGATCTTGATCGAGCAGTCGATCAAGCAGCTGCGCACGCTGCTGCGCGAGAACCCGAACGACGGCCAGGTGCTGCGCTGCCTGCTCGAGAACCAGACGGACGTCGAGGACGTCTTCGGCGATCCGATCGACGAAGTCTTCGCCGAGATCGAAGGCAGTGCAGCCGCGGGCTACGAATTCGTCGGTCGTTCGTATCTCGGGAGTGGTTTCTATCGTGAAGCGGAGCAGGCGTTCGTACTCGCGATCGAGCGTGGCGGTAATACGGGCGAGCTCGAGGGGCTGGCGCGGTTCGCACGGGGGATGGGGGCGTACCTCGACCGCGACTACGAGGTGTGCTTGACCCAGATCGGAGCGTCGCTGGACAGCGGCAAGACGGTCGGTGACCCGTTACTCGACATCGCGAGGCGCGCGGTCTCGTCGATCGACCAGTTGGTGGATGCCGAAGACCGCGAGAGAATCGGCGCTGCGGCTGCAGCATTGCTAGACCGGATCGGCCCCGGCGGTGCTCCGGAGACTCCGGTCGCGAATTGACCAAGATATTGCTAGCCGGATTCTCCGCGATCGGGTTCGGTGTCGTCCTGGTCGAGAAGTAGTCCACCCAGTACGAATGTGCAGAATTCCCGGCGCCTCCAGTCGACCGCATCGGCGTCGAACACATCCTCGATCCCGACGATGTCGCTGCTGCTCTCTCCGGCCGCATAATAGAAGGTCGCGGCCCCGATCACCGAGAGCAGCGCGTGGCGCGACGACATCTTCCGGAATATCCCGGCGGATACACCGGCCGAGTAGAACTTCAGCAGTGGATTGAAGATTCCTTCGATGAGGGGTCCGATGGTGCTGGCATCGATGGCAATCCGGTCGATGAAGATCCGCGTGAGTATGCGCGCAAAGTTCGGGTTCTGCCCGAGTACATCGTTGAGATCGCCGATCGCGGTCCACAGTGTCTCGACCGAGAGATTGCCGCGCTCGGCGGTGCGGGTGAAGACGTAGTCGAAGGCTTCGAGCATCCGTTCGAGGACCGCGACGTAGAGCGCCTGCTTGCTCTCGAAGTAGTAGTAGAGCGCGGTCTTCTGGACGCCGACCTCCGCGGCGATGCTCTGGAGGTGTGTTCCGGAGTAGCCCTTGGCGCCGAACTGCGTCTCGGCGACCTGCAGGATCAACGATCGGGTGTCTTGGTCGCTCGGAACTCTCGGCATCGCGAATCCCTCAGGCTTCGTCGGCCCCGGGGTTGGACCGGTAGTAGAGCCATCCCCCCATACCGAGGACAATGAGCATCGCACCGATCCACTGCGGCTCGGTGAAACCCAGGAGCGGTTGGTTGATGCGCCAGGTCTCGATCACGATGCGACCGAGTCCGTTCAGCGCGATGTATTCGCCGAACAGGAACGGACTCTTCTTGCGGCGCCACCACAGCAAGCCGGCTACCGGGAGCAACCACGCGACTTCGTAGAGCTGCGTGGGGTGGACCGGGTCGTAGATGGGCTGGATTCCGTCCGGAAAGCTGACCCCCCAGGGAACATCCGTCGGTCTGCCGTAATCGTCTCCGACGAGAAAGCAGCCGATGCGGCCGATCGACTGCCCAACCGCGGCCGCGACCGCGACGCAGTCCGCGAATATCTTGACCGGCACGCCATGTCGTCGGCAGCCGATCGCGCCGACGATCGTGGCCATGATGAGACCGCCATACCAGGTGATGCCGTCGCGCGCGAACAGCAGGTCGAAGAATGGCCGACCTTCGCGCAGCGACACGTCGATCGCGAAATAGAGCTTCGAGCCGAAGACCCCGCCGAGCATCACGTAGATGAGCAGGGTCGTCGCGAGGTCGGGATCGAGCCCCTCCTCCTGCATTCGTCTGCCGGTAATCCACGACCCGACGAGGAAGGCAATCGCCATCATCGCGCCGAAGGAACTGACGGAGTAACCGAAGATTGAAAATAGTTCGGGGTACATGGCTGGACGCGTCAGCCTAAGTGAAGCTCATGAGGCCAGCAACCTGGCGACTCAGGAGAGGTCGTTGCGCGGAAGAGTGAGTCGGAATATGGCGCCACGGCCGCTGGCGCTCTCGACCCAGACACTGCCGCCGTGGGTCTCTGCGACTTTCTTCACGATCGCGAGACCGAGCCCGCTTCCGCGGTGCCCGCCGGCGCGAGGTTGCAGGCTCTGGAATACCTCGAATATCCGCTCGTGATCCAATTCGTCGATTCCGCGCCCGTGGTCCGATACCGAAATCTGATGCCCGTCGGCGTCATCCCACACGTCGACCGAGATGGCCGGATCCTCGCACGGCCCCATGTGGTCGATTGCATTTCCGATCAGGTTCGAGAACACCTGGTAGAGGCGCGTCCGGTCGCAGTAGATCAGGGGGGGGTGATCCGGTAGCTCGAGTCGCGCACCGACTGCATCGAGGCGATCTTTCATTTCCGCCGCGATCTGGAGCACGATGATCCGCGGGTCGGCCATCGTCCGGCGTTCGTCCCCCTGCCCGATGCGAGAGAACTCGAGCAGGTCGTGGATCAGCTCTTCCATCGTTCGGCCTGCCTGCTCGATCCGGTCGATGAAATGCTGGCCGGTTTCGTCGAGCTGTACACCGTAGTCCTGGCGGAGCAGGCGGGAGAAGCCCAGTAGCGCGACCAGCGGGGAGCGCAGGTCGTGAGCGAGCGAATAGACGCAGTGTTGGAGTTCCGTGTTCTTTCGTTCGAGCACCTCGACAGTCGCTCGATGGTCCGACACCGTGCGCACGAACAGCACCGTGCCGAGGGGGCGGCCGTCGGCGCTCGCGAGCGCGCGCGCCGACGCCGTGACGGGCACGGGCCGGCCGTCGGCATGGAGCAGCGTCAAGTCGTGGTTGCAGAGGCCTTCGCCGGGGGAGAGCGATGCGGCGAGCCGCTCGATCTCCCCGGAACGGTGCAGCAGCAACGCCGCGGGTCGATCGGTCAGAGTTTCCGGCGCTCGCCCGACCAGTGATTCGAGCATGGCGTTTGCGTGCGTGATGAAGCCGTGCTCATTCACCACCAGCACCGCGTCGTGAGTACCGTTCAGAACCGCCGCGAGCAGCTGCCGGTCGCTCCCGGGATGCTCCTCGCCGATGCTGGTTTCGGTCACCGGGCGCGCGACGGCGACGTAGAGCGGTTTGTGTGCGTCGTCAGGGTCGATCGGAAGGATGCTCAGCTCGATGGGCAGGCTGCCGCCGTCGGTTTCTTGAACGCTGAAGCGCATGTTCGACAGGAAACCGTCATTGCGGAGTTTCGACCGGATCATGAACTCCCGCCGGAATTCCGGCGAGTCGGAGAGCACGGCTCGGGCGTCCTTTCCGATGAGATGCGGGCCCCGTGAGCACAGCATGTTCATCTCGTTGCTCAGCCAGACCACGGTGCCTTCGGCGTCGAGGACGAGCACCAGCGGATACAGCTTCGCGAGGCCCTCGAGAAGCTTCTGTACCGGGATCTCGTCGACCCGTTCAGCGCCGGTGGCGGTCTGGGCTTTCATGCGATTCCGCGACTCCTTGCGACAATGGCAGCAGATTCGATCGATCGATCGAATCCCACTCGAATGATGCGCACGGAGTATGAGAGGTTATGTCGACGACCGAGGACACCCGCAACGTCCAACCCACCCCTGGAACAGGCGGCATCGTATCACCGTTGAATCGCGAGGGTCAATTGAATCGCACGGGTCTGTCCCATCATCCCATTTGTGGATCGTTCTCGCTGCACTCCGACGGGTGGGGCTTCTTTCCCCCCCGGGATTCGGCCGGTTGGAGAGCAGCCCGGCCTCGACTATCCTCCCATTCACGAAGACGTCGAACGCAGCCCGCGTTTTCCCCTTGGGGAGCGCCCTCCCATGGCGAGCGGTGAGCGATTCCACGTCCTTCGCGGCTCTTGGAGTGGACGTGATCGAGTGCGTCCGCTCATCCAAGGGAGCCAGGGGGGATCTATTGAAGCGCTCCAAGCTCGCACTGTTGTGCGCGTTGTTGCTGATGTCGGCTTCCGGCCGATCGGCCCTGCCGTCGGTCGACGCCGGGCCGTCGCTGCATGCCGGCTCGGCGCGCGCGCGGGAAGTCGTGGCCGTTCCGGAATTCGGGCGGGAAACCATCCTGTCGATCCTGCGCGTTCTGAACCCGCGGCTTCGTGACCAGGAGCGCCAGCGGATCGCGCAGGCCGTGCTCGACAGCAGTGAGAAGTACGGGATCGATCCCGCACTCCTGATGGCGGTGATGTGGGAGGAGAGCGACGTTCGCCCGTGGGCCCACAGTCCGAAGGGGGCGATCGGGCTGATGCAGGTGATGCCGCATATGTCCGCACCGTCCTCGATGGCGGGCAACCTGACCACGATCGAGAACAACGTCGAACTCGGTTGCGTGATCCTCGCGGACAATATCCGCCGGCTCGGAGTCGAGGACGGAATCTCCAGCTACTTCTGGGGCTCCGAGATTCGCGGAGTCTCTTATCTCCATCGGGTTCTGGAGAAGCACGCTTCGGTACAACGCCTGGCGGAGTCCTGACCGCCGGGATCCAATTCGTTCGGGAGTTCCCGACACCCGTGGACCGAACCCGCATCCGCCGAACCGAAGCGCAGCTCCCGGGAGCGCGCGGCGAGATCCTGTTCCGTCGCGAGTGGCGCGGGCCGGCCCCGGAACGCAGCCTGCTGTTGGTGCATGGTCTCGCCGAGCACAGCGGACGCTACGAGCACTTCGGGACCTGGTTTGCCGAGCGCGGCTGTGCGGTGCACGCCTACGACCTCATCGGCCACGGGCGGTCGGACGGAGCGCGCGGTCATCTCCGAAAGTTCTCCGACTATCTCGATGACCTCGAAGCAATGCTGCGCTTCGTACGCGAACATGAGCCCGAGCTGCCGATCGTGTTGGTCGGACACAGCATGGGGGGGCTCGTCGTCACCACGTATGCGAGCGAGCGCGGGCCGGAGGTGGCCGGCGTGGTGACCTCCGGCGCTGCCTTGACACTCTCGTCCGACGTGTCGCCGCGAACGGTCGCGCTCGCAAACGCACTCGCACTCTTTCTGCCGAGGATCCGCCTGGACGCCAAGGTCGATATCGATGGCGAAGGCCCTCTTCGGGGCGATTCGGCGCAGCGCATCTGCGGGCTCTCGGATCCGAGTCCCGATGTTGCTGTTGCACGGAGAGGACGATCCCATCTGTCCGGTCGTGGGCAGCCGGTTGATGCTCTCGCAGCTCGAGGTCGGTCGTGCAGCGCTCACGACGTACCCCGGGCTGCTGCACGAAATCTTCAATGAGCCGGAGCACGAGCGCGTCTTCGAGGATCTCCTCGAATGGCTGCTCGCACGGACCGGCTGACAGGGGCGACCATGCCGCGAAAACTCTCACATCTCGATGAGCAAGGGCGGGCACACATGGTGGATGTCGGTGAGAAGCCGATTACCCGGCGCGAATCGCCACGGCGCGGCTGGCCGGCATTCAGGCGGCCAAGCGGACCGACCAGTGGATCCCGCTGTGCCACTCGCTGCCGCTCGATTCGGTCGAGATCGAGCTGACCCCCGACCCGGAAGGCGGGAGGGTGTTGATCCGTGCACAGGCGCTCGCTCATTGGCGTACCGGGGTCGAAATGGAGGCCCTCGTCGCGGTCTCCGCGGCCGGCTTGACGATCTACGATATGTGCAAGGCCATCGATCGGGGAATGACTATCGGGAATGTGCAACTCGTGAGCAAAAGCGGTGGAAAGAGTGGGAAATGGGAGCAGCCAGCGGACGCGCCCCCGGGGAAATAATGATGGGGCCCAGAAAACTGCGGAGTATCCGAACCGTGCCGAAGGAACCGGTGTCCCACTGTTTCGATGGTCGCAATGAGTATCGGCATGCTTGATTCGCCGCCCAAAGCCCCCGTCAGGGTGAAAGGGCGGCGGCCGGCGCACGAAATCATCGATCCGGACGGTGAGCTGGTTTCGCGTTGGCAGTCCGGCGACGAGAGCGCCTTCGCGTCTCTCGTCCGACGTCACGAGCAACGTGTCTTCCGGCTGCTGTATCGGATGATGGGCAACCGAGAGGAAGCCGAGGACGTTGCGCAGGAGGCCTTCCTGAGCCTGCACCGTCACGGCCACCGCTTTCGCCGCGAGGCCCGCTTCTCCACCTTCGTCTACCGCGTCGCCGCGAATGCGGCTCTGAATCGTCGGCGCGCACTCGGCCGCAACCGCAATCGTATGAACGAGCTCAAGGTCAGCCAGCAGGCTGGTTTCGACCTGCCAGCCGGGCCGCGTGACCCCGAAGACGCGGCCACGGGCTCGGAGGTGCAGCATCGCGTCCAAGCTGCGCTGCTCGAACTGCCCACCGACCTGCGCGTCGCGATCCTGCTGTATGACATCGAAGGTCAGTCGTATCAGGAGGTTGCACGTGTTCTCGGGATTCCCGAAGGCACCGTGAAATCACGCATTCACCGCGCGCGCAACACGCTGCGGGATCTGCTTCGGAGCTACGTCGGCCGGGGCAGCGAAGGGGCTGCGCTGTGAGCGACCACTCGCACGACCCCCGCGGCCATGTCCTCGACCGATTGGGCGACCATCTCGAGGGCGACCTCACGCCTGAGGATTTCACTCGGGTCGATGCGCACCTGGCTGAATGCAGCGCGTGCATGGCCGAACTCCGTGAGTTGCGCGAGACGGTCGCGCTGCTGCGAGGCCTGCCCGACCCGGTTCCGCCGCCGCGCCTGGTGGCCGGCGTGATGCAGCGCATCGAGGTCGAAGGCGACTCGCGCGGCCGCGTGATCGAACTGTTCCGCGAGGTCGCGCAACCGCGCGTCATCGCTGCGCTGGCTGCGGGCATCGCCGCGCTGGCCTTGTTTTCTACGCTGGATGTCGGAGAGGGGGGTCTCCTCGGGCCCTCATCCGATCCCGACCGGGGGCTGATCGCACGGCGAGACGTCCCCGCTGGTGTCCCGGATGCCGGAGCAGAGAGCGCACGTCGACCGCGCTCTCTGTCACCGGCACCCGCGGCACCGGGATCCTTCCCGCGGCGACAGCAGGCGATTCTCGTCGGTTTGGAGCCCCGCGTGATGCCACCACGGCGCGCGATGGCCATCTCCGAGGCGCCCCGCTATGGCATCTTCGGCAGCGCCGCACCCGAAGTCCCGCTGCGTGATCTCGAGTCTGAGTTCGAAGCGTTGATGGCGGATCCACAGGCCTTCCTCGACCGTGTCGAACGGACCTCAGCGTCGGCTCGGCGGCCGATGATTGCTCCCCTCGTCGAGCACTCGGTGCGTCGGGGCGGCGTCTCCGAGATCAACCGGTTTCTGGGCCGAGCGGCCGCGCCGGTGGCCGTGCCGGTCTCGACCGCTCGCTGAACCTGGCGTTTTTTCTGTCGCGCAGGTCGCTGGGCGCTATCCTGCGCGGCCGGATCGGAATCCATGACTCCGCGCCCATTCCTCGCGTTCTTGTTGGCTATCGCACTGCTGACCTCGTTTCCAGCGACGGCTGGTGAGCGCGTCGAGCTGATTCCCGAGGAGGTCGCGGCTCTGAACGCGGGGACCGCCTTCGCTCCGCTTACGGGCTTCTTCCTCGGGGGTCCGGGCTACTGGTATAGAGCGCGCGAAATCGAGATTGAAACGGTACCACCGGGTGCCGTGCTCGACCTCTTCTACGTGCGAGCGAGTTTTCAGAAGGCCTATGAGCAGGCCGATGCGCCCATCACGTTGGTGTTGCCGAGTCGTTCTCAGGCCGGTCCGCGCGACAGCATCACCATCCGCGCAATGCTCGACGGTTATCAGCAGGGCAAAGTGCGTGTCCCGGTGCGATCGCGCACGAAGAAGGTCGTGATCGAGCTCGAGCCGCTTGCGAACTCGCTGCTCGCGATTACGCATCGCAGCTTCGCGGGTCGCGGCACGTTGGCTTTCCTTACCAAGGAAGCGTTGACCTTCCGCATCAAGGAGCGCGATGACGGTTTTTCGGTCGTATTAGTGGACACCGGGAAATCGCCCGAGGCGGCTGGGACGATCGAGGGAACGTCGAGTTCGCTGATCGAATCGCTGCGCGAGCGGCAGATCGGTCAGGACCTGATGGTACGGGCCGTCCTGCGAGCTGCCGCTGCAGAGAGCACGGTGCGTTCGCGCCAGAACCACGACGCGGTGCGCGGGGTGCACACATTCGCGATCGATCTGGTTCCGGCCGATGGTGGCGTCGAGGCCGTGAATCGCGCCAAGGCTGCGCTTGCCAGGATCGGTCGGGGCGATGTCTCGGGTTGCGTGCTCGCGTTCGACACGTCGCTGCGCGAACAGCTCGAGCTTGCGGCGCTCAACCGGGCGCTCGCACCCGATGGCTCCTTTACCGATCCGTTCCTGCGGGCGGCGATGAAGCGCCTCGGCGAATTGTCTCCGGGTGGAGCGGTGACGCTCACCGACGGCTCGAGCTATCGCACGTCGGCACCGATCGAACTGATGGCAGCCTCGACTCAAGGCGCGCAAGTGAAGGGCTACCTCGCGTTCCTGCGCGCGTTCATCGCCGAGCTGGAGTCGCCGAGCAGGCGGCGCTCGACCCTCCGCGGCCTGGTGGCTCCCGAACTCGGGGTCGACCAATTCGACGCCGTCGTCGAACTCGCCGAGACACGTGAGCGAAGCTGTCTCGCGGGCAAGTCCACGGATGCTGTGGAACAGCTATAGTTTCGACTCCCCGGTCCCGCGGAGTACGCATGCCGCACCGGGCAGACCGCCATTCGATCGACCGCCCCAGGGAACGCCTCCTCAGGCTCGGCCCCGCCGCTCTTTCCGACGCTGAATTGCTCGCGTTGCTGCTGCGCACCGGTGAGCGCGGCGCGGATGCGCTCGCGGTTGCGTCTCGGCTACTGGAGAGCTCCGGCGGACTGTTCGGCCTTGCGCGCGCGGGGGTGCGCGAGTTGGACGGCGCGCGGGGCATCGGCCCGGCGAAGAGCGCCGCCGTCTGCGCGTCTCTCGAGCTGGGCCGGCGCGTGGCTGCACGTCGCCTGAATCCGGGCGCGGCGATTCGCGGCCCCGCGGATGTGTTCGCGCACTTCCACCCCAGCTTGCGCCTGGTGCCGCACGAGAAATTCATCGCACTGCTGCTCGATGGTCGGCAGCGCGTGTTGCGCGAGCACGTGGTATCGCAGGGGACGCTCACCGCGAGCCTGGTGCACCCGCGGGAGGTCTTCCGGCCCGCGTTGCGCGAATCAGCTGCGGCGTTGATTCTCGTCCACAACCACCCCAGCGGCGATCCAACTCCGAGCCCCGAGGATCGCGAGGTCACGCGCCGGCTGGTGCGCGCGGGAAGGCTGCTCGGCGTGCGTGTGCTGGACCACGTGGTCGTCGCGGAACGGGGCTATTGCAGCATGAATGAGGAAGGGGATCTCGAGGACGAAGCTTCCGACGCGCGCTAGCTGCGCGTTGGCCGCTTTACGGCCGAAGTTTCCGCTCGGCATCTGCTCTCGGGCGCAAAGCGTCCGCTCGGACTGGATTTTCTTTAAGGCTATGGCAGCGAATGGTCGAAGAACGGCAGGAACGACCGGCGTTTCCCCCTGGAGCGCCAGCCCATTGGGAAGAAGGTTCGATGGAAAAGGCGATCCTGGAGTTCGAAGAGCCCGAAAGCTTGAATGATCGCCGCAAGTCCGAGCGTGTGGACCTGCTGGTGCGCGTGACGTATCAGTCCGTCGACGAACTCTTTAGCGAGTTTGCGCGCAACATCAACGAAGGCGGTCTCTTCATCGAGACCGACGCGCCGAAGGAGTTGGGCACTTCGTTGACGCTGCAATTCATGCTACCCGGTGGCGACGATGCGGTCGAGGTCGGCGGGATCGTCGTTCGTGTGTCGAACGGCGACGAGGCCGGGGAAGTGCCGGGCATGGGCGTAGAGTTCGGCAACTTGAATTCAGGCGCGCGTGAGTGCATCAATGAACTGGTGCGGCGGTTGCGCACGAACGGCTGACGCACGTGGGAACGAATAGCGGGAGCGCGCCCTCGGCACGCCCCCGCTCGGTGTTCAGAACGGGATGTCGTCGCCTGCGGGGCCCGGCCCCGGATTTCCACCAGCCGGGCCGCCCCCACCGGGGCCGCTCCCACTAGGGCCGCCCTCACTAGGGCCGCCCCCACTAGGGCCGCCCCCACCGCTCGCTCCGCCAGCACCTCCGCTGTTGCCGCGTCCGCTCAGGAACTGGACGCTGGCCGCGTTGATCTCGGTCGTCTGGCGTTTGTTGCCTTCTTTGTCTTCCCACTCACGGGTTTGGAGCCGACCCTCGATGAAGACGCTGCTGCCTTTCTGGAGATATTGGGCGCAGTTCTCGGCGGACCGCCCCCACACCACGATACGATGCCACTCGGTCCGCTCCTGGTTGTTGCCGTCCTTGTCCTTCCACTTCTCGTTGGTAGCGAGGGTGAAGTTCGTTACGGCTGAACCGCCCTGCGTGTAGCGCAACTCCGGGTCGCGACCCAGATTGCCGATCAGGATTACTTTGTTGATGCTCGCCATGTTTGGCTGCTCCGTCGGGTAGAGGGGTGTCATGGCATCATCCCGCCAACGCTTCGAGGCGTCAAGCCTGGAAGCGTGAAGCGCTTCGCGCGACGACGCGGAAGTTCTTTGGCCGCGAAGCGGCCATCG
Organism: Deltaproteobacteria bacterium; assembly: GCA_019310425.1. Classification (GTDB taxonomy): domain Bacteria; phylum Myxococcota_A; class UBA9160; order UBA9160; family SMWR01; genus JAFDEI01. The sequence continues at coordinate 27,554 of JAFDEI010000074.1, read as the reverse complement.
CGCGGACGACAATCCGCCGCACCAGTCGAACGCTGTTTCATCGGTCCGTCGACGTCGACACGCGCTCACAGTTCGGATCGCGAACGTTCGTTCACGCCGACTGTGTCGATCCGAGCCCCCTCGCTCTGCCGCTGGAGGGCGTGAGTTTCGAAGAGGCGAGGAGTTCATTCCCCGAGGGAATACGGAGCCGAATCGAGGGATGCGGCGAGTTCCAGTGCGGATGCTTCTCGGATCGATCGCGGCCGGTCTCAGCATGGGGCTCGCTGTTCGAGCCGCACTGCGCGGCCAGTCCGGCTGCAGGGTCGCTTGGCACTTTCGCGAACCCCGACTAGTCTGGGGGCGTTTCCCGTCCCATGGGGGGGAGGGGCGTGACCTCGATGCGAGTTCGTCATGGCTAAGGCGGTCGCCCGTGGGCGGCGGTCCGATGCGAGATCCGATTCCTCGGCTTCCGGCCGGGTTTTCGAGAAATGTGCGGGCGTCGCTTTGCTCAGCCTGTCGCTGCTTGCACTACTGGGCCTCGCGACGTATTCGCCGTCCGACCCGCTGCTTTCGCACGCGCAAGTCGCGAACCGCGCCGGTATGGCGGGTGCGCTCGTGGCTTCGCTGCTGCTGCGTGGGTTCGGATACGGCTCGGTCGTGCTCGCCGTCGCCGTGACATACGTGGCCGCGCGGATGATCGTCGGCAAGCCGTTGCCGCCGGTGGTTTCGCGCTTTTGGCTGGCGGTCGCGCTGCTGCTGGTTTCGGTGGCGACGCTTGGCCCCGTGCTGCACGCTTCGTTCCCATCTCATTTCGCCGAAGTGGGTGGGGGGGCGCTCGGCGGTTTCCTCGCGCGTCACCAGCTCTGGATCGTCGGAGTCTGGGGCGCGTTGATGCTGAACGCGGCAATGTTCTCGATCGGATGCTTGAGCGCGGTCGGCATTTCGAGCTCCGCCACGCTTGCCACGCTCGGCGTCGGGCTCGGCTGGGCCGGCGCTGCAATTGCACACGCCGTGATGGCGGCCAGCCGCGCGACTCTCGCCGCCGTGGTGGGAATCGGCGCGGCGATCATCGCGGCGGTGAAGGCCGCGCACCGCGGCGTGCTCGCGCTCGTCGACGGTGTCCAGCGCGGTGGGCAGTCGCTCGTGGTCTGGCGCGAGCAGCGTGCGCGCCGCGCACGCACTGCGGCCGCGCGAGAAGCTGCGACGGATCATGAAGGGTCTGATCCCGAATTCGAAGCCGTGGACGATGCGGGAGACGGTGAAGCGGTGATTCCCGCGGCGCCCGCGCGGCGCCCGCGCGGCGCGGGTCCGACCATCATCGATCACCGCGCCGAATCCGATGGCGCCAAGCCTGAGAAACAGGAGGCATTCCACTTCGAAGACGGTGGCGCCGGGGGCGAATTCAAGCTGCCCGACCCGGCCGAGATCTTCCTGAAGACCGCCGAGGTGCGGAGCTTTGACCGCGACAGCCTGGTCATGAACTCGCGCATCCTCGAGAAGAAGCTGAAGGATTTCGGTGTCTCGGGACAGGTCGCAACCGTCCACCCGGGCCCGGTCATCACGATGTACGAATTCGAGCCGGGTTCGGGCATCAAGGTCAACAAGATCGTCGGCCTCGCCGATGACCTCGCGCTCGCGCTGCGCGCGCTTTCGGTGCGTGTGATCGCGCCGTTGCCCGGAAAGTCGGTGGTCGGGATCGAGGTCGCGAACCAGGTTCGCGACACCGTTTACATCCGCGACGTGCTCGACTGCGAACAGCTCCGCAGCGAGAGTTCGAAGCTCGCGATTGCGCTGGGCAAGGACATCTTCGGAAATCCCGCCCACGCAGACCTCTCGAAGATGCCGCACCTGCTCGTCGCCGGAGCGACCGGAACCGGCAAGAGCGTGTTCCTGAATGCACTGCTGTGCTCGATCCTGTGTCGCGCAACGCCGAACGAACTCAAGCTGTTGCTCATAGACCCGAAACTGCTCGAACTGTCGATCTACGAGGGTATTCCGCATCTGCTCGCAGACGTCGTGACGAACCCGAAGCGCGCCTCTGCGGCGCTCGCGGGCGTCGTGCGCAAGATGGAGGAGCGCTATCAGATGATGTCTGCGATCGGGGTTCGCAGCATCGCGCAGTTCAATACACGGGTCGACACGGAACTCGCGAAGGGCAACCGAACCTTCCGACTTCGCTCGAAGCCGGGCGAAGAAGAGGGTGAGGAAGTCGCATACCGGCGCCTCCCCTACATCGTCGTCGTCATCGACGAGCTCGCCGACTTGATGGTCGTGTCCGCCAAGGATGTGGAGGAATCGCTTCAGCGGCTGGCGCAGATGGCGCGTGCGGCCGGTATCCACCTGGTGCTCGCGACGCAGCGCCCGAGCGTCGATGTGCTCACCGGCGTCATCAAGGCGAACTTCCCCGCGCGTATTTCCTTTCAGGTGTCCTCTCGAACCGACTCGCGAACGATCCTCGACCAGAATGGCGCCGACCATCTGCTCGGCCAGGGCGACATGCTCTTCCTGCCGCCGGGTACGTCGAAGCTCCAGCGCATGCACGGCGCGTTCGTTTCGGAGGAGGAGGTCACGAAGCTCGTGGCGGCATTGCGCGAGCAGGGCGCACCGAGTTTCGATGAAGAGCTGATCCAGATCAACGAAGATGGTGATATTGCCGGAGTCGAGCGCGATGAGGATGTCGATGAGATGTTCGATCGAGCTGTCGCAATCGTCGCTGATTCGCGCAACGCGTCTATTTCCTACATCCAGATCTTTCTCGGCTCGATCGTCGAATAATCCGGCCCGGAATCCGTCTACCTCGATGATGAACATCGTTTCGAGACTGTTGCTCGTCGTTATTTCGATCGCCGCGGGTGTCGGGGGATTTTCCGCCACGGCCGTGGCGGACGACGCGTCCAGGTGTGTCGACGGTGCGATCGCGGTGATCCAGAAACGCTACGAATCGGTTTCGGATCTGAGCGCTTCCTTCGTTCAGACCGCGCGCTCGGTTGCGTTGGGCGGCAAGGCGGGCAGGGGGCAGGTGTCGCGCGGCACGGTCGTGTTCGCGAAGCCCGGGAAGATGCGTTGGCAATACTCGGAGCCCGAGCCGAGTCTCGTGGTTTCCGACGGTCGTACGCTGTGGATCCACGATCCCGAGCACGCGGAGGTCCAGCGCATGCGAGTCACCGAGGGCTACCTCTCGGGCGCGGCGATCCATTTTCTGATCGGTGAGGGCGACATGCGCCGCGATTTCACGATCAGCGGAATTGCTTGCAGCGAAGATACCAGCGAGCTCGAACTCATTCCGAAGGCCGATGTCGGTTACGAGAAGCTGCGCGTCGTCGCGGACCGCGCGATAGGCGAGCTGCGTCGCACGACGATCTATGACCTGCTCGGTAACGTCACCGAGGTCGTGTTCAGCGATGTTCGCGCGAACCAGCACCCCGACGACTCCCTGTTCCAGTTCGAAGCTCCTCCCGGGCACGAAGTGATCGATCTCGATGCTCGTTGACCTGCTGCGCGTTGGCCGCGTTGCGGCCAAAGCTTCCGCCCGGCGTCTGCTTCCACACGTACGGGTCCCCGCCTCGCTGCGCGTTGGCCGCCATTATGCGGCCAACGCTTCCGCAAGGCGTCTGCATTGCCGGGGCGGGTTCTCACCTGTCCATAGTGTGAAAGGTGGTTCCGTGCGGCTCTGCGCAGCAGATTTCTTCGCAGCGCTCGCGGGTGCAGCACGCTCGCAACGCCGGAGAATTGACACTTGCGCCAAAAAACCCGGCAACACGAGTGCAGGTTCGCATCACGCGGCGGCACCCGGTGCGCAGAAAATTCCGTACGGATGCGAATCGGGTCGCGTGCAGCTCGCGAGTCCCGCAGCGTGTCACTGCGGGGACGCCGGAGCGGCATGCCCCGACGCGCGCTGGGCCGGTCTGCGGCGCCTGGCAACCGAACCGGCTGAGTGTTGACACGCCAGGGCCGTCTGATATGGTTGAAAGTCGAAAAACATGCGGAATATCCATAGGTTCGGCGTCCTCAACTCCCCCTGTTACACCTGCAGCAGCGAACGTTCGACGGCTGGCAAGGATGGCATCGGACGACGACCACAAGGCCGGCCGGGGAGTGCGACGATGGGTGCCGAAGTGACGAAATTGAACAGCTCGCAGCGAGCAGATTTCGCTCCCGTGTTATTCCTCCTCCGTGGTCGTAACCCGTCGATTTCTGTTGCGGCGAGTCCTGAGGCGTGCGGTGAGCGCGTTCTGGCCCCGTTTGTCCGTCGATTCTGCCGGTCTGGGAACGTTCTGAAGCAAGGCTCTCAAAGTGCGGCACGCGCTTTGCACAGTCTTTCCCTCAGATCGATTCACCACCGGCGGAATGGCCGGTGAACCAGGAGACGGCAGAATGAGCGAGTTCGAGGGCTCTGGAAGAAAGGGTTTTGTGCGAGACGTCATGCGGCGGATCTCGACAACGAACCCGCGCGACGAAGACGCGCCCGTTGGATCCGAGACGGAGCGCTCCGGCGCGCGGACCCACCAGGACGAAGTCGCCGATCTGCAAGACTCGATTCGACTCTTCGGCCCGGAGTCACCGGAGTCCCGCCGCCAGCTCGACCGCCTGCTGGCCGAGTACGAGGCGCTGCGCCGGCGCTACGCGGTGACGCGCGATCAGTTCAACGACGCCGAGCGGCAGAACGAACGGCTGGTGGGTGTTCTGCAGGAGGCCAAGCAGCAGATCGAACTCCTCAAGGAGGAGGTCGACAAGCTCTGCGCGCCGCCGAACAACTACGGCATCTTCCACCGCCCGAACAAGGACGGCACCGCCGAGATTCTCGTCGATGGCCGGCAGATGCGCGTCAACGTCCACCCGAACCTCGACGCCTTTCAGTTCGAAGAAGGGCAGATGATCGTCCTCAACGAGGCGTTCAATATCGTCGAACCGTCGGGTTACACCTCGCGCGGCGAGATCGCGACGGTCGTCGACCTGCTCGAGGACAACCGTGCGATCGTGTTCGGCCACAACGACGACGAGCGCGTCATCACGCTTTCCGAGCCGCTGCGAAGCGAGAAACTCAAGACGGGCGACCACGTGTTGTTCGACCCGCGCACGAATTTCGGTTTCGAGAAGATGCCGAAGTCGTCCGTCGAGGAGGTCGTGCTCGAGGAGATCCCCGACGTTTCCTACGAGGACATCGGCGGCCTGGGCGACCAGATTGGCGTGCTGCGCGACTCCGTCGAGCTGCCGTACATCTACCCGGAGGTCTTCGCCGAGCATCAGCTGTCGCCGCCGAAGGGTATCCTGCTCTATGGCCCGCCGGGCTGCGGCAAGACGCTGATCGCGAAAGCGGTGGCGAACAGTCTGGCCAAGAGCATCGAGACCCGGACAGGTAAGGAGACTACTCCGTACTTCCTGAACGTGAAGGGTCCGGAGCTGCTCAACAAGTACGTCGGCGAGACGGAGCACAAACTGCGCGAGGTCTTCAAGAAGGCCCGTGAGAAGGCCAGCGAAGACGTGCCCGTGGTGATCTTCTTCGACGAAATGGACTCACTGTTCCGCATGCGCGGTTCGGGAATCTCGTCGGACATGGAGGCCACCGTGGTCGCACAGTTCCTGTCCGAGATCGACGGCGTCGAATCGCTCAATAACGTGATCGTCATCGGCGCGAGCAACCGCCAGGACCTGATCGACCCGGCGGTGCTGCGGCCGGGACGTCTCGATCTCAAGATCAAGGTGAACCGCCCCGACCGCGACGCGGCGCGCGAGATCTTCCTCAAGTACCTGAAGGTAGATCTGCCGTTCCACGAGACCGCATTCGCGAAGTACGGCGACGACACGAGCAAGATCGTCTCCGGCATGATCGATGACACGATCGACCGCATGTACAAGACCGATGAGGAGAACAAGTTCCTCGAGGTCACGTACGCGAAGGGCGAGCGCGAGATCTTCTACTTCAAGGACTTCGCGAGCGGCGCGATGATCGAGAACATCATTGCGCGTGCGAAGAAGAAGGCCGTGAAGCGGGTGATCGACCACGATGAGCGCGGCATCAAGCTCGACGATGTCATCGAGGCGGTGAACGACGAGTTCCGCGAGAACGAGGACCTCCCGAACACCACGAACCCCGACGACTGGGCGCGCATCTCGGGCCGGAAGGGTGAGCGCATCACCAACGTCCGCACGCTGATAACCGGGATCAGTCGGAAGGAAGAGTCGATTGAGAACATCACCTCGGGCCAATATCTCTAGGCTCGCGTCCGATGGACGTGTGGAGATCTGATGGCAGTTCCGAAGGTGATGGGTACGGAGATCGAATACGGGATCACCGTCAAGGGTGATCCCGATTTCGACCCCATCTCGAGCTGCGTGCTGCTGGTCAACGCCTACCGCGAGGATCATGCAGGTGAGATTCTCTGGGACTACGACCAGGAGAATCCGCTCGCCGACGCCCGCGGCTTCGTGGTCGACGGCGAGAAGTACACGCCGAACCAGCAGGAGAACATCGCCCGCAACAAGACGCTCGTGAACGGTGCGCGCTACTACGTCGACCACGCCCATCCGGAATACTCGTGCCCCGAGGTCACCAACGTACGCGACCTCGTGATTCACGAGAAGGCCGGCGAGCGCGTGCTCGAGGCCAGCCGTCGCGAGGCGAACGCACTGCTACCTCACGGCACGCACATGCTGCTCTACAAGAACAACAGCGACCAGAAGGGCAACAGCTACGGCTCGCACGAGAACTACCTGATGGACCGCCGGACGTCCTTCAAGCAGATCGTCGAGCACCTCATGCCCTACTTCGTGACGCGCCAGGTCTACACCGGCGCGGGCAAGGTCGGTTCCGAGAATCGCAGCCATCCGTGTCGTTATCAGATGTCCCAGCGCGCGGACTTCTTCGAGACCGAGGTCGCGCTCGATACCATGGTGAAGCGCCCGATCATCAACACGCGAGACGAGCCACACGCCGATCGCGAGAAGTACCGGCGCCTGCACGTGATCGTCGGAGACGCGAACCTCTCGGAATACACCATCTACCTGCGAAACGGCGCAGCTGCGATCGTGTTGTCGATGATCGAGGACGGTGCGATCGACCGGAACCTGTCGCTGCGCGACCCCGTTCGCGGCATCCGGGACGTGTCGCAAGACATCGAGTGCAAGCTCGAGCTTCAGCTCGAAAATGGCAAGAAGCTGACGGCCGTCCAGATCCAGTCGGAGTACCTCGACATGGCGATGCGCTGGGCCTCGACGCGCGAGCTGGACGCGATCACGCTGGACGTACTCTCGAAGTGGCAGGACGTGATGGAGTGCCTCGTGCGCGATCCGATGGAACTCGACACCCGGATCGACTGGGTCATGAAGCGGACGCTCATAGAGGGTTTCATGGAGCGCAAGTCCCTCGATTGGGACGCGCCGCAGGTGCGAATGCTCGACCTGCAGTACCACGACCTACGGCCCGACAAGGGCCTATACTATATTCTCGAACGCCAGGGACGGGCCGAGCGCATCGTAACGGATGAAGAGATTGCAGCGGCGATCCATCAGCCTCCGCAGGACACGCGAGCGTACTTCCGAGGTGAATGCTTGAGGCGATACGGCTCGGCGGTATTTGGTGTGAACTGGGATTCGATCTCATTCGGGGTGGAAGATGAGTCGATCAAGAGAATTCTGATGGACGAGCCGCTCAAGGGAACGAAGGAGCACGTGGATGAGCTGCTCGAAAATTCACCGACTGCAGCCGACCTGGTGAGGAACTTGCGGGCATGACCCGCCGAAAAGAGAACGCCATGAGAATCGAAAAGACGACTTCGCAACGAACCGAAAGACACCCCGACACCGCGTTTCCGATCTATGCTGCGGCAGAGTCCGGCCAGAAGCAGGAGCCGCGCAAGGGCGGCGGCGGGGACGATTCTTCGGGTGGCAGCGACGGTTCGAAGAAGCTCTCGAAGAAGGGAGAGAAGCTCAAGGAAGACATGGATGCGCTCGTAGAAGAGATCGACGAGGTCCTCGAGGAGAACGCGGAGGAATTTGTCAAGAACTACGTTCAGCGGGGCGGTGAGTAGGCTCGCGCATCCGGGTAATCGTGGGGGGGGAGCGTTGCGTTTCGGCGGTAGTTATCAGGGTTCGAGCTTTTCGGAGCTCTTAGAGGTTGATTTCCCGCATTTCCGGCCCGATCTCAGCCGGGTTTCCGAAGTGGATCTGCGGGCGCTTGAGGTTCCGCACGGAACGACGGTGCTCGCGCTCAAGTACGTCGACGGCGTGGTGATGGCGGGCGACCGGCTCGCGACTGAAGGGCACCGCGTCGCATCGCGCGATATCCAGAAGGTCTACGCGACCGACGACCACTCGTTGGTCGCGATCGCGGGTGCGGCCGGGCCGGCGATCGAGATGGCGCGCATTCTGCGGGTCGAACTCGAACACTACGAGAAGATCGAGGGCGAGTCCCTCGAGCTCGAAGGCAAGGCGAACAAGCTCTCGCAGATGATCCGGCAGAACCTTCCGATGGCGATGCAGGGCCTGGTCGTGGTGCCGCTGTTCGCGGGCTACGACCTCCGCCGCCACGCGGGCCGCCTGTGGAAGTACGACGTGACGGGCGGGCGCTACGAAGAGACCGAATTCGAGGCGACCGGTTCGGGTGGGCTATTCGCGGGCGAGTCGCTCAAGAAGTCTTACAGCCCCGGCATGTCGCGCGGGGATGCAGTCAAGGCCGCGATCGAGGCGCTTACCGACGCGGCCGACCAGGACCGCGCGACCGGTGGCGTCGATATCGAACGCGGCATCTTTCCGATCGTCGGTTGCTGTTCGCAGGCGGGCATCGAGAACGCCTTGGACTCCGAGATCAAAGAGATCTACCAGGACATCATGGAACGACGGCGTCGAAGTGCGAGTGGGGCGGCCTCATGAGCATGCCGTTCTACGTTTCTCCCGAACAGGTCATGGCAGACAAGGCCGAGTACGCACGCAAGGGCATCGCGCGCGGCAAGTCCAGCGTCACCCTCGAATACGAAGGTGGCGTCCTGCTGATGGCCGAGAATCCGTCGACGTTGTCGAAGATCGGCGAGATCTACGACCGCGTGGCATTCGCGGGGGTGGGCAAGTTCAGCGAGTTCGACCAACTGCGGAAAGTCGGTGTCCGTTACGCCGATGTGAAGGGCTATTCCTACAGTCGCGAGGATGTGCGCGCGAAAGCGCTCGCGAACGCGTATTCGCAGGCAGTTGGCGACGTCTTCACCAACCAGATGAAACCGCTCGAAGTCGAGATGCTCGTGGCCGAGGTCGGTGACGACAATCTCGCAGGGCACGAGAAGAATGCGATCTACCGCGTTCAGTTCGACGGCAGCATCAGTGATCACGAAGGTTTCTGCGTGATCGGCGGCGCCGCAGAAGAACTGCACAGCTACCTCACGAACGAGTATCGGGCTGGTATTCCCCTTGGGGAGGCCGTGAAGCTCGGTCGGAACGCGCTACAGCGAGCATCGGATGGTGAGCCTCGCGTGGCCCCCGAAAACCTGGAAGTCTGTCAGCTGGAACGACAACGACCGGGGCGAAAGTTCAACCGACTCGCAACCGATCAGTTGAGAGAACTGTTGGGCGATTAGGGATTCGGACCTTCCGTTGCGTGGGTCCGACCGATACGCGGGACGATTGGCGGTAGCGTGCAGAAACGCATTTACGGCATCGAGACCGAGTACGGCATCATCTTCACACCGGATGGGCGGAAGACGCTCCCGGTCGAGAAGGCGATCCGTTTCTTGTTCGAGAAGCTGATCACCACCGAGCACTTCCTGAACGTTTTTCTCGAGAACGGTGCGCGTTTCTACCAGGACACCGGCTGCCACCCCGAGTACGCGACACCCGAGTGCGCGTCGCCGAAGCAACTCATCACCTATGACAAGGCCGGCGAGCGCGTGCTCGAGGATCTCCAGGACTACGCGGAGGAGAAGATCCGCGAAGAGCGAATCCCCGGGAAGCTCTCGATCTTCAAGAACAACACCGATTTCGTGGGCAACAGCTACGGCTGCCACGAGAACTACCTGGTCGACCGCGATGTCGATTTCTACTACCTGGCCGAGCAGCTGATCCCCTTCCTCGTGACGCGGCAGATCTACTCCGGTGCGGGCAAGGTCTTTCAGACTCAGGACGGCGTTCACTACTGCATCAGCCAGCGCGCGCAGCACATCTATCAGAAGATCTCGGGCACGACGACGAACGACCGCTCGATCATCAACACACGCGACGAGCCGCATGCCGATCGGGAGAAGTACCGGCGTCTGCACGTCATCGTCGGCGATTCGAACATGAGTGAGTACACGAACTTCCTGAAGGTCGGTGCGTGTGCGGTCGTGCTCCAGATGATCGAGGACAACTACATCAATCAGGACTTCACGCTGCGCAACCCGGTGAAGGCCATCAAGGACATCTCTTACGACACCACCTGCAAGCGCAAGCTGCGCCTCGACAGCGGGCGCGAGTACTCGCCGATCGAGATTCAGCTCGCATACTGTGAGATGGCGCAGAAGTACATCGAGCAGTACCCGGTCAGCGACGAACTGCGTGACGCGGTCGAGAAGTGGCAGTACGTGCTCGACTGTCTGAACGACGACCCGAGACGGCTCGACCGTGAGATCGACTGGCTGATCAAGCGCCGGTTGATCGAGAATTATGTCGACTCTCATGGCTCGTCGTGGAACGACCCTCGCGTGTTCATGCTCGACCTCCAGTATCACGACCTGCGGCTCAACCGCGGGCTCTACTATCTGCTCGAGCGCAAGGGCCAGGTCGAACGCATATTGAACGACGAAGAGATCATCAAGGCCAAGACGGAGCCGCCCCACAATACACGTGCGCGAATGCGGGGTGAGTTCATCAAGCTCGCGCGCCAGAACTCGATCCAGTACGACCTCGACTGGTCGAACATCCGGCTCGGAAATCTGCTCAACGTGCGGGTCATCTGCAATAATCCGTTCGAGACGGACATCGAGAAGGTCGCAGAACTCGTGCGGACGATTCAGAAGACGAACCTGCGGAAGACGAGCCTGTCAAAGCTCGTGATCCAGTCCTGATGTCGGACGCGAAGCCCACCCGCCCGCACCTCGTCGCGATCGGCGATTCATCGAACGAGCCTTCCGTTGCGCCGCCCGCCGCAGACCGGGCGAGCGAGCCCGCGGGTCGGGGCGTGCTGTTCTGGCTGCTGGTCGCGCTCGTGGTCGCGGCCTCGGCGGGGCTCGTGGTCCAGATGCAGCGCGCGGGTGAGCTCCAGGGAACGGTTGCGGAGCTCGAGGGCGAGCTCTTCACCACCCGCACCGCGCTCGATGCCTACGAGGTGCGTTTCGACGAGGTTCGCGACTCGGTCGGCAGCCTCCAAGCTCAGCTCGAGCAGCTGAACGCGCTGGTGAACGCGGATCCGCTCGCCGAGCCTGCCGCGGCCGACGCAGCCACCGAAGCTGCCGTCTCCAGCGAGAGCGGCCATCCGGCCGGTCCGAGCGACTTGGCGGGCGACTGAGCCGACCCCCGGAGCGCGATTTTCCGAGCGCCTCCGCGGTTCGCACGCGGCTTCTCCCGAAATCGGTGTGAAACCCCACCCTTCGATTCAATTTTCACAGCCTCCTGCCGATACGCAGAAGACCCACTTAAACCGCGATCGGAAGGGCTGACCATGTTCCTGAAAGCCATCGCGGGAGTCTTCTCCTGGTCTACGTCTACGGCAAAGGTCTGGTGTGTTCGGAGCCTTCGGTCGTCGCCGTGACGCGCGACCCGAGTGGGCGCGGTGAGCGTGTTCTCGCTGTCGGTCATGAAGCCAAGGAAATGCTCGGCCGAACGCCCGGTGACATCCGCGCGATCCGGCCGATCAAGGACGGCGTGATCGCCGACTTCGAAATCACCGAGGCGATGCTTCGTTACTTCATCCAGCGCGCGCACAACCGAGGCAAGCTCGTACGCCCGCGTATCGTGATCTGCGTGCCGCCGTGCATCACCAGCGTGGAGAAGCGCGCGGTGCGTGAGTCGGCGCTGTCCGCCGGCGCGCGTGAGGTGTACCTGATCGAAGAGCCAATGGCGGCCGCGATCGGCGCGGGACTCGATGTGACGGCGCCCACGGGCAACATGGTGGTGGACATCGGCGGCGGCACGACGGACGTCGCGGTGATTTCGCTCTCGGGTATCGTGACCTCGCGCTCGATCCGCTGTGGTGGCGACAAGATGGACGAGGCGATCATCAACTACGTGAAGCGCAAGTACAACATGCTCGTCGGTGAGCGCAGCGCCGAGCAGATCAAGCTCACGATCGGATCTGCCGCGGCGGATTCGAAGAACGAGACGATGGACATCAAGGGCCGCGACCTGGTCGCGGGTATCCCGAAGGTGGTCTCCGCGTCGTCGGACGAAATTCGCGAGGCGCTCATCGAGCCGATCAGCGCGATCGTCGAGACGGTGCATCTGACGCTCGAGAAGACTCCGCCCGAACTTGCGGCCGATATCGTCGACCGTGGCATCATGCTCGTCGGTGGTGGCTCCCTCTTGCGCGACCTGGACGTCGTGCTCCGCCAGGAGACCAAACTTCCGATCCTGCGCAGCGAAGACCCCTTCACCGCAGTCGTCCACGGTGCCGGCAAGGCCCTCGACAACATCAATCTGCTGAAGAACGTCGCCCTGAGCTGATCGCGCCGCGCTGTGTCGCCCCACCTGCCTCAGTCCGGCGCGACCACGGCAAACGCGACTTGCATGATTTTCTGCAGGTCGCCCTCGGTCTGGATCGAGTCGTCGAGGAAGGCAGTCTGCGGGTCGACTCGACCCGAGCGCATCGCGGCGTAGCTGTCCTTGCTCATCCGGATCACGGCATCCGGCTCCGCGGGCATCACGCCGGTACCGAAGTGCGTGAGCAGTGCGAAGCCGTCGTCGCCCGTGATTTCGAAGCGGATCAGACCAGCGACGGATTCGAGGTCGAGCATGCGCTTGCGGGTCAGCTTCATCTCGCCACCGAGCCCCGCGAGCGCGCCGAGCAGCGCGGTCAGCGACCCATCGGTTTCGCGCATCAGCCAGCGCAGCGTCGCGTCGTCCTGGATGAGGCGAATGAAGGGCGGGTTGCTCGCTCGCTCCGCGGCGCTCATGCAGCCGTTCTCGATGTTCAGGTAGATGGTCGCGGGATCGTCGCCGACGAGGTCGATTCGAATCGTTGCAGACAGCGCGCGCATCGCTTCGAGGACCCGCCGGCCGGCATCGCCGAGCGCGGCCTGTTCGTCGAGGCGCAGGTTGAAGTCGTCCGGGATCGTCTTGCAGTAGAAGCTCCGCGGGTCGCTCGCGCCGGTGTCGCTCACTGCTTCCGCCTGCGCCGCTGGTACTCGTCGACCCGCCGCTCGTGCTCGGCGTAAGTGTCCGAGAACACGTGGGTTCCGTCGTTCTTCGAGACGAAGAACAGGGAGTCGACAGTGGCGGGCGCGAGTACGGCCTCGAGTGCGCCACGGCCCGGGTTGGCGATCGGTCCGGGTGGCAGGCCCGGGATCTTGTAGGTGTTGTACGGGTTGTCGGGGTTCTCGAGGTCGCGCCGGCGCAGGTTGCCGTCGAAGTTCGGGATGCCGTAGATCACGGTCGGGTCGGTTTCGAGCCGCATGCCGCGCCGCATCCGGTTCAGAAACACGGCCGCGATCAGCGGCCGCTCTTCGGCGACACCGGTCTCCTTCTCGATGATCGACGCGAGCGTGACCAGGTCCTTCATCGAGATCTTCTGCTCACGCGCGCGCGGCTCGAGTTCCTTCCAGACCGTGAGGAATTGACTCACGAGCACGCCCGCGGTTTCGCGTGTGCCGAGCCCCTTGGGCAGCCGGTAGGTTTCCGGAAACAGGTAGCCCTCGAGCGTGGCGCCCTCGACGCCGTGCACTTCGGCGCTCTTGGGGTCGTGCACCCAGGCGAGGAATTCCTCGGCGTTCCCGAGCTTCGCGACTTCGATGCGCCGGGCGATCATCGCCGCGGTGAAGCCCTCCGGGATCGCAAGCTCGTACGTCGCGACCTGCCCGGTCGTGAGGGTTGCGAGGATCTCGCCGGGCGTCTCCGCGGCCGAGACCCAATACTCACCCGTTCGCAGCTTGTTGCCGAGTTCGTGGTAACGGCCGAACCACTCGACGACGCGCCGGTTGCGGACCAGCCCCTCACTCTCGAGTCGAGAGGCCACGGTCTTGAGGGTCTCTCCGGGGTGCACGGTGAAGATCACCGGCTCGGCCCCGGCGGCCACCGGCTCGAGATTCTGTGTGATCTGGTGCCACGCAGCGGCCGCCGCGATTGCGCCGCAGAGCAGCAGCGCGGCGAACCCCACCAGCAGCCATTTCATCTGTGATCGGTCTCCCCACCCTTGTAGCGCGCCTCGGCCAGATTGCCGGCGCGTGCGAGCCAGGTCTGGAGTAGCAGCGTCGCGGCGGCGGAATCGACTGCTTCGCGGCGCTTTCGACGGCCGCTCTTCGATTCGGCCAACGATCGCTCGGCCTCGCGTGTGGTCCAGCGCTCATCCAGCATTTCGACCGGCAGCCCCGTCACCTTTGCGACTTCGTTCGCAAACTCTTCGGCGGCCTTTGCAGTCTCGCCCTTGCGACCGCTCATGTGGATCGGGAGTCCCACCACGATGCGTTGAACGCCGCGCTCGGCCGCGAGCCGGCGCAGCTCCTCCAGATCGCGCGCCCGGCCATTCGAGACCAGCGCCCCGGCGGGGAATGCAAAGGTGCCGTCGGCATCGGAAATCGCGAGTCCGATGCGCCGCGTACCATAGTCCAGAGCCATGACAGGGCCGCTCACAGGCATTTCGGCGGAAGCTAGCACTGTGGGGTCGGGCCTCGTGGTTTCACCGCAATTACGGGGCCTTCCGGGGCCGTTTTTTCTTTTCTTTCGCCTCTGATTTCATTGACGCTACGCCCGTCACCGGACTATTCTGGGGCCGTCACCCGGCCTCCCCTGCTGCGGTGGCGAAACGCCCCGCGACCCTCCTCCGGCCGCGGATCGAACGGAATCGGTCCCGAAAACCTGGTCCCGAACGTCCGGTCGAGGCAATCATCGAAGCTCCCGAGCTGAAGCAAGCACCCGCGACTGCGGGGCCGAGTTTCGCGATCGCGGTTGCGACTGCGGGAGGCGCGGGCTTCGCGCCGATCGCCCCAGGTACCTTTGGCTCGGCCGTTGGTGTCGCCGTTTTCCTCGTGCTTGCCGATCTCAATCTGGTGCTGTTCGGCATCACTTTGTTGGGCTTTGCATTCCTCGGTATCTGGGCGAGCGATGTCGCCGAGCGGCATTTCGGGCAACACGACGACGGACGCATCGTGATCGACGAGGTCGTGGGTCAGTTGCTCACGCTCGCGCCCCTGCTCGCGCTCGCACCCGCCGCGGGCCGTCGCGCCCCTGGCTGGCTGTTCGCGGGCTTTCTGCTGTTTCGCCTGCTCGACATCTGGAAGCCGCCTCCGATCGGCTGGGCCGAACGAAGCTTCAAAGGCGGTGCGGGCGTGATGATGGACGACGTTTTTGCGGGCATCCTCGGCGGCGTGTTGGTCGGCGTTGCGCTCGTCTGGGTGGGCACATGAGCCAGGCACCGGCCGCTGAAGTGATCACCATCGGCGACGAGCTGCTGCGCGGCGAGATCGTCGATTCGAACAAGAGCTTCTTGTCCGAGCGCCTGCTCGGCCTCGACATCGAGACCCGCTGGCACGCCTCGGTGCTCGACGACCCGAACGACATGATCGACGCGTTCCGGCGTGCATCCGAGCGCAGCCGCTTCGTGCTGGTGTCGGGCGGGCTCGGCCCCACTCGCGACGATCTCACCGCACAGGTTCTCGGCGAGGCGTTTGGCCGCAAGCTCGTGCTCGACGAAGCGGCCCTCGAGACGATCCGCGCGTTCTTCCGCGCCGTCGGCCGCGAAATGACCGAGAACAACGCGAGCCAGGCCTGGTTCCCCCAAGGCGCCGAAATCCTGCCGAACCCGATCGGGACCGCGCCGGGCTTCATGCTGGTGGAGAACGACACCTGCTTCTTCTGCATGCCCGGCGTACCCCGCGAGCTCTACCGGATGATGGACGAGCAGGTGCTGCCGCGGATCGCCGCACGTTGCGGAGGCGGGCGCGTCGTGCGTTCCGCGCTGCTGCGCACCTTCGGCATGGGGGAGTCCACACTCGATGCCGAACTCGCGGGCATCGCGACGTCGGGCGATGTGAGCCTCGGCTTCCGCACCTCGTTTCCCGACAACTATCTGCGCCCGGTCGCGCGCGCCGACACCGCCGAGGCCGCTGAAGCCGCGCTCGCAGCGGTCTGCAGCGAGATTCGCGAGCGCCTCGGCGCGCTCGTCTACGCTGAGGGCGACGAGACGCTCGACGGCGTCGTTGCGCGGCTGCTGCGCGAACAGGGCAAGACGGTCGCGGTTGCGGAATCTTGCACGGGTGGGCTGATCGCCGAGCGCTTCACCGCCGCGCCCGGCGCGTCGGAGTACTTCCTGGGCGGCATCGTCGCGTATGCGAACCCGATCAAGACGAGCCTTCTGGGCGTTTCCGAGGAGCTGATCGCCGAGTGGGGTGCGGTGTCGGAGCCGGTCGCGCGCGCGATGGCCGAGGGTGTGCGTGCGCGCTTCGGCGCCGACTATGCGATTGCCACCACGGGCATCTCGGGGCCCGGTGGCGGCAGCGAGGCCAAGCCCGTCGGCACGGTCCATGTCGCGCTCGCCGAGGCGGGGCACACGCACTGCGAGCACTTCGTGTTTCCACTCGACCGCACGCGCCACCGTCAGCTCACGGCTCAGATCGGGCTCGACTGGGTGCGGCGGGTGCTGCTCGGCGAGGAGTTGGTCGGCCCGACGCTGTTGCGCCGGCAGGGTGGCGCTGCGCCGCCCGCGAAAACCGGGGCGATGGGCGATGACGGTCGAGTCGGACATTGAGGTCGCGAGTGATGCCGCGATCCGAAGCTTCATTGCGATCGAGCTCGATGACGCAACGCGCCGCGCGATCGCTGCGGCGATCCGCGAGCTGCGCAACGGCCCGGGCGGCGACCACATCCGCTGGCTCCGGCCGGAGAATCTTCACGTGACGTTGCGCTTTCTCGGCGACATCGACCCCGCGCGAGTGCCCGCGCTCACCGCGGCGCTGCGCGCGGAAGCGGCGGGTGTGTCGCCGTTCGCGCTCACGCTGGGCGAGTTGGGCGCGTTCCCGTCCTTGCGTCGGCCGCAGGTGTTGTTCTTCCGGGTCGGCCCGCAGCAGCCGCTCGCAGTGCTTGCAAGCGCAGTCGAGCGCGCGGTCGTGCAGGCGGGCTTCGCGGCCGAGACGCGGCCGTTCCGCCCGCACCTCACGCTCGGGCGCGCCCGGCGCGGAAAACACGTACCCGTGACCGCACCTGTCACGCCCCCGGGCGACTCTCGGGTCGTGGATGAAATCGTGCTCTTTCACAGCCAGCTCGCGCTTTCCGGCACCGACACCAACAGCGGAACGGGCGCCACGCACACTCCGCTCGATCGCATCGCGCTCGGGCGGCCGCATCACCCCTGATACCCAATCATTCACAACGAGACATTGGAGGCAACGACATGGCAAAGGGAACTCCGAGACCGCCGGTTGAACGCGCGGCCGATTCAGACAAGCAGAAGGCGATCGAAATGGCGGTCTCCACGATCGAGAAGCAGTTCGGGAAGGGCGCGATCCTCTCGATGACCGACGATGCGATCGACCGTGAGATCAAGACCTTCAGCAGCGGGTCGGTGAGCCTCGATCTCGCGCTCGGAATCGGGGGCTACCCGCGCGGTCGAGTGATCGAAATCTACGGGCCCGAGTCCAGCGGCAAGACCACGCTCTCGCTGCACGCGGTGGCCGAGGTCCAGCGGGCGGGTGGCGTTGCGGCATTCGTCGACGCCGAGCACGCGCTCGATATCGGCTACACGCGCCGGCTCGGAGTCCGCGTCGAGGACCTGCTGGTGTCGCAGCCCGATACCGGCGAGCAGGCACTCGAAATCGTCGACGTGCTGCTGCGCTCGGGTGCGATCGACCTCGTCGTCGTCGACTCGGTCGCGGCCCTTACGCCGCGCGCCGAAATCGAGGGTGAAATGGGCGACCACCACGTGGGTCTGCAGGCCCGGCTCATGAGCCAGGCGCTGCGCAAGCTCACGGGCACGGTCTCGAAGTCGCAGGCCTCGGTGATCTTCATCAACCAGATCCGCATGAAGATCGGCGTGATGTTCGGCAACCCCGAGACGACGACGGGCGGCAACGCGCTCAAGTTCTACTCGTCGATTCGTCTCGACGTTCGGCGGATCGCCGCGCTCAAGGATGGCGACGAGGTCGTGGGCAACCGCACGCGAGTAAAGGTCGTGAAGAACAAGGTCGCACCGCCGTTCCGCCAGGCCGAGTTCGATATCCTCTACAACCAGGGGATCTCGAAGGAAGGTGACCTGCTCGATCTCGGTGTCGATTGCGGGCTCGTCGAGAAGAGCGGCTCCTGGTACTCCTACGACGAGGAGCGCATCGGCCAGGGTCGTGAAAATGCACGTCGCTTCCTGCTCGAGAATCCGGAAACCTGCGAGCGGCTCGCCGAAGCAGTCTATGCCGCGAAGGGGATCAAGCGCCTCGCGGCCGCAACGGAGCCGAGTGCCGGCCTCGAGGCCGACGACGACTGAGCCTCAGGCGGGGGGCGGCCACGGCTGGCCGCCCTCCTCCGCATCAGAGCGGATTCAGGTCGAGCGTTGTCGTGCGGGGTACCGGGGCGGGCGCGGTCGGCGCTGTCTGGACGCCGCCGATCAGCGAGACGTTGATGCGTCGCAGCGGTGTGTGGATCGGGAAGTTCGGGACGTCGAGCGAAACGGCTTCACCGATGTAGCTCCGGGTCTCCGCTCGGGTCGACCCATTCGGCGCGATCAAGAGCGCGTACGAGGCCGCGGGGTCACCGCCGGACTCGACTCGGGCTACTTGGACTTCGCGCGAGTAGCTGCGGAGCGCGGTGTTGAGATGTGAGGCCGGGATGTTGCGCGTGCGGTTGCACTGTGAGCCGCTCCCGACGCCGTCGATCTTGTGCCAGTCTCCCTTCGCGAGATCGATTGCAATCACGTGACAGCCTCCGTCGACGAAGCGCAAGTCGACCGCGGTGCCGCCGTTCTCGATGATGCGGTACTGCGGTCGGCCGAAGCGTCCGCTGGCCCCACAGGCTTCGCCGGGAAGATCGATCTCGTAGCGCGTGCCGTTTGGGAGCCCGACTGCGAGCGTTTCGGTCGAAAGTCCCGTCTCGGGGTCGAGTGCGCGTTGGATCTCGAACGATCGGCCCTGCCAACGCGTGTCGGCTTCGTCGTTCAGGTCGGCGGGTTCGAGAGGCGTGTGTTTCGGGCGGCTGTCCTTGAGGATCCGCTTGGCGCCGAAATCGGGCTTTGCGGGTGGCACCCGGCGCTTCATGGACCTGAACACGACTTCGAAACTGTCGCTGCCGAATGCGGAAGGCGAGACCGAGCGGTGCGAAATGCCGGCCGGCTCCCAGAGCACGAGGTCGCCGGCGTGGGTCCAGGCCAGGCGTCGCGGTGGCGAGCTTTCGTCGCTGGCGATGAGCATGGGGTCGAGCGGTGCTTCCGAGCTGAAATCGATGACGCGGATCTGGGACGACGAGTGGCCTGTGACCGAGAAGCCCAGGTGAGAGCCATCGGCGGCGAGCGCGAGGTCATTCACGGGGCCGTGGCAGTTCTCGCCGAAGCCGAACGCCGAGCGCGCCTCGAGGAGGCGCGAGATCTGGCGTTCGTTCTCGCGGTCGGCGGAGTTCCTTTCACTCGGGAACAGCTCGCGCCAGCTGGCCATGTAGGCGCCGGCCTCACCGCGCTCGGCGGGTACCGGGCGGCAGGATTCGCGTTGGTCGTCGAGGTCGAGCGCGCGCCGGAGTTCGATCGTGATTTCCTGCTTCGCGTGCGCCGTCTGCGGGCTCGGGCAGCGGTAGCCGGGCTTGATCACCGATACGACGCGTGCTTCGGTCTGGTACGTCGGCCAGGTCGAGAGGCCGGGGCGGACGATCGAGCCGATATCGAAATTTCCACTGGCATTGGTGGTGTCCTCGCGGTGGCCGAGCAGCTCGCGATCAGGCAGCACGTTGCCCTGGCGCCCGTCGAAGCGCACCACGACGACCGCACCCTCGATGGCCTCACCGCTCTCCGCATCGACCACGACGCCCTGCACGCCAGATGCGATTCGTGCGGGCAGTACACATGCGGGTTGCAGCGCCGCGATCAAGCCTGCCAGGGCGAGCAGGGGAGCCCGCCAGAGTCTCCGGGTCGATGTCGATTCAGCCACGAGCAATTTCTCCTGCTTCTCCGGGGAATGTCATCGAGATTCCCGGAATCCCTATTCCATCGACCGGGGCGGCCCCGAACCTGAGACCCGCCTAATCGTTCAGGAAAGCCGGGTGGGGATCTCGTGGAATCTTCGGAAGGTACTTCCTCAAGGAGATGCAGCTTTCGGTCGAAGAGCCGGCAGGAGCCACTCCACGGCACGCGAGAGGTAGGTTTTGGACCTGAACGGGATTCTCAAGATCGCGCTCAAAGGCGGCGCTTCAGATATCCATCTGAAGCCTGGTCTGCCGCCGATGTTCCGTGTCGACGGCGCGTTGGTGCCGCTCAAGAACGGCGAACGTCTCGCACCCGAGGATCTCCAGCAGATCGCTGCTTCGATCATGAATCCCACGCAGAAGGAGCGCTTCGATGAAACCCGTGAGGTCGACCTGGCCTACGGCATCGCGGGCCTCGGCCGCTTCCGGGTAAACGTCTTCCAGCAGCGCGGATCGGTCGGCATCGTCTTTCGCGTGATTCCGTTCGGCGTGAAGAGCATCGAGTCACTTCACCTGCCGAAGGTGATCGAGAACATCGCGATGGAGCACCGCGGGCTCGTGCTCGTGACCGGGACCACCGGTTCCGGCAAGTCGACCAGCCTCGCAGCGATGATCGATCACATCAACAGCAATCGTACCTGCCACATCATGACGATCGAAGATCCGATCGAGTTCCTGGTCCGCGACCGTCGCTCGATCGTGAACCAACGCGAGATCGGCGTCGATACCCAGAGCTTTTCGAACGCGCTGCGCGCGGCACTGCGGCAGGATCCGGACGTGATCCTCGTTGGTGAGATGCGTGACTTCGAGACGATCGAGACCGCACTTACCGCAGCCGAGACCGGCCACCTCGTGATGAGCACCCTTCACACGCTCGATGCGACCGAGACGATCAACCGCATCATTTCCGTCTTCCCACCCTATCAGCAGAAGCAGGTGCGACTCCAGCTCGCTGCAATCTTGAAGGCGGTGATCTCGCAGCGGCTGGTGCCGCGAGCAGATGGCAAGGGGCGCGTCCCGGCTCTCGAGGTGCTGATCTCGACCGCCCGCGTGCGCGAGTGCATCGCGGACAAGGACCGGACCAAGGAGATTCACGACGCGATCGCCAAGGGCTTCACGACCTACGGCATGCAGACCTTCGACCAATCACTGATGCAGCACGTGAAGTCCGGCCTGGTTACTTACGATGAGGCCCTCAAGCACGTCTCGAACCCCGACGACTTCGCCCTGCGCTTCCGCGGCATCGCATCGACTTCGGACGGAACCTGGGAGAACTTCGAGGCTGACGACGAAGACGAGAAGCCCGAAGAAGAGGTCGCCGCCGAAGCTCCGGCCGACGGCGATCTGGACCCCGACTTCATTCAGCGCTTCTAGCGGGTTCTCTGCAAACCTTCAAAGCTCGACCGCCTCCGCCGCTCCGGCTGAAGCGTCCTTTCGGTCCCTCCGGTATATTCGCCGCTCTCGGCCACACGGATGGCCCGGAGGCATCCCATGGCGCTCGGCGCCGGCGAAATTCGCGAGACGTTTCTGCGCTTCTTCGAAAAGCGCGGGCACCGGCGCGTCGCCAGCGCGTCGATGATTCCGGACAGCGATCCGACACTGCTGTTCGTGAACGCGGGTATGGTGCCGTTCAAGAACGTCTTCCTCGGTGAGGAAGTGCGCGACTACGACCGCGCGACGAGTTCGCAGAAGTGCATGCGGGTTTCCGGCAAGCACAACGACCTCGAGAACGTCGGGCGAACACCACGCCACCACACCTTCTTCGAGATGCTCGGCAACTTTTCGTTCGGCGATTATTTCAAGCGTGAGGCGATCGAGTTCGCCTGGGAGCTCGTCGCGCAGGACCTCGGCATCGACCCCGCGCGGCTGGTAGCCACGGTCTTTCGTGAAGATGACGAAGCCTACGATATCTGGCGTGACGGCATCGGTCTGCCTTCGGAGAAGGTGATCCGGCTCGACGAAGCCGAAAATTTCTGGTCGATGGGCGCTACCGGCCCGTGCGGTCCGTGTTCGGAGATCCACGTCGATTTTGGCGTGAATGCCGATTGCACCAGCACGGTCTGCGACCCGTCCTGCGACTGCGGCCGCTGGCTCGAGATCTGGAACCTGGTCTTCATGCAGTTCGACCGCGATGCGTCGGGCAAGAAGACGCCGCTGCCGAAGCCGTCGATCGACACCGGCGCGGGCCTCGAGCGAATCGCTGCGGTCCTCCAGGGAGTGTCGTCGAACTACGACACGGACCTGTTTCGCGGGATTCTGGCTCGCGCGCAGGACATTTCGGGGGTGTCGCGCGGGTCGGACTCCGAGAAGGACGTGTCGCTGAATGTCGTCGCCGACCATGCGCGCGCGATCACCTTCCTGATCGGGGACGGCGTGTTGCCCGGCAACGAGGGACGCGGCTACGTGCTGCGGCGAATCCTGCGGCGTGCGGCGCGCCACGGTGTGTTGCTCGGCATCGAGAAGCCGTTCCTGTTCCAGGTCGCCGATGCGGTCATCGACGAGATGGCAGGCGCCTATCCGGAGTTGAGCGACCGCCGTGACTACATCACCGATCGCATCGAGCGCGAGGAGGCTCGATTCCTCGAGACGTTGTCGAAGGGACTGGTGCTGCTCGAAGAGCACGTTGCCGAACTCTCGAGTCGCGGTGAGACCACGCTCGCGGGTGACGCGGTCTTTCGGCTCTACGACACGTTCGGTTTCCCGGTCGACCTGACCGCCGACATCCTGCGCGGACACGGCATCGAACTCGATCAGGCGGGCTTCGACGCGTCGATGCAGGTGCAGCGCGAGCGTGCGCGCGCGGCGTGGAAGGGCAGCGGCGACGTGAAGGCGGGCGAAGTCTACAGCCGCATCGCGAAGGACGTCGCGACGACGTTCACGGGCTACGAACAGCGGCGTGCCGAAGCCAAGGTCGAGGCGCTGATCGTCGAGGGTCGAGTCTGCGAGGTCGCGAAGGCGGGTGACGCGGTCGAGGTCGTGGTGGACGTGACGCCATTCTACGCCGAGGCGGGTGGCCAGCTGGGCGACCGCGGCGAAATTCGCACCGCTGACGCTTGCGTCTCGGTGAGCGATACCCAGCGCCCGGTGGGGGAACTCGTCGTGCACCGCGGGCGCGTCGAGAAAGGCGAGATCCGCGTGGACAGCGCGGCCGAGCTCGTCGTCGGCGACGAGGCGCGCGAGGCGACGGTGCGCAATCACTCCGGCACCCATCTGCTGCATGCGGCGCTGCGCCGGGTGGTCGGAAGCCAGGCGATGCAGAAGGGCTCGCTGGTCGGGCCCGAGCGGCTGCGCTTCGACTTCACCCACGATGCGCCGCTCACGCGCGACGAGATCGAGGCGATCGAAGACCTCGCGAACGAATGGATCGAAGCCAACCTCGCGGGGGAAACGCGCGAAATGGCCTACGCGGACGCGGTCGAGGCCGGCGCGATCGCGATCTTCGAGGAAAAGTATGGGGATCAGGTGCGTGTGGTCTCGTTCGGTGACGTTTCGACCGAACTCTGCGGCGGCACCCATGCGCGCGCGACCGGCGACATCGGCCTGCTGAAGATCGTCTCCGAAAGCGGCATCGCGGCGGGTGTGCGGCGCATCGAGGCGCTCACGGGCCGCGCTGCCTTGCTCTACATGCGCGAGCAGGAACGGCTGCTGCGCAGTGTCGCGGCGAAGCTCAAGGTGGCGCCCGCGGAGCTTCCCGACCGCGTCGACAAGTTGCTCGAAGAGCGCCGTGCACAGGACCGCGAAATCGAGCAGCTGAAGGCCGCGCAGCGCCAAAGCGCCTCCAGCGACCTGACGAGCGACGTCGTGGAAATCGCGGGCGTGCGCGTGCTGTCGGCACGGGTCGACGGTGTTGCGGGCAAGGACCTGCGCAACATGGTCGACGACCTGCGCGCGAAGCTCGGTAACGGCATCGTG
The DNA here is from genome assembly GCA_019310425.1 of Deltaproteobacteria bacterium. Classification (GTDB taxonomy): domain Bacteria; phylum Myxococcota_A; class UBA9160; order UBA9160; family SMWR01; genus JAFDEI01. The sequence continues at coordinate 3,404 of JAFDEI010000074.1, read as the reverse complement.
CTGCTCGCCTCCGAACAGGGTGGGCGCATAGCGCTCGCGGTGGGCGTGACGAAGGACCTGACCGATCGCTATCGCGCGGGCGACCTGATGCGCGAAATCGCGGGCATCGTGGGCGGCAAGGGCGGCGGTCGACCGGACTTCGCGCAGGGTGGCGGCGAAGACCCGGGGCGGCTGGACGAAGCGTTCGAGCGCTTCGAGGCGCTCGTCGCCGAGGGCTGATCGGTGGGCATCGCCTACGTGGCAGATCCGTTCGAGCCGACGCGCCGGCTGACCCGCGAGGTGTCGGTCGGTGACGTTCGCCTCGGGGGCGACAACCCGGTCCGCGTGCAGTCGATGACCACGACGGACACGCAGGACACGCAAGCGACGGCCCTGCAGGTCGAGCAGCTCGTCGCAGCGGGCTGCGAGATCGTGCGCATTACTGCGCCGTCGATCCGCGACGCCGAGAACCTCGAGAATATTCGAATCGAGCTCGAGGCACGGGGCGTGAAGGTTCCGCTGGTCGCCGACATCCACTTCACGCCGAACGCGGCGATGGTCGCGGCGCTGCACGTCGACAAGGTGCGGATCAATCCGGGCAACTTCGCCGACAAGAAGAAGTTTGCAGTGCTCGAATACACCGACGCCGAATACGAAGCCGAGCTCGAGCGCGTGGCGGAGCGCTTCCGGCCGTTGGTGCGGCGCTGCAAGCAGCTCGGGCGCTCGCTGCGGATCGGCACCAACCACGGCTCGCTTTCGGATCGCGTCATGAACCGCTTCGGCGATACGCCGGCCGGCATGGTGGCGAGTGCGCTCGAGTTCCTGGATGTCTGCGAAGCTGAGCGTTTCTTCGACATCGTCTTCAGCATGAAGTCGAGCAACGCGCAGGTTGCCATCCAGGCCTACCGGCTGCTCGCGGCGCGGCTCGAGGAGCGCGCCCCGGGAAGGCCCGGCTATCCGTTCCACATCGGCGTCACCGAGGCGGGTGATGCCGAGGACGGCCGCATCAAGAGCGCGATCGGAATTGGTTCTCTGCTCGAAGACGGCATCGGCGACACCATCCGCGTCTCGCTCACCGAGAATCCCGTGAACGAGGTGCCGGTCGCGTTTTCGCTGGTGCGTCGCTGCCAGGCGCGCTGGGCGCGCCGGCCCGAGCGCGTCGGCGACCCCGGTGCGATGTTCTGCGACGACCCGATCGCGCACTTGCGGCGCCCCACGCGCACGACGGGCGCCGCCGGCTTTGAAATCGGCGGCGATCAGCCGGTGCGGGTCGAGATCGACGCCGGGCCGGTCCCGGTCGACGTGGATGCAGCCGCCGAAGCCCTGGCGGGCTCGCTATCGAAGCTGCGCGACGTCGCCTGCGAGGGCTTGCTGGTCGACGTCCATGACCCCGATGCGGGTGAACGCCTGGCGCGATTCGCCGAGGCACTCACGGCGAAGGGGATCGACCTGCCGCTGGCGGTGCGTTGCGAGGCGGGCTTCGCCTTCACGGCCGATCGGGTGGCGCAGCGCCTGGTGGTGCTGGTCGGGGTGCTGGTACCCGACGACCGCCTGCTCGCGGTCGCGAAGGATGCTGTTGCGGCGGGCGTCGCGGTCGAGTGGCAGCTGCGCGGTCGCACGGCCGAGCTGATCGAGGAGGTCGACCGCGCGCTCGCAGCGAGCGCGGCGGCGGGCCTCACGGATTTTCTCGTCTCCGCGGACGCCGAGCTACCCGTCCACGCGGCGCGCATCGTCGCCGCCCGGCTGCGCGCGGCCGGTGCGGCCGATACGCCCATCGTGTTGCACCACCGCCGCGACCCGAGCAGCGACGACGAGGCCGCGCTCATCGGCGCCGCGGTCGACCTCGGCGCGCCGCTCTGCGACGGCATCGGGGACGCCGTGGTGCTGGCGGGCGATGACGACCCCGCGCGCCGCGTCGAACTCGGCTACCGGATCCTCCAGGGCGCACGGCTGCGGACCTCGTGGACGGAATTCATCTCGTGCCCGTCGTGCGGCCGCACGCTGTTCGACCTCGAGACCACCACTGCCCGCATCAAGGCGCGCACGCAGCACCTGAAGGGCGTGAAGATCGCGATCATGGGCTGCATCGTGAACGGCCCGGGCGAGATGGCGGATGCGGACTTCGGCTACGTGGGTTCGGGGCCGGGCGTGGTGAATCTCTACGTGGGTCGCGAACTGGTGGCGCGCAGCGTGCCCGCCGCCACGGCGGACGACCGCCTCGTCGAGCTGATCCGCGAGCACGGCCGCTGGCTCGACCCGGCCTGATTGCGAGGCTTGGGTTAGGCTCTAGGGTGGATGAACGCGCCACCGTGTTCCGCCGCGCACCCGGGTGAGGTCGCGAAAGGCCAACCAAGTCGCGGTATTGCGAGGCCCGATGCCGAACCGATCGCTGCTGCTGGTGCTGCTCCTGTGCTCGTTCGTGCTACAGGGGGAGTCCTGCTGGTTCCCGGGCCCGCGTGCCATGCTCGAGGACAGCGGCAACGCCAAGGATGATCCCGAGGGCCGCTGTACGGCCCTGCCAGGCAACGAGCTACCGGGCCTGGCCTTCTTCCCGGACCATGACGGCGGCCCGCTCTGGGTCGTGAATCCGGTTGCCAGCTCCCAGGGCCTGATCGCGTTCGACGTCAACGACCTGCCCCCCGCCTCTTATGAGCCCTCGCGTGATGTCACGATTCCACCGGACAGCGACGGGGACGGGACGGATGACTCTCCGGTCATCAACGGAATCAAGATCGAATCTCCTTCGGTCGGTCTGATCACGGCGAAATTCTATGACGAGGTCCTCTTCTTCAGTCCGTCCGACAACCCGGCCGATCGCCCAGAAGATCTCGGGCTTACACGCTATCTGGTCTCCGTGCCTGCCACCTTTAATCCGCCTACTGGCACTCCACCATTCTCGGCCAGCGACTACCCGAACCTGCCCGATCCGGGTGACCCCGAGCGGAGCCGAACCGCGGTCTCGACCAAGGCGTGTATTCGAGCCCCCGGAGGCTTCTACTCCAACGGCGAGGTCCTGGAGGTCGACTTAGCGGATCGCTGTGCGGAGGGAGTTGAGCAGAGCTACTACTCCGAGTTCACGTCCGGTGCGACGATGATCAACGATCGGTTGTTCGCATCGCTCGACAACTTCGATCACCCCGAGTCCACGCTTGAATTGCCGGGCGTGGAGGTGCCGGTCTACCGTCCTGGGACGGTGTTGGCCTTCGACTTCGCGGATGGCGAAGTCAAGCCGGCTATCGAACCGGCTGCCCTTCCATCCGTCATCTTGACCGAGGGCTACAATCCGCGGGACGTCATCGGCTACACCACCCCTGGCGGTCTGCCGTTCGTGCTCGTTGTTGCGAGCGGGCCGATCGGAACCCTCGATCCCGGAACCCTCGAGGCGAGGAAGGTCAAGCTCGAGGGCGCGGTCGCATCGATCGACG
>JAFDEI010000245.1 GCA_019310425.1 Deltaproteobacteria bacterium | reverse complement strand
TACCGCCCAACAGCTACCGCGGTACCTCACCGCCGCGCTCGCAACAGCCGCTCAGGCGCCCGCGCCGGCTGGCCGATGCCGGAGTCGAACCCCTTCGAGGAGACTCTACGATGGCAAAGCTGTTCGGAATCATCGTGATCGTCGTGGGCCTGTGGGCCGGTGTCGAGATCTACAATGAAGGAACCGCGAACGCGTTCGACGGTGCTCTGGCGCGGATGGGAATGGTCGAGGCGGCAGAGCCCGGCGAAGAGCAGCACCTCGGCCAGCGGGCCGGAAGCAAGGTCCGGAAGAGCCAAGCCGAAGCGGAGGCCCGCCGCAGCCGGATGCTCGGCGAGTAACGAAGGCGCACGCGAGCATGCCGCCGCTCGGCCGAGCGGATCAAGCCAGATCGCGAACGGCCTCGATGACCTGCAGCACCACCTTCTTCGCATCACCGAAGATCATCATCGTGTTGTCGTTGAAGAACAGCGGGTTCTGGACTCCGGCGAAGCCGGGGTTCATGCTGCGCTTGACCACGAACACATGTGTCGCGCGGTCGACGTCGAGGATCGGCATGCCGTAGATCGGGCTGCTCTTGTCGGTGCGCGCCATCGGATTCACGACGTCGTTCGCGCCGAGCACGAGCGCGACGTCGGTTTCCGGGAACTCGGGGTTGATCTCGTCCATCTCGATCAGCCGGTCGTAGGGAACGTCGGCTTCGGCGAGCAGGACGTTCATGTGGCCCGGCATCCGACCCGCGACCGGGTGGATCGCGAACTTGACCGTGATCCCCGCTTCAGTGAGTGTGTCGGCGAGTTCGCGGACCGCGTGCTGGGCCTGCGCGACCGCCATGCCGTAGCCCGGCACGATGATGACCGAGCGCGCGTTGCCGAAGATCACCGCCGCATCCTCGGGCGTGTAGCCCTTGGCCGTACCCTGCGGGCCTGCGTCGGCTGGGCCGTCACTGACCGTCTGGGCGCCGAACGCGCCGAACAAGACATTCGACAGCGAACGATTCATCGCGTCGCACATGATCTTCGTGAGGATCAGGCCCGACGCGCCGACCAGCGAACCACCGATCACGAGCGCGCTGTTGCCGAGCACGAAGCCCGTCGCACAAGCCGCGAGACCGGAATACGAATTGAGGAGTGAAATCACGACCGGCATGTCGGCGCCGCCGATCGGAATCACGAGCAGGATGCCGAGCAGGAGCGAGATGCCGACCAAGGCGAAGAACAGCGTGAGTGCGCTCGGGTCGAGCACGACCGCGACGCAGAGGCCGATCACTCCCAGCGCGATCAGCCCATTCACGAACTGCTGCCCGGGGTATGTGATCGCGGCGCCCTTCATCAACTCCTGCAGCTTCGCGAAGGCGATGACACTGCCCGTGAAGGTCACCGCGCCGATCAGCGCGCCCGCGACGATCGCATAGGGCACGACGCCTTCGGGCGTCTCACCGGCCCGCGCATACGAGAGCAGCTCGGCCGAGGCGACCAGGGTCGATGCACCGCCACCGAAGCCGTTCAGGAGAGCGACCATCTGCGGCATCGCGGTCATTTCGATGCGAAGTGCGAGGAACGCGCCGATCGCAGAGCCGACGGCCACGCCCGCGAGAATCACAGTGAAGTCGACGACGCCCTGCAGGAAGAGGGTCGCGACGATGAGCAGGAGCATGCCGACCGATGCGAGGATATTGCCGCGGACCGCCGTCTTGGGCGAACCGAGGGCCCGCATTCCGAGGATCAGCAGGACCGCACCTATCAGGTACGCGAATTGGATCAGCTGTTCGATCACGACTTGCTCGGCTTCCTCTTGAACATGGCCAGCATCCGGTTGGTCACCAGAAAGCCGCCCACCACGTTGATGGTGGCGAAGACGATCGCGATGAATCCGAGTGCGCTGGAGACGGTCCGTTCTTCATTGCCGGCAGCGATCAGTGCGCCCACGATCGTGATGCCCGAGATCGCGTTCGAGCCGGACATGAGCGGGGTGTGGAGCAGCGGCGGCACCTTCGAGATGACTTCGAAGCCCAACAACAGCGACAGTGTGAGAATCGTCAGGGCGACGACGGGATCCTCGAGCATCAGTTGCCGCCTCCTTCGGCGCGGACGCGAACGGCCTCGTTCACGATCTTGCCTTCGTGCGTGAGCATCGCGCCGGACGTGATTTCGTCTTCGAGATCGAGCACCAGTTCGCCTTCCGGAGCGAGGTGCTTCATGAATGTCGTGAGATTCTTGGCGTACATCTGGCTCGCGTTGGCCGGAATCTCGCTCGGCAGATTGGTCGAGCCGATCAGCGTGACACCGTGCACGACCGTGGTCTCGTCCGGCGTGGTGAGCTGGCAGTTTCCGCCCTTCTCCGCGGCGAGGTCGACGATCACGGAGCCCGGCCGCATCGCCTCCACGGCCGCCTCGTTGATGAGGAACGGAGCCGGCTGGCCGGGAACCAACGCGGTCGTGATGACCACGTCGGAGGCCGCTACCCGCTTGCCCAGCTGCTCACGCTGCCGCTCGTAGAACTCCTCGGTCTGCGCCTTCGCGTAGCCGCCGGAGTCCTCGGAGTCGCCGGTGTCGAGGTCGAGTTCGACGAAACGCGCGCCGAGGCTCTCGATCTGCTCCTTCACCGCCGCGCGGGTGTCGTAGGCCTCGACCACCGCGCCGAGACGGCGCGCGGTCGCAATCGCCTGCAGGCCCGCCACACCGGCTCCGATGATCAGCACCTTTGCGGGCTGGATGGTGCCGGCGGCCGTTACGAGCATCGGGAAGATCTTCGGAAGTGCTGCGGCTCCGAGCAGCACCGCGCGGTAGCCCGCGATCGTGCTCATCGACGACAGCGCGTCCATCGACTGTGCGCGCGTGATCCTCGGCATCAGCTCGATCGAGAAGGTCGTCACCTGGCGGTCCGCCAGGCGCTTCGCGAGTTCGGGCAGGTCGAGCGGCTTCATGAATCCAATCAGCGTCTTGCCGCTCTGGATCGAGTCCGCCTCGTGGCTGCCGTCGGCGCGTTCGCACGGCGGCTGCACCTTGAGCACCACATCTGCTCGGCTGTACAACACCGCCGCATCAGACTCGATAGCCGCGCCCACCGCTTCGTAGGCAGTGTCGGCGAAACCCGCTTCGAGCCCGGCGCCCGCCTCGACGACGATCTGGATCGCCTCACTCGCAAGCGCCTTCACGGCGTCCGGGACGAGCGCTACGCGACGCTCACCCGGGGTGATTTCCTTCGGAACAGCGACGATCACGGCCTGCTATGCCTCACGTCTCAGGTTGTCGGGCGGGCACTATAGGCTAGATCCCGTCCGCGGGCATGCTGATCGCACGCCTCTCGATATCCGATCCCGACCGGTCCCTCCGGCTGCGACCCGTACCAACCAGATGTCAGGGAACCAGCGATTTCACCGAATCTGGCAGATCCTTCGCCACGCGAACGATCGGAATCCCGGTCTGGATATTGGCGTGCATCTCCGCCATCGCGCGCGGGAGATCTTCGAATGCGTAGATCTCTTCGTGGATCGTGGGCTTGAAGACGCGGCCGTAGAGTTCGGTCGCCGCGTGGCAGCCCTCGATCGTCTCGAAATGGGTGTGGTCGAGCGTGATCTGCCGCACCGAGAGGCTGGCCGAGTCGTACCCGATCTTCTTGTCGAGCTGCCAGCCGGCGCTGACGTTCACGCCCATTCGCGATGCCACCGCGACGCCGGCCGGGAAGACCGGGCCACGCAGCATGTCGCAGACGATGTGCGCCCCGGTTCCGCCGGTCGCCTTCTTCACGTGCTTGCTGAACGCCTTCACGTCGTCGCGCTCAGCGAAACGGTTGAACTGCTTCTGGTCGATGCCCTCGATCCCCATGCCTTCGAGGTGGCTGCGGCGATCGGCGCTGCCGGAGCAGAAGAACGCGCGATGGCCCTCGGACTTTGCGAGCATCAGGAAGAGTTCGGAGACGCCGCCGCCGAAGCCGAGCACGTTCAGTGTCGCCTGCTTCTCCCTCGGTACCTTGAGACGATAGATTCCGAGGGCGCGGCGCCAGAGGTGGTAGGCGGTCGGCGCGCGCAATGGCAGCGCGGCGATCTCCCAGAGGTTCAGCCCGCAATCGAGGGGAGCCGGGATGATTTGCCAGTCACCGACCACGGCCTCTTCACCGTACCAGCCGATCGAATCGGGCTGGTCGTAGGCCCAGATCCGCAGCGGGTAGCCGAACCCGTCCGGCTCGCCGTTGCAGTGGGTGACCACGATGTCACCCGGCACGAAGCGCGTGACGCGATTGCCGACCGCAACGACCTCGCCAAGGGCGCTGTTGCCCGGGAAGATCTTGCCGCCGCGCAGCTCGGCGATGTTCACGGTGTCGGCGAGCGCCGCGTGATCGACGTTGTGCTCGGCCGAGATCGCGAGGATCTTCAGCTTGACGTCGTTCGGCCCGACTTCGGCCGGCTCGAGTTCGTCGAGCCGGATCACATTGCCGACATCGAACTTCTCCAGATCCCCCCCGACTCGCTCTGTCTCGACGGCAATGGCTTCGGCGGTAATGGCGAATGCTCTAGACATGGAATCTCCTCGCTGTGCTCGATTGGTCGAAGCGCCGGATGCGCTGGCCCTCCGGTAGTGGGTGATTCAACCCAATGCGCGGCTCCCCAGCAACGGGGGAGCGAGCATTCTTACACGTGAGTGCAGTCGACTGCAATCACCGGCTGAGCGACTCTCCCCGGCCCGGGCGAAACTGCACACTCGACACTGCCGGAGGATGCCCCTGGACCGGATGACCGCGCACAACCTGGTGCTTCGCCTCGGCGCCGACGCTGCGGCGTCGCTGGGACTCGATCTCGAACAAGATGGCGACATCGACCGCTGGTTCATCGCGGCCTGCCTGCTCGCGGGCCGGGTACGGGCGCCGCTCGCGCTCGACGCCTGGCGCGCACTCGAGCGAGCGGGCCTGGTCGCACCCGCCGCACTCGCGGCCGCCGGCCCCGAACGCGTCGCACGCGTCCTCGACACCACCGGCTACCCGAAGCCCGAGGGCAGCGCGATCAAGCTGGCGCGCGCGAGCGCGACACTCGCGGAGCATTGGCAAGCGTCGGTCACGCGCATCGCCGCCGCCGCGGACGACCTCGACGATCTCGGCGCACGGCTCGCTCAGCTCGCACCGGGCATCGGGCCGGCCAC
>JAFDEI010000244.1 GCA_019310425.1 Deltaproteobacteria bacterium | reverse complement strand
ATCAGGTCGCGGCTCTGGAGCGAGTAGCTCATGCCCTCGGTCCCCATCGAAATGCCGTCGGAAACGCCGATCGTGTTGAACCGCATCCCGACGAGGCCCGCCGCCACGACTCCCTCCTTCACCTTCGCCGCGAGGTCGTTCAGGTGCATGTTGCAGGAGTTGCCCTCGTACCAGACGCTCGAAATCCCGACCTGGGCCTTGTTCATGTCGGCCTCGGTCAGGCCGGTGGCGTAGAGCATCGCCTGGGAGGCGCCCTGGGCCTTCGGCTGGGTGATCCGCTGGCTGATGCGGTTCAGTTTCGTGGTCATCTGGATCTCCGGCGGGCGGCGCGAGAATCCGCCCAGCATACCGATTGCGCGACGCGGTCTTCAAACCGGACCCGCCCGATCACCCGGTCGCTGGGCTGCGAAAAACCCCCGCTGAAGCCGGATTCACGGCCTGGAACCAGCATGGCCGGGGCGAGCGACACCCATTCGCACCCGCTGTGGCAATCGGGTCGCCCTCCGGGAATACGAGCCCTACAGGGATTCCCTAGGTAATCCGATGCGTTGAGGGGCGAACTCGCTTGGCTTCGTCCATTCTTACACGCTCGGGGAGTCGAGTCCGTGGCGAGCAGCGAAGAGAGTCGATTGCGCCACCCCCGTTGTGCAACGCGCGCAGCGGTTGGGCGGCCCCGCCGAGTCGGCGGGGCTCGGTCACTCGCTCTGTGTGTTCTCGTCGGGCTGCTCGGCGCCGGTGTCGCGGCGGCGCAGGACGACGGCAAGAAATTCCCGCTCGACGAGTACCAGGTCAAGGCCGCGTTCCTCTATCGGCTCCCGAGCTTCATCGAGTGGCCGGACGAGGCCTGGCCTGAGGACGGCGAACCGTTCTACGCCTGTGTTCTCGGCCGCGACCCGTTCGGCGAGTACATCGACCACTTCGACGGAAAGCAAATTCGAGGCCGGCGATTTACCGTTCGCCGGCTCGAGTCGCTCGCCCCACGCGACACCTGCCACCTGATCTTCGTGAGCCGGGACGATTCGGCGAAGCTGGGCGCAGAGAGCCGCGACGCCAGCTGGCGCTTCGCGCTCACCGTTGGCGAAGGGCGCGAATTCGCGGCCCGCGGAGGCATCATCAGCTTCGTCGTCGCGAACAAACGCGTCGGCCTGACGGTGAACCTGGCTGCGAGCTACGAGGCGGGACTCCGGCTCAGCTCGAAGCTGCTCGACGTCGCATCCATTTTGGAGGGGGCCAAGTGATCGACAACGCTCCCGAGCAGAAGCACTGGGGCACTTTCTCCCGCTGGCCAATCGACCGCAAGCTCGCACTCGTCGTCACCGCCACGACGCTCGCCGCCCTCGCGCTCAGCTTTGCGGCAGTCTTCTTCTTCGATTCGGTCGCCGCGCGACGCGCGCTCGTCCGCGAACTCTCGATCGCGGGCGAAATCGTCTCCGACCGCAGCACGGCAGCCATTGCATTCGACGACCCCAATTCGGCGATGGAGTCGCTCGAGGCACTCGCGGCCCGGCCGTCGATCCTCGGAGCGGTGCTGCTCGACGGTGCGAACGAAGAGCTTGCCACTTTCACACGATCCGAGCAGACGGCCGAGCGCCTATCCACTGTCCGCCTGACGAGCCTGGAGAATCGCGCAGCCTTCGAGGGCGACTACCTCCATCTCGTCCAGGCGATCGAACTCGACGGGCGCCGCATCGGCACTTTGATCCTCGAATCCGACCTCCGCGACATCCGCATTCGGCAGAGCCGCTTCCTCGCGATCGCGCTCGGGGTCGGGGTCTTCTCGTTCGCACTGTCGTTCGTGCTGTCTTCGCGCCTACGGCGCATCATCTCGGACCCGGTGCTCCGACTCGCCGATGCCGCACAGCGCGTCGCCCGCGAGCGCGACTACTCGATGCGTGTTCCGCGTCCGAGCGAAGACGAACTCGGCGCGCTCGTCGACGCCTTCAACAGCATGCTCGAAGAACTCTCGCGGCGCGACGTCGCGCTCATCGCAGAACGCGACCGGGCCGAGGCGGCCGCAGAGCGCGCCAACACCCTGCTCGCGGAATCACGCGAGGCCAAAGAGGCGCTCGAACACGAGGTGGTGGAACGAAGGAGGCTCGAATCCCAAATGCAACGCACCCAGAAACTGGAAAGCCTCGGCGTGCTCTCGGGCGGCATCGCCCACGACTTCAACAACCTGCTCACCGGCATCCTCGGCAATGCCGACATGGCGTTTCGGTCGCTGCCGCAAGGTTCGCGCGAGCGCGATCTTCTCGACCAGGTCAAGACCGCAGCCGAAGCCGCCGCCGACCTCACCGCACAGCTGCTCGCCTACTCGGGCCGCGGCAGCTACCGCATGGAGCCCATCGACCTCTCGGACCTCGTCGACGAGATGGGGCGACTCCTCGGCAGCTCGATCTCGAAGAAGGTCCGGCTCGAATACGACCTCGGACGTGAGCTGCCGCTGATCGAAGTCGACCCAACACAGATCCGCCAGGTGGTGATGAACCTGATCACGAACGCATCGGAGGCGATCGGCGACGCGCCGGGCGACGTCCGCCTGCACACCGGGGCGATGTACGTCGGCCGCGAGAAGCTCGTCCAGAGTTATACACACGACGACCTGCCTCCGGGTGAGTACGTCTTCGTCGAGGTCGCCGACAGCGGTTGCGGCATGAGCGAGGAGACGCTCCAGAACATCTTCGACCCGTTCTTCACGACGAAGTTCACCGGGCGCGGTCTCGGCCTCGCCGCACTGCTCGGGATCGTTCGCCGGCACCGCGGCACGATCTTCGTCTCGAGCCAAGTCGGTGCAGGAACCACATTCCGGGTGCTGCTACCTGCGAGCGATGCCGAGCGCACCGCCGAAGACGAGCGGAAGGACGAACCCGCTGTCTGGCAGGCCAGCGGGCGGGTGCTCGTGATCGACGACGAGCCTGGAATCCGTCGCTTTGCGCGGATGCTGCTCGACGAGGCCGGCTTCGAGGTCGAGCTGGCGGCCGACGGCGACGAAGGAATCGAGATGCTCCAAGGCGAAGCGGGACTCCCCGATCTGGTTCTGCTCGATCTCACGATGCCGCGAAAGGGCGGAATTGAGGTGCTTTCCGAAATCCGGAAGCGGAGCGCCGAGGTTCCGGTCGTGCTGATGAGCGGCTTTACCGAGGGCGAAGTCGCCACCGTGCTCGAATCGGACGCGCGCACGCACTTTCTCCAGAAGCCCTTCACCGCCGAATCCCTCGAAGAAGTCCTCCGCACTGCACTCGCGGCCGGAACTGCCAGCGACGGCTGAAACCGCTGCGGCGATTGCGCGATACCATGCCGGGCATGGATGAAGAGGCTCCGGAGCCGGCTGCGCAGGGTGAGGAAAATAGCGTCGCTACGATCTTCACCCCGCTCCAGCGACTACTGGCCGGGTTCGCGTTGGCGGCGCTACTCGCGAGTGCCGGAATCTCGAGCTGGTGGATTCTCACCGGTCAGGTCGACTTCGTCGACGCACTCGGTGGGCGGTCGCATGCGGCCGAGAGCGCGCCCGAAGCGCGAACTCCGCCGGACCACTAGAATGCGCGCCGGGCTCACGCAGGGGGAATCGGGAAGATGTTGACCGCGCAGGAAATCAGCGACCAGATCGAGATATCCCAGCTGTTGAACCGCTACTTTCGCGCGATCGACACCAAGGATTGGGACCTGCTCGACGAGGTCTTCACTCCCGACGCACGGCTCCATTACACCACCCCGGGCGAGATCGAGACCACCTACGCGACGATGAAGACGATCTTCACCACTTTCACTGATTCGTTCGCCTTCATGCAGCATTCGCCCAGCCAGATGGTGATCGAGGTCGACGGCGATACCGCCGCGTCGAGCAACAACCTGCGCGCAATCCACGTGCAGGAAACCCACGACGGCGAGCCGAACACCTGGGTCGTCTACGGCAGCTACCGCGACACGCTCATCCGAACGCCGGAAGGTTGGCGAGTTTCCGAACGCATCTTCCTCGGAGCCCACACGGAAGGCGAGCTGCTGCCGCCCGACCGCGTCAAGAGCTTCCCGATTCCCCGTCATCTCCAGACGGGTTCGTGAGCAAAGCCGACAACCAAGAGGTCGAATCATGTCACTGGAACTCTCAGGCCCGCTCATGGGCCTGCGCATCATCGAAATCGGCGGCATCGGGCCAGGCCCGTTCTGCGCCATGATGCTCGCGGACATGGGCGCGGAAGTCATCCGCGTCAATCGCTCAGCGGGCACGACGATGGACGTCGCAGAGCTGCCATTCCTCGCGCGGGGGCGCCGCTCGATCGCGCTCGACTTGAAGACCGAAGCGGGGCTCGAGGCGTTGCTCAAGCTGGTCGAGAAGGCCGACGGGCTGATCGAGGGCTTTCGACCGGGCGTGACCGAGCGGCTGGGGTTCGGGCCGGAAATCTGTCTCGAACGAAATCCCGCCATCGTATACGGCCGCATGACGGGTTGGGGCCAGACCGGCCCGATGGCACAGATGGCCGGACACGACATCAACTACATTTCGCTCTCGGGCGCACTCGGGACGATCGGGCGCAAGGACGAAGCGCCGCTCGCACCGCTCAACCTGGTCGGTGACTTCGGCGGCGGCGGCATGCTGCTCGCTTTCGGCGTTCTCGCCGCGCTGCTGGAGCGGCAGCGTTCGGGACGCGGGCAGGTCGTCGATGCGTCGATGGTCGAGGGCAGTGCGCTGCTCATGACGATGATGTACGAGATGCTCGGCGCGGGCTTCTGGAATCTCGAGCGCGGTACCAACTCGCTCGACTGCGGCGCACCCTTCTACGACTCGTACGAGTGTGCGGATGGAAAGTTCATATCGCTCGGTTCGCTCGAGCCGAAGTTCTTCGCGGTGCTGATCGACCTGCTCGGCCTCGAACCGTCCGACCAGGCCGGGCGCAACGACCCGGCGAACTGGCCTTCGCTGCGCGAGCGCATCGGCACGACCGTACGACAGCGGACGCGCAAGGAATGGGAAGATGTGCTCGGCGGATCCGATGCGTGCTTCGCACCCGTGCTCGACATGAGCGAAGCCCCCTCTCACCCACACAATGTCGCGCGCGAGACCTTCATCGATGTCGGCGGCGTGATTCAGCCCGCACCCGCGCCGCGCTTCTCGCGAACACCCGGTCGCGTCAGCGCCCC
>JAFDEI010000073.1 GCA_019310425.1 Deltaproteobacteria bacterium | reverse complement strand
GCCGGGCGGCTCGGTTCGCCTCCGCGACCGCCTTGGCGACCTTCGGCGGCGGCGGAACCAGCGCGCTCGCGTTCGCAGCAAGCACCAGCACAGCGACCACGGCCGTGGCGATCAACGGTCGCGAATTCAACATCCACCGCTCCCGGACAGCCGACTCGCTCCAGCGAACTCGGCACGCGCGCCGAGTTCGGACTCGATGTAGAGCAGACGATTGTATTTCGCGGTCCGATCCGAACGGCACAGTGAGCCGGTCTTGATCTGGCCGCATCCGGTGCCGACCGCGAGGTCCGCGATCGTGGTGTCCTCAGTCTCGCCCGACCGGTGCGACACCACCGCCGCCCAGCCTGCATCGCGTGCCAGCTTGATCGCGTCGAGAGTCTCGCTGAGCGTTCCGATCTGATTCAGCTTGATCAAGATCGCGTTGGCGGCGTTCGACGAAATACCGCGTGCGAGGATCTTGGGATTGGTGACGAAGACGTCGTCCCCGACCAGTTGAACCCGATCCCCCATCTTCTTCGTGAGATCCGCCCAGCCTTCCCAGTCGCCTTCGAAGAGCCCGTCCTCGATCGACACGATCGGGTAGCGGGTCAGCCAGTCCTCCCAGAATTCGATCATCTCGGCGCTGGTCAGGGTCGCTCCCTCGCCTTCGAGCAGGTACCGATCATCCCGATAGAACTCGGACGCCGCGGGGTCGAGCGCGATCGAGATGTCCTCCCCAGGCCGATAGCCCGCCTTTTCGATAGCCGTCAGCACCAGCTCGATGGCCTCGCGATTACTGGCGAGGTCAGGTGCGAAGCCGCCCTCGTCGCCAACCGCGGTAGACAACCCCTTATCGTTCAACACCGCCTTCAGCTGATGGAAGACTTCGGCCCCCCAGCGCAGCGCCTCCGAAAACGTCGGCGCACCAATCGGAAAGATCATGAACTCCTGGAGGTCGACGGTGTTGTCGGCGTGCGCGCCGCCGTTCAACACGTTCATCATCGGTGTGGGGATCAACGTCGCCTCGTCACCGCCGATGTAGCGATAGAGCGGAATGTCACGCTCCGCCGCTGCGACGTGTGCGGCCGCCAACGACACCCCGAGAATCGCATTGGCACCGAATCGTGACTTCGTATCGCTGCCGTCGAGTTCGATCATCACGCGGTCGAGCGCGGCCTGCTCGTCGAGCCCGCCGAGTGCGAGACCACTCACCGCAGCGGCGATCTCGCCATTCACGTTTGCAACCGCACCCAGCACTCCCTTGCCGCCGTAGCGCTTCGCATCGCCATCACGCAGCTCGAGCGCCTCGCGCGTACCGGTCGAAGCCCCGGACGGAACCGCCGCTTCGCGACGGACGCCGTTCGAGGTCGTGATTTCGACCCCGACGGTCGGGTTTCCGCGCGAATCCAGGATCTCGCGTGCGCGAACCGCAGCGATCGTCGCTTTCGCCATCGTGCCTTCCTCTTTCTCGTGCAATGAGCGCGCCAGCTTCCGGTGCATCGCCGCCGAGCCCGCGGCGTCCGCCGCGAACGAACTCCCTTCGGTTCCGGCCTGCAGAAACTAGCCTGCATTTGTCATCAGGTCGCCCATGGCGCGGCCCGGATTGGTGCGCGCGCGGGAGAATCGAGGCTCAGAGCCGCGGCACCACCAACGGGGCACCATCGGGGGCCACGAGCACCTCTGCGTCGATCCCGAACGCCGCTCGCAAGTTCGCCTTTGTAACGATCTCGGCGGGCCGGCCGACGCCGATCAACCTGCCGCCTCCGAGCAGCGCCATTCGGTCGCAGGACCGCGCCGCCAGGCTGAGGTCGTGCGAAACCACGAGCGCGCTGCGCCCGGTCGCAGCGAACTCTCGGACCAGCGTGAGCACCTGTATGCGATGGCGCAAGTCGAGGTGCGCAGTTGGTTCGTCGAGCAGAAGGATCGCCGCATCCTGCGCGAGCGCGCGCGCGATCAACACCAGCTGTCGCTCACCGCCGGACAGGTCCAGAATAGAACGATCGGCGAGGTGATCTACGCCGACTCGCGTCATCGCAACACGCGCTCGCTCGATGTCTGCGGGCGACTCGTAACCGAATGCCCCCAGATGCGGCGAACGCCCCATCAGGACGACCTCACTCGCGCGAAACGGGAAGCTCACCTGCACATCCTGCGGCACCACGGCGATCTCGCGCGCGAGTTCGCGTCGCGACAGAGACTCGACATCACGACCGCCGACGCAGACACGACCCGCGCTGGCAGCAAGCACGCGCGAGGCGATGCGCAACAGGGTCGTCTTGCCCGCGCCATTGCCGCCCGCAACGCCGAGCACTTCACCCGCGCGCAGATCGAGGTCCACCTCGCGCAGGATCTGGCGCTTGCCGAACGCGATCGCGACTCCTTCGAACGAGAGTGCCACCGTGACCGGTTCGCTCATGCTCGAATGCCTCGCAGGTGGTGTCGTCGAAGCAGCCACAGGAAGAGGGGGCCACCCGCAATCGCGGTAATCGCTCCCACCGGGAGTTCGCGCCCGCCGAGCAGCGACCGGGCGAGCGTGTCGCATACCACCAGGAATACGGCGCCGCCGAGTGCCGCGGCCGGAACCAGCAGTCGGTGATCGGGCCCGAGGATCAGACGCAGCAGATGCGGGATGATCAGACCGACGAAACCGATCAGGCCCGCGACCGAAACCGCGGCGCCCACCATGAGCGATGTCGATACGAGCAGCCAGCGTTTGACCCGTTCGACCTCGACGCCGAGTTGCGAGGCTCCCTCCTCGCCGAGCGCAAGCAAGTTCAGGTTGCGCGCCATCGGAAGCGCGGTCGCGAGACCCGCGACCAGAAAGGCCGCGACCCATGGCGCAACATCGGCGCGGCTCGCCGAGAGGCTGCCGATCAGCCACAGAAAGATGTTCGCGCCATCACTCAATCCCGCGATCGACGCCATGAAGACGATTGCCGCGGACGCGAACGAGTTGAATACGACGCCGGTCAGGAGCAGATTGGTCGCCGACACGCGACCGCGCGAACCCGCGATGGCGTACAGCAGCAACGTGGTCAAGATCGCGCCAACGAACGCGGCCGGCGGCACCGCGCTCGCACCGAGACCGATTGCGGATCCGAAACTCAACACCGCGATTCCGCCGAGCGCCGCACCACCCGAGACGCCGAGCACATACGGGTCGGCGAGCGGATTGCGGAGCAGGGCCTGGAAGAGCACGCCCGACACCGCCAGGCACGCACCCACGAGGCTCGCAAGCATCACGCGTGGCCACCGCACTCGCAGCACGATGTCGGCCGTCGCCCCCGCCGCGTCGTCACCGACGAGCAGCGACCAGACCTCACCCGGCGGCAGGCCTGCAGGCCCCACCCCGAGCCCGAACATCGCAGCCGCGAAGAGCAAGAGCAGCAGGACCAACAGCGTGCCCGCGACGGCAGTCTTCGTCAGAACCCTCACGGCGGGCCTCCCGAGTCGACCGATGCGGGCGGAGGGTGAATCTGCAGTGCCATCGCGCGCAGGGCCCGGTCGATGAACGGACCCGGGAAGGTCGCTGCCAGCGGCAACGGCAACGTGCGACGGTTCGCGACTGCAGGAATCGACGGCCAACGGCGCCAGTACTCCGCGGCCACGATCGGGTCGTCGGAGGCATCGAGGATCAATTCGGGCGCGACGGCGATCAACCACTCGACCGCGACGCGGGGGTACGGCTCCGACCATTCCGCTGCGAGGTTGCGGGCGCC
Source organism: Deltaproteobacteria bacterium (assembly GCA_019310425.1). Taxonomy (GTDB): domain Bacteria; phylum Myxococcota_A; class UBA9160; order UBA9160; family SMWR01; genus JAFDEI01. The sequence goes on along the minus strand of JAFDEI010000073.1, from coordinate 12,280 downwards.
CGCTGCCACGAGCATTTCGTCGACGAAGCTCCCGGAACCGACCACGAAGAGCGGGTCGCGCTGCAGCACGACCACGAGTGGCACCGGACCGTTCTTCGCCGACGCGGCGGATATCTCGGCGAAGGTTCGGCGAATCTCCGCCAGACGAAGCCGTGCCTGCTCTGCGCGGTCGACACGCGCCCCGAGTATCTCGATCGATGCCAGGATCTCGGCGACGGTGATGTTGGGAAGTGCGAGGACTTCGATCCCGAGGGCTTCGAGGCGCCCGCGAAAGTCCCGCTGTTGCGCGCTGGGCACCAGCACCACCAGATCGGGTTCGAGCGCGACGACGGCTTCGATACTCGGGTTGAAGAGGCCGCCGACCACGGGCAGTGCAGCAAGCTCGGGGTGCAACCGGGCCGAGTGCTCTTCGACGCCGACCAGCACCTCTCGCGCCTCGAGCGCAACCAGAATCGAGGTGAGCGACGGATTCATCGACACCACCCGCCGCGCCGGGACAGTCACCTCGATGGCCGGGGGTTCGGCCTGCGCCACGGCCGCGAGCAGGACAGCGAGAAGCGAGCTGAGGAGAATTCGGGTGGGGTCCGGCCGGAACATGGAGCTATTGGTATTTCGCCTCGACCGGCGGCGCCAGGGTCGGGTGAAATGGGGCCGGCGGGACCCACCCGCCGGCCCGCGGCTCACTGCTTCTGGGCGGTCGTCTTGCCCTGGGTCCGCACGTACGGCCGCATGCGGTCGAGTGCGGTCGAGCCGATGCCCTTCACCTGGGCAAGCTCGTCGACGGACTTGAATCCGCCACTCTGCTTCCGCAGCGCGAGCACGGCATTTGCGCGCGACTCACCGATGCCGGGGAGCAGCTGCAGCTCTGCCGCCGTGGCCGTGTTGATGTTCACGACGCCGGTGAGTGCCGCATCTGCGGCGGCGTGGAGCGGCGATGCGGCGAAAAGGACGCCGACCACCGCCAGAAGCACGAGCAGAGATGCTCGCGCCGAGCGCGTTTCGAACTTCATGGTTGTTTTCTCCGGGGACCGTGTCGGGGCGAACTGGGGCCGGGCGACCAGCTAGCGGTCGCGGCTGACGCAGTGCTCGGCGGCGGCGAGCAGATCACTCTTCGCGCGGCCATCCGGGAACGCGGCGATCGACGCGATCGCACGCTCGATGTGCTGCTCGGCTCGGCGCACGGTGTCGGACACACCGTGGTAGCGTTCGATCAGGTCGACCACGGGCGAGAGGTCGAACGGCTCGCTCGCCGCCTCCGGAGAGTCCGCGCTGCCCTCGAGCGCATTGCAGAGTGCAGCGCTCTTCAATACTGCTGCGATCGTCTCGCGCTCGCTGTTCGTACAGCGCTTCAACGTGAGCAGCAGCGGAAACGTCACCTTGCCTTCGCGGATGTCGGTGTAGGGCCGCTTGCCGAGCTCGGCTTCGTGCGCCTCGTAGTCGAGCGCATCGTCGCGAAGCTGGAATGCGAGCCCGAGCTCGCGCCCGAAGTCCGCGACCTTGCGTCGTTCAGCCCGCGTCACGCCCGCGAGAATCGCACCCGACTCGGTCGCGGTCGCGAGCAGCACCGCGCTCTTGCGCTCGATCACCGAGTAATAGACGGCTTCGGTCACCGACGGATCGTAGCTACGCTCGAGCTGAAGCAGTTCTCCCTCCGACATGCCGCGGATCGCGTTTGCGAAGATCCACAAGATGTCGATATTGCCGTCCTCGACGATCATCGACGAGGCGCGGGCGTAGAAGAAATCGCCCGAGAGCACCGCTCGGCGGTTGCCCCAGACCGCGTTCGCGGACGGCTTGCCGCGGCGCAGTGACGACACGTCGACGACGTCGTCGTGCAACAGCGTTGCGGTATGGAGCAGCTCGATCGCAGCAGAGATCTGGATCGCGCGCGGCCCGATGTAACCGCACAGCTCGGCCGCCAACAGCAGCAAGGCCGGGCGCATTCGCTTGCCCCCCGAGCCGAGTACGTGATCGCCCACTTGCCCGATGACATCGCTCGCCGAGCCGAGCTGTTCACGCATCGCCTTCTCGACCAACACGAGGTCGGGGCTGATCCGAGCCAGGGCCTCGCCGAATTTCGGGTGGGAGGGGGGCGGCGTCATCGCGGCGAAAGCTAGCCGTCCAGGCCCGTGCTGTCAAAGCTGAATCGGCGAAAAGCCGTGGAAAACCGTTGGGTTAACAGATGTTCACGATGCTTTACCCGATACTGACGCGCGCAACCACGCGACCGCGGCCCCGACATCCGCGACCGGAATGACGCGCGCGTCGTCGGGCGCACGCGCCACCTCCTCGGCACCGGCCGGGATCAGCACCCGCCTGAACCCGAGCCGCACCGCTTCGCGCAGACGCAGGTCGAGGCGGGCGACCCGCCGGACTTCGCCACCCAGCCCGACTTCGCCGCAGGCCGCGACGTCGGGGGGCAAGGGGAGGTCGAGCCGACTCGACGCCAGCGCCAACGCGAGCGCGAGATCGGCACCGGGCTCGGCGATTCGGACGCCGCCCGCGACGTTCACGTAGACGTCGTTCGCGACCAGGTCGATGTCGCTGCACCGGTCGAGTGCGGCGAGCAACAACGCCAGGCGACCGTCGTCGATTCCGATGCTGGTACGCCGCGCGGTGCCGTAGCCGGCCGGCGCCACCAGGGCCTGGAGTTCGACCAGCATCGGCCGCGAGCCCGCGACGATCGGCACGATGCAGGAACCCGCGGTTCCGGTCTGCCGCTCGGCAAGCAACAACTCACTCGGGTTTGCGACGCCTTCGAGACCCGTCGCCCCCATCGTGAAGACCCCGACCTCGTCTGTGGAACCAAAGCGGTTCTTCGAAGCGCGCAGCAGCCGGAACGCCTGGCCGCGATCTCCCTCGAAGTTCAGCACGACATCGACGAGATGCTCGAGCAAGCGCGGACCCGCGAGATTTCCGTCCTTCGTCACGTGGCCGATCAAGATCAGCGCGGCGCCGTGCGACTTCGCGGTCGCGGCCAACAGCGCAGCGCACTCGCGCACCTGCGTGACCGAGCCGGGCGCCGACTCGGCCCGATCGGTATGGACGGTCTGGATCGAGTCGACGAGCACGACTTTCGGGTCCCGCTCGCGCCACGGTCCCGCGATCTCCTCGACGCGAGTCTCCGCTAACACCAGCATCGCTTCAGGTATCCGTGGCAATCGCTGCGCGCGCAGGCGCACCTGCTCGGGGCTCTCCTCGCCGGTGACGTAGAGAAAGGGGCCCTGATGCTCGAGCCCCACGGCGAGCTGCAACGCCAGCGTCGACTTTCCGACCCCGGGCTCACCCCCGATCAACACCACCGAGGCGGGCACCAGGCCACCTCCGAGAACTCGGTCGAGCTCCGGAATTCCGGTGGGGATCCGGGGAGTTGCGTCGGTGGTGATATCACGAAGGGGGCGGACTTTGGCCGCACCGGTTCGCTTCTCGACTTGCAGCAAATTTGCGCCCGTGTTCGCATTTCCGCCGACGACCTCTTCCGCGAGGGTCGACCAGGCGCCGCACTCGGGGCAACGCCCGTGCCACTGGGCCTGCTGGGCGCCGCACTTGCTGCACGCGTAGATGGACCGACTGCGCGCCATTCGGGCCATTGTAACCGGGAAACTGCTGTAAACCGGAATTTCTCGCACGGTTGACAGCTAGAAGTGCCCCCCCCTAGGCTGTCCGGCTCCCGACCTGACACCGCACACGAACGAACCAGGAGGAACCCCGTGCTGGAGACCTACGCCCGGCTGGCCGAGCAGGCCCTCGCAGACGAAGCCCCGTCCGCGGACGAAGCTCTGTGGCTGCTCGACGGCGACGATGTCGAGTTGCTCCCACTGCTCCAGGCCGCCTTCGAACCGCGCAAGAAGTACTTCGGCCGCAAAGTCATGGTGCAGGTGCTGAACAACGTCCAGAACGGGCTCTGCCCCGAGGACTGCGGCTATTGCTCGCAGGCCAAGGGCTCGGAATCGGGGATTCGCAAGTACCCGATCAAGAGCGACGAGGAGATCCTGAAGGAGGCCGAGCAAGCCGCGCGTGCGGGGGCGAGCCGCTACTGCCTGGCGTTATCGGGACGCGGCCCGACCATCGAACGCACGCGCAAGCTCGCAAACGTCATCCGGCAGGTGAAGGATCGCTACCCGATCGAGGTCTGCCTGACCGCCGGATTGATCGGGGACGAGCACGCGGAAATCCTCGCCGAAGCCGGGCTCGACCGCCTGAACCACAACCTGAACACCAGCGAAAGCCACTACGAGAAAATCTGTTCCACACACAGCTACGCCGATCGCCTCGCGACGATCGAGACCGCGGCACGCCATGGCCTCGAGACCTGTAGCGGGATCATCATGGGGATGGGGGAGGCGTCGCACGACCTGGTAGACGTCGGCTTCCGCCTGCGCGAACTCGCCGTGCCATCGATCCCGGTGAACTTCCTGGTGCCGATCGACGGCAACCGGGTGACGTCCGATGGAACCCTCACGCCGGAGCGCTGTCTGCGCGCGCTCGCGGTGATGCGCCTCATCAACCCGCGTGCCGAGATTCGCGCTGCGGGCGGGCGCGAGGGCCACCTGCGGTCGCTCGGTGCGCTCGCGTTGTGGCCCGCGAACTCGCTCTTCGTCGAGGGTTACCTGACCACACGCGGCGACGCGGTCTCTGACACTTACCGGTTGATCCGCGATGCGGGCTTCGAAGTCGAAGGCAACGCCCTCTACCACGCCGAATCGCCGGAGTCCGCGTCGTCGTTTCGGCTCGAAGGCAGCGAATCGATCCTGAAGCCCGACGTGGTCCGGAACGCCTGATCGGTGCACATCGAGGACATCGCATCCGAAACCCTCGAGGCGTTGCGCGCGCGCGGAACCTACCGCCGCATGCGCGTAATCGACGGCCCGCAAGCGCCGCGCATGCAAGTCGACGGCCGGGAGGTGTTGCTGTTCGCCGGCAGCAATTACCTCGACCTCGCCCACCACCCCGAGGTCGTCGAGGCCGCCGAACGCGCCGCGCACAGCTACGGCTGTGCAGCCGGCGGCTCACGACTGATCAACGGCAACCTGACGATTCACGAAGCGCTGGAAGAGGATCTCGCGAAGTTCTTCGGGACCGAAGCCTCGCTCACGTTCAGCACCGGCTACATGGCAAACGTCGGCGTAATCGCGGCACTCGTCGGGAGCGGTGACGTCGTCGTATCGGACGCGCTCAGCCACGCCTCGATCATCGACGGCTGCCGACTCTCGCGGGCCGAGACACGCGTGTTCCCACACGGCGACGTCGGGGCTCTCGAGGAAACCCTGCGCGAAGTCGCGGGCCGCGATCGACGGGTGTTGCTCGCGATCGACGGCGTCTACAGCATGGACGGTGATATCGCGCCACTGGCCGAGATGGTCCCGCTCGCTAAACGATGGGGTGCCATGGTGTTGCTCGACGACGCGCACGGCACCGGGCTGATCGGACCGGGCGGGCGCGGCACCGCGGCGCTCTGCGGTGTCTCGGACGACATCGACATCCAACTCGGAACCCTCGGCAAATCACTCGGATCGTTCGGCGCTTTCGTCGCCGGCAGCCACACGCTGCGCGACTTGCTCGTCAATACGGCGCGCAGCTTCATCTTCACCTGCGCTCTCGCACCGCCGCAGGTCGCCGCCGCGAGTGCGGCACTTCGGGTCGCCGAACGCGAGCCCTGGCGCCGCGAAGCACTCGCCGGCAACGCGCGCGGGCTGCGCCAGGGACTCGAAGAGCACGGTATCTCGACCGCGCCCAGCACGACGCAGATCGTCCCGGTGACGATCGGTGAGAACGAACCCACGATGGCGATCTGCGAGCGGCTGCTCGAACGCGGGTTCTACGCACAGGGTATCCGCTACCCGTCGGTGCCCGCAGGTACCGCACGCTTGCGTGTCACTCCGATGGCAACTCATTCGAAACTCGAAATTCGCGCACTCGTCGATGCAATCGCAGCGGAGGTGGCCGCGCAGAAATGAGTGCTCGCGGCTGCTTCGTGACGGGCAGCGATACGGGCGCGGGCAAGACCGTCGTCGGATGCGCCCTCGTCCGCGCGCTACGCGCGCGCGGCATCGATGTCGGTGTGCTGAAACCGATCGAGACCGGCGTCGACGAAGCGGGCCCCCACGACGCGATCGCTTTGCGCGAAGCAGCGGGGAGCGTCGAGTCCATCGGTGCGATCTGCCCGCAGCAGTTCGCGCTTCCCGCCGCCCCCACCGTGGCCGCGAAGCATGAGGGGCGTGAAGTCGATCTCGGCGTGATCGATCGCGCATTCACCGACTGTGCGGCGCGACACGATTTCGTGCTCACGGAAGGCGCGGGCGGCCTGCTCGTCCCCGCTGCGCCTGGCGTCACGATGGCTGATCTCGCCGCTCGCTTCGAGCTGCCGCTCGTCGTCGCAGCGCGCGCCGCGCTGGGCACCATCAACCACACCCTCCTCACCCTCGAAGCCGCAGCGGCGCGTGGCCTCGACGTAATCGGGGTCGTGATCTCACACGTCGACGGCGCGCTCTCGGTCGCCGACGCCGCGAACCTCGAGCTGCTCCGCGACGCACTCGGCGAGCAGCTGATCGGCGAGATCCCGCCGCTCGCGCCCGGGTCCGACGCCCCCGCGGACGCGATCAACGTCGACCGCGTACTGGCCGGCGCCGGTCGGCGCTGAGACGACGCACGGCGATCAGCTGTGAGCCGGTTGGACGCTGTGGGCTCAGCCGGCGTACACGCGCCGCCCGCCGATCCAGGTCTCGCGCAGCGCGAGCGCCTCGTCGAACAGCGCGAGGTCGGCCCGCGCCCCCATCCGTAAGCTGCCGCGCTCCGCCTCGATCCCGAGTACGCGCGCTGGTCGCAGCGTGCACGCCGCGACCGCGTCGAGCAGCGGCACCCCCGCAAAGCCGATGAGGTTGCGAAGCGCGCGATCGAGCGTCAGGCGGCTGCCGGCGAGCCGGCCGTCGGGCAGCCGCCACGCCTCGCCGTCGTCGCGAAGCTTCCCCGCACCGAAATCCGCGAGTGCCTCGCCCGGTTCAGCCGCAGTCGGCGGCACAACACGGTCACTGATCAGCGTCAGTCGCTCGCCGCACGCACGCGCCGCAACCGCGACCATCCGGGGGTGGACGTGCGCACCGTCGCAGATCAAGTCGCAGGTCAGATGGTCGTCCGCGAGCGCGGCGCCGGCGAGCCCCGGCTCGCGGTGGTGAAGTGGCCCCATGGCGTTGAAGAGATGGGTCACGTGGCGCGCACCCCGATCGACCGCGGTCTGGACCGCGGCCGCGTCGGCGAGGCTGTGCCCAAGCGCCGCCACGATCCCGCGCCGGTCGAGTTCGGTCAGCAGGTCCGCGGCACCCGCGATCTCGGGGGCCAGCGTCACCATCTTCACCACACCCTGAGCCGCCTCGAAGAGTTCGGTCCCCTCCGGTTCGCAATAGTCGCGGATTCCATCGGCCGGCTGTGCGCCCGCCGCCGCGGACGCAATCCACGGCCCTTCGAGGTGCACGCCGATCGGGACACTCCCTTCCTCCTCGTCCCATGACGCAATTGACGCGTATTTTGACAAGAATTCTTTGACGCGCGTCATTCGCCACGCCACCGTGGTCACCAGATTCGCCGTGACGCCATGACGCGCCGATGACGCGGCTTCGGCGCGGATCGCTTCCTCAATAGAATCAATCGGTTTGAAGACCGCTCGACCGTGGACATGGAGATCGATCAGCCCGGGAGCGATCCGAAGGCCTGAAACATCGATTCGACGCGCGTCATCCGGAGTGGCGTCATCCGGCCCTAGTCGAGCTTCGATCCGACCCCGATCGAGTAGCAGATCGGCTCTCCGAGGTTCTCGTGCCTCGGGATCGAGCAGCTCCCCCCCCACCAGAAGCATTCGCGTCATCGTGTCCACGGTAGTGAAATCACACGTGGGATCCACGCGGAAAACGTATCCAGCGCTCTTGGTCACCACTCAAGCGACCCGCGGGGCGCTCCGATGACGAAGCGAGGAGACGCAGTGTCCAACGCCACCCCCGACATCGATGAAGACCTGAAAATCCTCGACCGCAAGCTCGGCCAGCTGAAGCGCGAGTTCGACCAGTATTTCCTCGGCACACGGCCCCGCGAGCCCGTGTTGCTCGCGGGCGACGTCAGGAAGATCATCGCCCGACTCTGCAATACCGCGATCCAGAACACCGGCCTGAAGTTCAAATTCTCGAGCATCTGCTCCCGCTACCAGGCCTTCAACCGCCAGTGGCAGGAGACACTGCGCAAGATCGAGCAGGGCACCTACGAGCGGCACCAGTTCAAGGCCCGGCTGCACGCGCGCGATGCGCCCGGCGAGCCGCCGAAAGCCGCTCCGAAGGGGGCGAAGCTCGACGACCCCTCGGTCTACGAGGCCTATGTGGAAGCCCGCAAAGCCTGCGGCCAGGGCGTCGACAACCTCTCGCCCGCGAAGCTCGAGGCCGTGTTGCGCAAGCAGGAGCAGGCCCTGCGCTCGCGTTACGGCGATTCCGAAATCCGTTTCCGAGTCGTCGTCGAGGACGGCAAGGCCAAGCTCAAGGCATCGCGCACGACGGGCTGAGCCACTTTCAACGAGCTGCTAGCCGCGCTTCGCCACCGTCAGGCGGTTTCGAGCGCGCTCCAGCGCGGCTTCGAATTCGGCTCGGCGCTTCTCGTCCGCATCGGCGCCGAGTTCGCTGAGACCCTGCTCCGCGCGGTCGTGCGCGAGCTGCGCGCGCGCCACGTCGAGATCGCCGTCGACCTCGCAGGACTCGACCAGCACCACCACCTGGTCACCGTCCACCTGCGCGAAGCCATCCGCTATTGCGGCATACGTGATCTCACCGGCTTCGTGAATCTCGACGTTTCCGATACGCAATGGCGCGAGCAAGCGCTCGTGACTCTCGAGCACGCCAAAGTCGCCTTCGCTACCAGGCAGGACCACATTCTCGACGGGACCGTCGAAGATCGATCCCTGAGGCGTGACGATCGTGAGCTGGAACGGCACTGGCACTCCTAGTTGCGCGCTGGCCGCGATGCGGCCAATGCTTTCACAGCGTCGCGTGAAACGTGTTTCACGCGCCTAGAGGGTCTTCGACTTCTCGATCGCGGACTCGATGGTGCCCACCATGTAGAAGGCCTGTTCGGGCAGGTCGTCGTGCTTGCCGTCGAGGATCTCCTTGAAACCGCGGATGGTTTCTTCGATCGGCACGTAGACCCCCGAGGTTCCCGTGAACTGCTCCGCGACGTGGAACGGCTGCGAGAAGAAACGCTGAAGCTTCCGCGCGCGCGCAACCGTCAAACGGTCCTCGTCCGACAGTTCGTCCATACCGAGGATCGCGATGATGTCCTGGAGATCCTTGTACTTCTGGAGTTCCTGCTGCACACCACGCGCCACCGCGTAGTGCTCTTCACCAACCACCGACGAGTCGAGAATCCGACTCGTCGAGTCGAGCGGGTCGACCGCGGGGTAGATACCGAGCTCCGAGATCGCGCGCGACAGCACCGTGGTAGCGTCGAGGTGACTGAACGCGGTGGCGGGCGCCGGGTCGGTCAGGTCGTCCGCGGGAACGTAGATGGCCTGAACTGAGGTGATCGAACCCTTCTTCGTCGAGGTGATGCGCTCCTGCAGTTCACCCATGTCGGTGGCAAGCGTCGGCTGATACCCCACCGCGGACGGGATCCGGCCGAGCAGTGCCGATACCTCGGAACCCGCCTGGGTGAAGCGGAAGATGTTGTCGATGAAGAGCAGGACGTCCTTGCCCTCCTCGTCGCGGAAGTACTCGGCTGCAGTCAGCGCCGACAGCCCGACCCGTGCACGCGCTCCGGGCGGCTCGTTCATCTGGCCGTACACGAGCGCTGTCTTGTCCAGCACCGTGGATCCGTCTGCGAGCTTTGCATCCATCATTTCGTGCCAGAGGTCGTTGCCCTCGCGCGTGCGCTCCCCCACACCGCCGAACACCGAGTAGCCCGCGTGCTGCTTCGCGATGTTGTTGATGAGTTCCATGATGACGACCGTCTTGCCCACGCCGGCGCCGCCGAACAGGCCGACCTTGCCGCCCTTCGGGTAGGGGGCGATCAGGTCGACGACCTTGATACCGGTTTCGAGCGCTTCGACCGAAGTCGACTGCTCGACGAACTCCGGTGCGGGCCGATGGATCGGGAATCTCTTCTCGGTCTCGATCGGGCCGCGCTCGTCGATGGGCTCTCCGATCACGTTCATGATGCGCCCGAGCGTCTCGGGGCCGACCGGAACCGAGATCGGTGCGCCCGTGCTCACGACCTCCTGGCCACGGACGAGGCCGTCGCTGATATCCATCGCGATGCAGCGCACGGTGTTCTCGCCGAGGTGGAGCGCCACCTCGACCACGAGATTCATCTCCCGTTCGTCGATGCCCGGATTCGTCGTACGGAGTGCGGTGAAGAGTTCGGGCAGGTTGCCGGGCGGGAACTCCACGTCCACGACCGGTCCCATCACCTGCACGATCTTGCCGTTAGCGTTCGACATTGCGATTCCTTTGCTGTTCTTCGGTCGGGCCCGCGAGCGTCTCGCCGACCCCGTGTTCGTGTCTGGGCGCCTCAGAGCGCCTCGGCACCGCTGACGATCTCGACCAGTTCCCTGGTGATCGCCGCCTGGCGGGCCCGGTTGAATTGAAGCGTCAAGCTGTCGACCAGCTCTTCGGTGTTCCGCGTCGCACTCTCCATCGCCGCCATGCGAGCCGCATGCTCACCGGTCTGGTTCTCGAGCAGTGCCTTGTAGATCTCGACATCGACCGCCTTCGGGACCAGCGTCGCGAGCAGTGCCGTCGCGTTCGGCTCGATCTCGAATGCGAGCGACTCCGATCCGTCATCCTCGGCCGTGAATGGAAGCAGGCGGTCGGCACGCGGCGTCTGGGTCATTGCCGAAAAGAATTCGCTGTAGACCAGATGGGCCTCGTCGATTTCACCGGCCGTGAAGCGCGCCGACACCAGCCTACCGATCTCCGACGCCTGGCCGTACGTCACCCAGCCATCTTGTGCGAAATGCTCGCCCATCTGATTCGGCCGGCGGGTGCGGAAGAAGTCACGCGCCTTCTTGCCCGCAGTCGTGATCAGGACTTCGCAGCCCGCGGCCTCGCATTCCGAGATCGACTGCAGTGCCAGCTTGAGTGTGTTGTTGTTGTACGCGCCACACAGGCCGCGGTCGGAGGTCACGATGATGAACTCGACACGGCGGACCTGCTCGTGGGGTTTCAGCAGCGGGTGTTCAGCGTCTTTTTGCACACGGCCGACTTCGAGCAACGTTGCTCGCATCTTCTCCGCGTAGGGCTTGGCGGCCGTACTCGTATCCTGCGCGCGCCGCAGCTTCGCCCCCGCCACCATGCGCATCGCGCGGGTGATCTGCTGCGTCTTCTTGACGCTCGCGATCCGACGCTGGATGTCCTTGAGGTTCGGCACGTTAAGCCGCCACGCTCCCACTCGACGGCTGGAAGATGTCGGCAAAGCCGTCCAGTGCAGCGACGAGCTGCTGCTTGACGTCGTCCTCGAGCTTTCCAGTGCTGCGAATCGTCTCGAGGATCGCGCCGTGATTGCTGCGGATATAATCGAGCATTTCCTGCTCGTAGCGGCCGACATCGGCGAGCTCGTACGCACGGACCCATGAATTCCGATCACCCGACGGCGTACACGAGAAGATCGAGACGACCTGATCTTCCATGGACATCGGCGAATACTGCGCCTGCTTCAGCATTTCCGTCTGGCGCTCGCCGTTGGCGAGCTGCTCCTGCGTGGCCTTGTCGAGGTCACTGCCGAACTGCGAAAACGCCGCCATCTCGCGGTACTGAGCGAGGCTGAGCTTCAACGTTCCCGCGACGGCCTTGGTGGCCTTCGTCTGGGCGGCACCGCCCACGCGTGACACCGACAGGCCGACGTTTACGGCCGGGCGGATGCCCGAGTTGAACAGGTCAGTTTCGAGGAAGATCTGACCGTCCGTGATCGAAATGACGTTGGTCGGGATGTAGGCCGACACGTCGCCCGCCTGCGTTTCGATGATGGGCAACGCGGTGAGGCTGCCACCGCCGAGGTCGTCGTTCATCTTCGCCGCGCGCTCGAGCAGCCGCGAATGGATGTAGAAGACGTCGCCCGGATAGGCTTCGCGGCCCGGCGGGCGGCGCAGCAACAGCGACAGCTGCCGGTAGGCAACCGCCTGCTTGGATAGGTCGTCATAGACGATCAGCGCGTGCTTGCCGTTGTCGCGGAACCACTCGCCCATCGTGACGCCCGTGTAGGGGGAGATGAACTGGAGCGGCGCCGGCTCGCTCGCCGTCGCGGCGACGACGATCGT
>JAFDEI010000243.1 GCA_019310425.1 Deltaproteobacteria bacterium | reverse complement strand
AAGGTGGTGGGAGCGAAGAAGGCGCGCGAGATGTGGATGCTGTGCCGGCGTTATTCCGCCGAGCAGGCGAAGGAGATGGGGCTCGTGAACGAGGTCGTGCCCCACGAGAGGTTGTGGGACGAGGTCGACCAGTGGTGCGAAGAACTGCTCAGCAAGAGCCCCGGCTGTCTCGAAATCTTGAAGGCGGCGTTCGACCAGGAGATGGACGGTTACAGCGAAATGGGGATCTACTCGAGCCAGTTCTATCCCGACTGGTTCGACATGCCCGAGGGCAAAGAGGGCGGTGCCTCATTCAGCGAGAAGCGCTCGCCGCGATTCTGGGAGCTGCGCGCCCGCGAAGCGGAGATGCGTCGCAAGCTCGTTGAAGAATACGACGAGGAGCAGAAGAAATAGCCGCGGTCAATCGACCGCGGGCACTCCGACGGGCGGAGCGTTGTGAATGGCGTCGAGGCGGGTCGCGAGAATCTGCGCCCAGCGTTTGAAGAGCAGCCGCACACCGCCCGCGTTCGTCGCCGGCGTGCTGTAGGTCAGGTCCGAAACCGCGCCGCTGCCGGATTGCGTGTCGCGGCGGTCGGCCACGCGCGCGAGGATCTCGCCCGTGATCGAGTCGCGCAGCTCCATGACGAGCGTCATCTGCGCCGCTGAGGTCGTGAACACCCTCTCGCCACCGCTCGGTCGGGTGGGGACATTGACCACGAGGTCGATGATGGCGGCTTCGACGCGCAGCGTCTGCGGGCCGACCGAATCAGCCATTGCGAAGTTATCGAGCTTCCCGAGTGCCTTCTCGAACGCTTCGCTGAAGTAACGCTTCAGGTCGGCCATCTGGCTGTCCGACAGCGCGAAGCCGCCCTGATTGGGGCTGCGACGGCCCTGGGTCTCACGCGGCGGGCGCTTGTAGCCGACCGAGACCGGATCCATCATCACTCTGGAATAGCGCCCGAAGTCTGCGTTCGGCTTCAGCCACACGTACTTGTAACGCGACCAGCGCACCCGAACCAGGCCGTCGTGCGTGATCTCGGCGTTGGGGCCGCTCTCGAGCACCGGTGCCTTCGTGGCTTTGCAGCCGCCGATGGCGAGGGTGGCGAGCAGTGCGGTGGTGGCAAGGGCGATCCATCGTCGATTCCGGTCGAGATCCATGCTGCCTCCGTCACGGCTCGCAGCGCACAGGCTGCACTTTCAGAGTGCTTTGAATTCCTTCGGCGGATCCTCGATCACGCCCGCTTCGATCAGTTCCTCGATTGCGTCCTGCGACATTCCGAGGATCTGCGATGCGATTTCGCGCGTGTGCTCGCCGAGCATCGGGGCGGGATTGGTGACGATATCGGGCAGGTCGCTGCCGAGGAACGGCGGTCCTTCGACCAGCAGAGACTCGAAGTCGGGCTGCACGACGAGCTTCTGATAGCCCCGATGCATCATTTGGGGGTCGCTCATGTGGTGCTCCGGGTGGGCGACGATGCCGGCCGGGACACCGACCGCCTGGAGCTGCTCCATCACCGCGCGCGGGGCGTGCTGCGCCGTCCAGCTCCCGAGCAGCTCGTCGAGCTTCTCGCGCTCGGCGATTCTCCCTGCTGCGGTGTCGAAGCGCGCGTCTGCTGCCCAGCTGGGCTCACCGATCGCTTTGCGAAGTCGCCGCCATTCGTCATCGGAGCGCACGTTCACCGCGCACCACTCGTCGTCGCCCGCGCACGGGTAGCAGCCCCAGGGTGCGCCGCGGCTGCTCGCATTTCCGAGCGGGTGGACGCTGCCCGGGTCGAGGCTCTCCTGCGCGAAGAGGTCGCCGAGCAGGTTGATCGGGGCCTCGAACTGCGCCACGTCGTAATGCGAGCCCTCGCCGGTCTGCGCGCGCCGGATCAGGCCCGCGATCGCCGACATCGCGCCGAGGCGACCGACGAAGTGATCGGGGTGGACCGCGGTCGAGCCCGCAGGTTGCTCCTCGTCTTCGGGGTAGTTCCAGAGGTGCTGCAGCCCGCTCACGGAGTGGGTGTTCGGGCCGTAGCCGATCCAGCCCTTCCACGGGCCGTAGCTTCCTGCGCTCTGGCTGGAGAAGCTCACGATGCCGGGGTTGATTTCACGTAGCGCCTTGGGCCCGAACCCGAGCTTCTCGGTCGTGCCCGCGCCGCTGTTTTCGATGAAGACGTCTGCGTCGCGGAGCAGCCGCGTCATGAGTTCGCGACCGCGATCCGTCGTAAGGTCGACACCGAAGCTGCGCTTGTTGAAGTTCGAAGACAGGAACGACGGGTTCATGTAGCTGCTCATGATCACCCGGATGAAGTCGGGCGCGTCGCTCGACTCGACCTTGATCACGTCGGCGCCGAACTCGGCGAAGAACTTGCCGACCTCGACCCCGACCGCACCCACGCCGCAGTCGATCACACGCAGGCCCCGCAGCGGCAGGCCATCGCTCGCCGCGCCGGTAGCTTCGCCCAGCAGCTTCGCGAACGACGCGCGCTCTTCGGCGTTGGTAAAGCCCGCGTCGCCGAGCTCACCGGCTGCGGGCGGCCCCGCGATGGGGCCCGCGCGTTCGTCGTCGATGGTGAGGAAGCCCGAGGGAACCTGGGCGTCGAGGCCCGGGCCAACGGGCAGCGTCGTGAAGCTGCCGCGCCCGATGGTGTGCTCGTTCTCGAGCACTTCGCTGGGGCGCAGCAGCGGCGTCGCGGGAATGCCGCGGCGTTGGGCCTCGACAGCGATATCGACTTTCTTCTTGCCCGCGAAGAAGCGCTCGAGCACCGGCACGATCTTGTCCAGCTCGACCAGCCGGCCGATGAACTGGTCGTATTTGGGGTCTTCGAGCTCAGGCGGATTGCCCACCCAGTCCTTGAGTGCGCGCCAGTGCTTGGGGACGAGGACGATCATGCGGATGAAGCCGTCGGCACAGCGGTAGAGGGTGTAGATGCCGAAGCCCATGCGATGGCCGAGATTCGGGTTGAGGGAGTAGTTGGGCAGCGACCAGTCGGACAGGCCCGCGACCGAGTCCATGGCCGATACGTCGATGTGTTGCCCGCGCCCGGTCTGGAGGCGCTTCCAGAACGCGAGCAGGCTGCCGAGCGCGCCGCACACGCCGGCCACGTCGTAGGCGAGGTTGCCCGGAATCACGACCGGCGGTTTCTCGGCGATGCCCGCGCGGTGGAGCATGCCCCCCATCGCGACGCCGACCATGTCGCTGCCCTCGTAGTCGGCGTAGGGGCCGTCCTGGCCGAAGTCGCTGATCGAGGTGACGATCAGGCCCGGGTGCTGCTCGCGAAGCGAGTCGGCGTCGAGCCCGAGCTTTGCGAGTGTACCGGGCTTGGTGCTCTCGACGAAGACATCGGCGTCGTCGAGCAGCCCGTGCAGTCGCGTGCGCCCGGCTTCGGTCTCGAGGTCGACGGTCGCGCTGCGCTTGCCCGCATTGCGGACCGCGAAATAGAGGCTCGTCTCGCCGTCACTCGCGAACGGCGGCAGCGAGCGCGAGGGCGCACCTCCGGGCGGTTCGAGGCGGATCACTTCGGCGCCGAGGTCTGCGAGCACCCGGCCGCAGAGTTCGCCGTTCTCGTTCGCCATGTCGACGACGCGCATTCCTTTGAGCGGCTTCATGACGATTGGCTCCCCAGGTTCATTCGCCGGCGAAGACCGGCTCGCCCCCTATTCTGGTTACGGCGGGCAAGCGGGCCTCCTCGGGCGGGATTCGACGGCGTACAGAGAGCGGAGGTTAGCGCCGAGGAAGAACGACGACCGGAATTTCGCGCGCGACGGCGCCTTCCGCGATGAATGGCGTCATGGCGGGGCCGGGCGGATTTTCTCGAGGCGTACGATCCGATCGTCTGCGACCGTCACCTGGATGCCGTTTGCCGCGTCGACGAAGACGGAGGAGGCCTTGTCGCGTGTCTTCGTCTCCGCCGTCGGCACGAAGTCGGCCGTCTGGCACGCGACGAACTTCGACCAGACCAGCCCGATCGTCGCCGGGCGGTCGAGCTGCGCGCCGCAGCGTGCGCGTTGAGCCTTTTCGACCGCGGCGTAGACCGTGCGCGGATCACTCGCGATCTGCGCCGCGAGCTCGTCCCATAGCCGAGTGTGTGCGGCCGGATACATCAGCTGCTTGTAGCGGGATCGGGGCTTGGCGAGGCGCACCCCGCGCATCACGTTCGGCACGATGATGGCCGCGCCGAAGAACGGCCCCGGGCTGCCGGAGCGGTGCACGAGCTCGTAGTCGGTTTGCACCTCGTAGCTACCCAGGTGCTTGCCGGTTGCGCGCACGAAGAGGTCGACGCGCGCCTCGGCGGCGTAGGCCTGGCGGGTGCCGTACCAGTTGGGCGCGAGCACGAGACCGCCCGGAAACCAGGTTGCGAAATTCGCGGAGGCGCGTGGGTCCCAGCTCAAGAGGACCTCACCGCGGATTACGAGATCGCTCTCGAACTCAGTAGCGTAGCCGGAGTCGACCCGTGCGAAGATCCGATTCCGGCGCAGTGACTCCGAGAGCCCGCCCACGGCGAACGACTCCTGCAGTCGGTCGGCGTCTCCCTCGAGGTAGCCGCCGTCGCGCACCAGCAGCGGTTCGACCGCGACGGAGCCCGGGAACGGCGCCTCGGGCCACGGCGGCAGTGCCTCCTCGGGCTCGATGCTCGCGATGCGCGGAGCGCACGCCGTAAAGCCGATCGCGAGCACGACGATCGCAAGGGTCGCTGCGGCGGTGTGGGCGGTCCGGGGAGCAGGAGCAGGCATCGAGACCTTTCGCCACCAACATAGCAACACCGACAACTGAGCTTCTCGTTGCCAACGTGGGGGGGGAGCTGTGAGCGATTAGCGAGCAGCGAGTATGAGCGCTTGCCCGATGGGCAAGTCCGAAGGGACGCCAGTTCGAACCTGGTCTCGTGCTCCAGAAAACGAGAGCCCCGTCGCGGTGTTACGCGGCGGGGCTTTCTCGTTGTAATTGAGGCGAGAATGACGAAGATCCGTTTCAGCTAACTCTGGTGGACGCATGGAGCCGGATGAAGCCCCCTACTTCTTCAGCGGGTTCGGGAAGTTCGTTCCTCGTTCCTTGTTGAAATCATCGTAGATCTTCTGAATGACAGGCATGAGGTCCGGCTCCAAGCCATCCATGACCCACTTTGGTGTCTGGTAGCGATCCCCAGCCGCCGCCATCTCCTTCTTCTGAAGCGGTGGCACCGGATAGTTGTAGTGATTGTAGGTACCAAGG
>JAFDEI010000072.1 GCA_019310425.1 Deltaproteobacteria bacterium | reverse complement strand
CAGCTGGCCGGTGCGGACGAGCACGATGTCGCCGCGTTCGATCGACACGCCGAACGATTCGGCGCAGAGGTCGAGATCTTTCGGCGTGATTCGCGTGCCGTCGTCGAGCCACGGCAACCGCGTGTAGCGCGGCAGGTCGAGCAGTACGCCTCGCCCGATGACCCGATCGCGCGCTTGGGCGATCGAGTTCGACGTGTCGCCGCAAGTCCGATCGTTGTAGCTGCGGCCATCGTGGGCGACCTGCGCGAGTGCGGTCCAGCCGGTCTCGATGGGGTCGCTGTGATTGGGAGCGGCGTCGCGCTCGGCGGCGTAGGGAAGGGCACAGGAGATGGCCTGCCCGGACCGGGGTAGCGTGCAGGCCGTGCGGACGCGTTCCCGGGTGATGAAGTTCAGTGTTCCGAGCTGGTCGTCGGGTCCCCAGCGTTCCCAATTCGAATAACGCTCGGCCCATCTGTCGATCATCTGTTCGGTCACGACGTCCGTCATCCGCAGCCTCCCACTCCGTGGCCTACCCGGTGGTGCTCCCGTGTCAGCGTCGCCCCAGCAGTTTCAGGCGCGCCTCGACGACTGCGACGTCTTTGGGGGCGTCGACCGGCGTGCTCGACCAACCCTCGACGATGGCGCAGCGGATCCGGTGCCCGTGCTCGAGTGCTCGCAATTGCTCGAGTTCCTCCGCGCGTTCGAGCGGGCCGCGCGGGAGCGCGGCGAATTCGAGCAGGAACGGCCGTCGGTAGGCGTAGAGGCCGACGTGCTGCCAGTGGTGCGGCGCGGTTCCGGTGCTGCGCTGCGCGGGAATCGGACTGCGGGAGAAATAGAGCGCGTGACCCGCGCGGTCGAGCACGACCTTCACGCGGTCGGCATTTCCGGCTGCGGCGGGGTCGGCTGCGTGGACCACCGTGGCCATGGGGGCCTCGGGGTCTTCGTGCAGGGCTTCCACGGCTGCGTCGATGACGAAGCCCTCGATCAGGGGTTCGTCGGCCTGAATGTCGACGATGATTTCGTCGTCGAGCCCGCGCGCGACTTCGGCGATGCGATCGCTGCCGGTGGGGTGATCCGGGCGCGTCATCACGACCTCTGCGCCGAACGCGACGGCGGCGTCGGCGATGTGTGCGTCGTCGGTCGCGATCAGCACCGTGCGCAGCGTCTTGGCGGTCTGCGCGCCCTCCCAGACCCGTTGGATCATCGGCAGGCCGGCGATCGGCGCCAGCGCCTTGCCGGGGAACCGGCCGGCGCCAACGCGCGCAGGAATCACGCCCACCGCTCGCATGGCGGCATCCTAACCGATGAGTACTCTCCCTGCTGTGCGATCCCGCTGCTGCGCAACGATCCGCCCGTTCGCCGGCGCGGACTGCACGTGAGTGACGACGCGCCCGGCGGCGGGCGCTCGGGCGGCGGTTGGCGCGGTAACAACCCCTGGTGGATCCCGCGCGCGCTGGGCAAGATGCCCGATCTCCCGCCGAACCAGGTGCGGATGCTCGGCGTGATTGCACTCGCGCTGGTGTTCGAAAACTACGACCAGGCGATGCTCACCGCGGCGCTCAAGCAGATCGCCGAGACCTTCCAGGTGCCGGAATCCGAGATCGGCGGGCTGCTCGGGTGGGTGCACCTCGGCGCGATTCCGGCCTTCTTGGTGATCCCGTTCGCCGACCGCATCGGTCGTAGGCGTCTGTTCCTCGTGTCGATGATCGTGCTCGGGCTGGCCACCTTCGGTGCGGCCTTTTCGCAGAGCGTCGGCCAGTTCATCGCGCTCCAGATGATCAGCCGCACCTTCATGGTGACGACCTCCGCGACGGCGTTCGTGATGGTCACCGAGGAGTTTCCGGCCGAGCACCGCGGCTGGGGGATCGGGATCCTCGGTGCGCTCGCTACGCTGGGCTACGGCCTCGGGCTGCTCCTGTTCGCGGGCATCGACTACCTGCCGTACGGCTGGCGCGCGATGTATCTGGTCGGCATCGCGCCGGTTGCGTTGCTGCCGATGTTCCGGCGCGAGCTGAAGGAGACCGGCCGCTTCGATTCGTTGCGCGCATCCCGCTCTGAGCGCGGCGAGGACCTCGGCGGCTGGTTCCGGCCGTTCGCGATCCTCGTGAAGCGCTATCCCATGCGGACGGCCGCGATCAGCCTGATCGGCGCGCTCTCGTCCGCCGGGCACACCGCCGCATTCCAGTTCTCCGCGTTCTTCGTGCAGCAGGAGCACGGTTGGCGGCCCGGGCAGTACACGTTGATGGCGGTGGCGGCCGGGGTGATCGGCATCATCGGTCATCCCTACGCGGGCCGCCTCGCCGATCGCAAGGGGCGCCGCAGTGTGGGCTTCGTGTTCTTCGCCGCCTATCCGTTACTCGTCTACGCGTTCTACCACGCTCCGGGTGTCTGGCTGCCGTTGCTCTGGATCCCGCTCATCTTCACTCTCACGGGTGCCGGCACGATCCAGCGCGCGATTGCGACCGAACTCTTCCCGACGGCATCGCGCGCTACCGCGTCGGGCTGGATGATGGTCTGCGAGGCGGGCGGGCGCTCGGCCGGGCTCTTCCTGGTTGCGTGGGGTACGCCTGAAGGCTCGAGCAATACCGCGATGATCTGCTGGGTCGCGTGTTTCTGTCTGCTCGCTGCGCTGTTGCTGCTGTTCCTGCCGGAGACCGGCCGCCGCGAACTCGAGAGCATCAGTGAAGGCGACCCGGTGCGAGCCTCGTAGGACCCGGCCCGGTACCTGTCGCTACGCCGGCCGTGTACACTGAGCGTGCGGATGTCGACCGAACTGGCGCGCATTCCCGATCGTGTCCTGCCCGCGCCAGGTCGTGGCGATCTGCCCGGTCCCGTCGCGCTGCGCCGGATGATCGGGCCCAGCATCATCCTCGCCGGCCTGTCGATCGGCAGTGGGGAGTTCGTGCTGTGGCCGCGGCTGACGGCGGAGTTCGGCTTCGCGGTGTTCTGAGCCTGTTGGATCGGTGTCACGATCCAGTTCTTCCTCAATATGGAAATCGAGCGCTGGACCCTGGTCTACAGCTTGATTCGAGGTTGGCGGCGGTTCGAGCCGCGCGCCACGATCGATCCGAGGATCATTCCGACGAGCACGATTCCCGCACCGGTCAGCCACTCGGGCCAGCGTGCTCCGACGCGCAGCTCGAGGTTCTCGCGGGTGAGACGAGAGATTTCCGACTGCTGCTCACCGTCGCGGCTCGCGATCTCGTCATGCTCGAGACGGATTCGTGATTCCGAAACGGCGCTCTCTTCGACGCGCCGTTCGAGCTCGGCGATCTTCCGGTCGCGTTCGGCGAGGATCACGCGCGCAGGTGGCTCGGCGTGGAGGTATCCGGCCGGGATCCAGCCCTCTTTGCCCTTGTCGGTGCGGACCTGGGTCCAGCCTTCGAGTCGGCTCAGGATCGTGACTTTGTCACCCGTTCCGATCGCGCCGATCACGCGGTAGCGGTTGCTCGCACCGCTGCGGACATTCACGCGGAGTTCGTCCCCGACCCACGCCTGCTCGGCGGCGGCGGGTGCGCTCTCGAAGATCAGACAGAGGCTGAAAGCGCCCGCAAGCAGCCGGATCCATCCGCGGTCAGGCTGCACGCTTTCTCCCTTTCGAAAAGAACGCTCGAAATCGAGCGATGGCCGAGTTCGGAGTGGCTCCCCGGGTAGGACTTGAACCTACGACAAGGCGGTTAACAGCCGCCTGCTCTACCAACTGAGCTACCGGGGATCTGCTCCGGCCCGGAATTCTAGAGGGTGAATTCCGAAAATCAATGTTGGGACGCGGGATTGGGCTGCCATTCGGGTGGAATCTTCACCTCGATCGGGTTTGAACGGGGTGCCGGGTGGCCTTCAGAGTCGAGGAGCACGACGCTGTAGACGTAGCGGCGAGCCGGTTCGATGTCGGAATCGATGAATTCCGAGCCGTCGACCGGCGGGAATTCGCGCTGGCGTAGTTTCCCGTGGCGGGTCACCCGGGCCCCCGCGTAGCCTTCATCGTCACGCGGGTACCACTCGAGCTGGACACCTTCGGGCCCTGGCGTGGCCCGAAGCCCATAGTCTTCGCTCCGTACTCCGATCGGGTCGCTCGCTGCGCTCTCGAGCCCGTCTCCATCGGTCGCGACCAGGCTGTAATGGACGGTCTCTCCCGCACCGACCTTGGCGTCGACGGCTACGAGAGTCCACGGGGGCAGCGCCGCGACGATTTCGCTGCTTCCGTCGGCGCGTTGCCGCAGCAGGCGGTAGCGCGCCACGTCCGGCTCGACGTTCGGCTCCCAGGTCAGCTGATTCGATCCGAGCCGACTCTCGGTGATCCGCAGCCCGATCGGTGGCAGCGGCTCGGGCTTCGTCACCGCCCGCACCGGCTCCGACGGCGGTCCCTCTCCGCCTGCCGCGTTCACCGCGATGATCCGGTAGTAGAACACGCGCAGGTCCCCGAGCGGATCGTCGGCCCAACTCGTATCGTGTCGGCCGCTGATCACCGCGACGGATTCGAATGGTCCGAGCGAGGTCGGGCTTCGCTCGACCCGATAGCCGACAACGGTGGGGTCGCTCGATGCGCGCCAGCTGATCGGTACTTGGCGGGGCCGATGGCTGTAGGCGCGCAGATCGTCCGGTGCCTCGGGGGGGGCGGCGGTCGTCGCGCTCACGACCGCGGACGGCACGGCTGCGAGTTCACCTGCGCTCGTGAATGCGCGCACGCGGTAGTACCAGGTCGCGGCATCGAAACCATTCGACCAGGGCGGTTCGTCGTTGATGATCGCCGGCGCGGGGGCCGCGACATCGGTCTCGTCGGTCGGGGGTGCAGGCGGGGTCGGCGGGCCCGCGGCCAGTTCGTCGATGTACGAGGTCGAATGCGCGCCTGCGACCGTCGCGAGTCGTTCGTACGGGCCTTGGCGGGACGCTGCACGCTCGATCACGTAGCCACCGACCTCAGGCGTCAGCAGCGGTTCCCATTGCAACGGGACCAGGCGCAGTTCGCCGCTCCTGGCTCGAAGCCCGTCGGGCCCGGGCAGGTTCGCGTCGGCGCCTTCGTAGAGCACGGGAACCGTCTGTGCGACCGGTCGGTGAAGGAAACGACGCGCACGCTCAAAATCGGGGATCGCAGTGCAGCCGGTCTGAAGCACGGCGATCGAAAGCGCGAACCACACGGCGAGTCGCGAGATCAACCGTCGCCGCGTGTCCAGCCGGCTGGTCGGCATCATTCGCTTCTACCGGCAACGTCCGGTTCGGCGCGCAGACGTTCGAGGTTCTGGAGTTGGCGCTGGGCGCGGTCCGCATACGCACGCGCGCGTTGATTGTCGGGGTCGATCAGCAGCACTCGCGACCAGGCCTCGAGCGCGGTCTGGAGGTCTTCTTCGCGGTAGGCCAGGCGCCCAGCCTCGATCAACGCGCTAGAGCTTCCTGAGAGTCGCCGGCGGATGGACTTCAGATGTCGCTTCGCACCCGCGTGTCGTGCGTCGGCGACGAGTGCGCGCTGATCCTGCCGGATCGCGTCATACAGGTCGCCGCGCCGCTCCGCCGCGAGTGCGTTCTGGTAGAAGCCCTCGGCCCGGATCTCGTCATCGGATGCGAAGCCCTCTCGCGATGAAAAAGCCGCAGACCGGGCGCTCTCGGCCTCGCGCTCGCGTTCGCGCTGAATGGTCGAGATGTACGAGATGTAGCCTTGCGCGCTCTCGTTGTTGGGCGCGAGCTCGAGCACCGAGTGAAAGCGCTGCGTGGCGCCCTTGAGGTCGCCCGCGATGAACAGTCGTCGTCCGGCCGCGAGACCCTGGGTGACGGCGGGCCGGATCGCGTCGTTCAGCGCTCGTTCCTCGGTTTCGAGCGTCGGATCGAACGGATCGAGGCTGCGCTGCTGGTCGAGGTGTTCGCGCGCGCTGGCGAGGTCGGACTTCGCCAGCGCCGCGTCGTACTGCTCGCTGAGTGCCGTTTTTCGCCCCGCGAGCGTGCGCGAGAGTTCCTGCACGTGCGCCAGGCTCTCGGAATCGTTGGGCTGGAGTTTCAGCGCCAGCCGGTAGTCGAGAATCGACTCGGCCAGGCGCTCCTTGCCCTCGAAGTAGCGTGCGCGCTGTTTGTAACGGGTGACCAGGCCATCGGATTCCTCCTCGACGACCGTGATCCGCTCCTGCGCCTGTCCATATTCGAAGCTGGCCTCGGGGATGGCGCTCCAGTGCGCCGAGCCGGTCGCCCTCGCGGTAGAGGCGTTCGCCTTCTGCGTGTGGCGTCGTGCACGCGAGGGCGAAGCCCAGCGGGAGTAATAGCAGAGCGCGATTCACGAGGCGGTCCGACGGTCGGCCTGCGGTCGCGAGGTTTCGCCCACATCGACCGCGTAGACGTGAACCGGCTCTTCGCGACCGGATAATTGCCGCTCGCCCTCGAAGCGCATCGGCACCGAACCGCGCACGCGTCGCTGGACCGCCTCGGAAACCAGGATCTCACCCGCCGGTGCGAGTTTTTCGAGCCGGTGCGCCACGTTCACCGCATCGCCGATCGCGGTGAAGTCCGTCCGCCGGTCGGATCCGATGTTGCCGACCACGACGTTGCCGGCGTGGATGCCGATGCCGATGTGGACCGGCACGGGTTTCGGCTCGTCGCCCTCCGGGGTGTGGGTGTTGCGTTCCTCGATCGCCTCGATGATCTGTATGGCTGCCTGCACCGCGCGCAGCGAGTGGTCGCTGTGGGGAACCGGTGCGCCGAAATAGGCCATCACCGAATCGCCGATGAATTTGTCGATGGTACCGCCCTGCTCGAGGATGCAATCCGAGACCGTCTGGAAGATCTCGTTCAGCAGGGCGACCACGTCCGGAGCCTTCATTCCCTCGGAGAGTCGTGTGAAGCGCCGGATGTCGGCGAACAGGACGGTGACTTCGCGCTCGATGCCGGCCTGCTCCTCGCCGTCTCCGTCGAGCAGCTGGCTCAGCACGTAGTCGTCTACGTAGCGGCCGAACGCGTTTTGCACGCGCTGCTTTTGCGCCAGCGCATCGCCCATTTCGTTGAATGCGCGTGTCAGCTCACCGACCTCATCGTGCGACGTCGGCGGCACGCGGATCATCACATTTCCCGCACTCATCTGTTCGACACCGTGCCGCAGTCGCTTCAACGGGTCGACGAGTAGCGCGACGAAGATCATCCCCGCGAAGACGCCGAGCGCGAGCAGCGCGACCGCAGCGGCGGTGAGCTGGCGGCGATTGCTGCGGACGACCGGGTCGACCAGCACCTGCAGGTCGAACTCGATCTGAGCTTCGCCGATGCGAACCCCGTCGTAGCGAATCACGGGTGCGGCGCATTCGAAGAGAGAGCCGCGTTGTAGGCATACCGGCTCGCCGTGTTCGGCCGGATCGGTCCCGGTTCGTTGCCGAACTTTCGAATTGCGCTCCGCCGGCGCCGCTGCCGCGACCACGCGTCCCTCGCGATTCAGCAGCCGTGCGCCGCTGACGTCGTGGAGATCGCCGAGGTCGCCGACGAGTAGTTCGAGTGCGAGTTCATCCGCGAGGTTGCCCAGATGGATTTCCGACAAGGGCTCCCAGGCCGAGTCGGCCAGCCGCTCGGTGGCCATCATTGCCCGTTTCCGGATTTCATCCACAAGCGCACCGCGCTCGTGCTTGATTCCAAGGAACGCAAGACTGACACAGGCGACCGTAAGCAATGCGATGACTACGGCGCTGAACTTGATCTGGAGTGAGTGCACGGCAAATCCGACGCGCTCGACGAAATGGTATGGTGCTAAATCCCCTCGGATTCCCGTTGCCGGGGGGAAGGTGTCTACTTCCCCCGAGGCTACTCGAATCAAGCGCGGCGCTGCAAGCGATTCCCGACCGGGCGGAGTGGGTCATTCGCAGCCGTGAGACGGCGCCTGTGTTCGTTTCGGCTGTCAGCGGTAGCCGATGTCGAGGATTTCGAATTCCCGGGTGCCCTTGGGGACACGGACGGTGACGGCGTCGCCGACTGCTTTTCCGAGCAGTGCGCGTGCGACCGGGGACGTGATCGAGATTTCTCGACGCTCGAGGTCGGCTTCGTCTTCTCCGACGATCCTGTAGCGGACCGTCTCGCCAGTATCCGCGTCTTCGAGTTCGACCGTGACACCGAATCGGACACTGTCCGGCAGCTCTGCGCTGGGCTCGATCACCTGCGCACGTGCGATCCGGTCCTCGACGATGCGGATTCGTCCCTCGATGTGGCTTTGTTTCTCCTTGGCGGCATGGAACTCGGCATTCTCGGAAATGTCGCCGTGCGCGCGTGCCACCTCGATCTCCTTGGAGATCGCGCGGCGCTCGACGGTCTTCAGCTGCTTCAATTCTTCAGCGAGCTTGTCGTAGCCAGCCTGGGTCATCGGGATGCGATCTGACATGATTCCAGCTCATCAGTGGCCGGGCTTGACGGGTTACCATCAGCACGAGTCCGAAAAACCAAGACGACGTCCCGCGGGTGAGGGACGTCGTGCCAGACCCGAGCCTACCGATCCAGCAGGAGCTCTGTCAAACCAGGCCATGGGCGTCGAAAACCACAGTGATCCCGAGCATCCGGGCGCGCCGCCAGGCGTGCCGACTACAATTCCAGCTCCCGTCCCGATCGTCCGGGCCGCTGCTCAGTTCTACGCCCTGCTGCTCGCTGGGGCGATCGTGTGGGCCTTCTGCCTCGACGAATCGCTGATCTTTCGATCGCCGGCCAGTGAAGTCCGCGGAATTCGAGTCGGCGCCGACTTCGCACTCGGAATCGCAGCCGCAGCCGTCGTGATCGGATTTTCCGAATGGCTGACGCGCCGAACGCAGCTCGGGCGAGACCTCGCGGCTGTGCTCGCCGGGGTGCTGGGAAGCCGCTCGGTGGGGGAATGCATCTTCCTCGCGCTTGTGAGCGGGTTTGCCGAGGAGGCGTTCTTCCGCGGCGCCCTGCAGCCTCACGTCGGGCTGGTCATTGCGTCGCTGATCTTCGGCGTCGTCCACTTCGTCCCACGCCGCGAATTCCTACCCTGGACCGCCTTTGCGGTTGCAGCGGGCTTCCTCCTTGGCTGGCTATTCGAAACCACCGGCAACCTCGTTGCTCCGGTCGTCGCTCACACCACCATCAATGCGGTCAACCTCTGGCTTCTCAGCAACCGTCACACCCCGTAGCTGCGCTTTGGCCGCTTTGCGGCCAAAGCTTCTGCGTCGTCCTTGTGAAACGCGAAGCGTTTCACCGTCCTAGGCTGCTCAGTCGACGAGGGCGATGACGTCGATTTCCACCTGTGCGCCGAGCGGCAGTGCCGCGGCCTGAATGGTGGAGCGGGCGGGTTGGGGGGTGGCGTGAAAGTGCTCGGCGTAGACCGCGTTCACGCGCGGGAACAGGCTCAGGTCCGCGAGGTAGACGCTCGCGCGAACCACCTGGTCGAGCGACGAGCCACCGGCCTCGAGTACTGCGCGCAGATTCGCGAACACCTGGCGCGTCTGTGCCTCGATGTCGCCCTCGATCATCTCGCCGGTCGCGGGGTCGATCGGAATCTGCCCGGAACAGTAGAGCACGCCGCCGTGGATGACGGCCTGCGAGTACGGGCCGACCGGTGCCGGCGCCGCGTCGGTTCGGACCTCCCTCATCGCGGCCTCACTAGCCCGTCATCACGCGTCGAAGCTCAGGCGTCGAAGGGGGGGTCTTCGTCGGGAAGCAAGCGATCTTCGAGCACCCGAAGCAGGTAGCCCAACAGCATCAGGTTCGGCAGTCGCTTGCGTGAATTGCCGACCAGTCCGAGAGTGCCGCCGAAGTCATCCGCGTAGGCGCTGAAGAATTCCAGTGTGTCGAGCGGCACGTTCTTCGCGAGGACTTCGTTGATGTCGTCGACCGGCAATTCCTCGAACAGCTCGGCGAGTTCCCAGGCCAGTTCCTCGCGCGTGAGTGAGTCGCTCGCTTCGGACCGGGCCATGGGACGGAACCACCTCGGGGTTGCGGGAAGTCTCGTGTCGGTCGAATTTCGAACCACCGACGGAACGGCAGCATCCTGACACCCGTCGGAGCCGATGTCAACGAGCACTTGCGGTTCAAAAACGCGCACTTGGGCCGATCTTGCGCAATCTGCGGGCGGCCCCGACGCAGCTGCGAGCGAGCTTGCTGACGCGTCCGGGTGTCGCAGGGCCGCCAGTCGGACCAGCGAAAATGCCACCTGAAACACATGCTGCGGGCGGGCAGTTGCCTGTTGTGGACAGGCGTCGCGGCGCGCAGCTGTACCCGTGGCAAAGGGTGAAAATCGCGTTTCGCATGCGGTCGCGCCGGGGAATGGGGTCGAGTCGAATTCCGGAGGAATGGTCGGGGCGACTGGATTCGAACCAGCGACCTCTTCGTCCCGAACGAAGCGCGCTACCAAGCTGCGCCACGCCCCGAGTCATCCCGCAGCCACCGAAGCGGCTGGAGTATGCCGCCTTCTAGTTCCGGATCAAGACTCGATCGAGGTGGTAGCGGCGCGCCGCAGCTCCAAGATGGCTGCAGCGTAGTCATCGGCCCCGAAAACTGCCGTCCCGGCGACGAATACGCTGGCTCCGGCGTTGGCGGCCCGCCCGATCGTCTCCGGTCCGATGCCGCCGTCGACTTCGATTGCGACCTCGAGGCCGTCCGCGTCGATCCATTCACGCAGCGTTTCGATCTTGGCCAGCATGCTGGTGATGAATTTCTGGCCGCCGAAGCCCGGATTGACGGTCATCACGAGCACCTGGTCGACCTCGCCGAGTACTTCGCGCACCGCGGCGGGCGGTGTCGCGGGATTCAGTGCGACCGATGCACGCGCGCCGGTCTCGCGGACCTGGGCGAGTGTCCGGTGTAGATGCGGACAGGTTTCGACGTGCACGCTGACCGTACTTGCGCCGGCCTTTGCGAACGCGTCGATGTAGCGCTCCGGGGATTCGATCATCAGGTGAACATCGAGCGGCAACTTGGTTGCGGACTGTGCGGCCGCGACCACGAGCGGGCCGATCGTGATGTTCGGGACGAAGTGCCCGTCCATCACGTCGACATGGATGCAGTCGGCCCCGGCGTTCTCCACCGCGTGAATCTCGTCGCCGAGCCGCGCGAAATCGCATGCGAGGATCGACGGGGCGATGAGAGTTCGACGCTCGCTCATGTGAGTCGCTCCAGTCGGGCCGCGAAAAAGCCGTCGGCATCGTGGCGGTGTGGCAGACAGCGCAGCGCGCGGTCGCTGCCGACGACCGAGCGGACCTCTGTCGGAAGCTCGCTGGTCGCACTGAGTGCAAAGTTCGGCGTACTCTTCAAGAAGGCCTCGACGATCCACTCGTTCTCTTCGGGCAGCACCGTGCAGGTGCTGTAGACGAGCGTGCCGCCGGGCTTCACGACCTCGGCCGCACTCCGCAGCAGCGCGGCCTGAATCGCGGCGAGCTTGTCGGGGTCGCCCGGTTGGACTCGCCAGCGCGCGTCGGGGTGCCTTCGCAGTGTCCCGAGGCCGGAACACGGTGCGTCGACGAGTACGCGGTCGAACGGAGTGCCGCCGAGGTCGATGAGCGGACGCGTGGCATCGCGCTCGGCACAGTCGATGTTGTCGAGCCCGAGTCGCCTCGCGGACCGCGAGACCAGGCCGAGCCGTCGGGCGTGGCGGTCGAGTGCGAGCACCCGTCCTTCGCCGCCGACTCGCTCGGCGATCGCGGTCGCCTTGCCGCCGGGCGCCGCGCAGACGTCGAGCACGCGCTCGCCCGGGGCCGGGTCGAGCAGGCCGACGACGAGTTGAGAGGCCTCGTCCTGGACCGTAAAGTGGCCACTCAGAAATCCGGGATCGAGTCCCGGATTGCCGCGGCGGCCGAGCTGAATGCCGTCGAGCGCGAGCTGGCACCGGACGGCATCGGGAAATCGCTCGGAGACTTCGGCGAGCAGTTCGGCGACGCTCCGGCGTTGTCGATTGACCCGCACCGTGAGCGGCGGCGGCTCGTTCGAGGCGCGCGCAAGCGCAGAGGCTTCAGTCGGCCCGTAGATCGAAAGCCAGCGTTTCGCGATCCAACGCGGCAGCGACAAGGCGTGGACGAGGTGGTCGACCGGGTCGCTGTCGAGCTCGGGCAGCGGAATACGCGTGTGCTCAGCCGCGAGACGGCGCAGCACGGCGTTCACGAGGCCGGTTGCACGCTCGACCCCGGCGGCGCGCACGCAGCGTACGGATTCGTCGACCGCGGCGGTGGCGGGTACGCTGTTGGTGAAGACCAGCTGGTAGGCGCCAAGCCGCAGGGCCGTGGCGACGAGCGGCTCGAGCTTCTCGAGGTCGCGATCGAGGCATTGCTCGAGCAGGTAATCGATCCGGCCCCGCCAGCGCAGTGTTCCGTAGACGAGTTCGGTCGCGAAGGCGCGATCGGGAGCCGACAGCCCGCTGCGGCTGAGCGCGTGGCTGAGTGCGATGTCGGCGAACGCGCCCGCGCGTTGGACCCGTTCGAGTACGCGAAGCGCGAGCAGGCGGGTGCGTGTCGGCGCTCCGCGACGACGGTCGTCGCCGCGCATTGGAACGGGGCGCCCTCGGTGGGGCCGGCTGTGCGGTCGTGCTGAACTCGTTTGAAGGCTCACACGAGAAACGATAGCCGTTACTCGAGTCGTGTCCCGTCCGGAATCGGGCGCCCGCGCAAAAAGGCGGCGGTGTCGAGTGTCTTGCCCCCCGCGCGTTGCAAGCGCAGCGGAATCAGCCAGCCGCTTCCGGTCGCGATCCGCAGCGAGAGTGAGTCGTCCCGGGTGACGCTGCCCGGCGGTGGTAGTGAAGCGCCGGATTCGGTGCGCGCCGCGAGGATGCGCAACGGTTCGCCCTCGAGGATGCAGAATGCCCCGGGGGCCGGTGCGAACGCCCGCACGCGGCGTGCAAGCGTCTGCGCGGATTCGCTCCAGTCGAGCGCGGTGTCGGCGCGCTCGATCTTCGGAGCGTAGGTCGCGAGGGAATCGTCCTGGGGCGTCCAGGTCACGCGGTCCGCGGCGATCTGGTCGAGTGCGTCCGAGAGCGCTTCCGCGGTCAGCTCCGCGATGCGTGCGCTGAGCTCGCCTGCGTCTTCGTCCGACCCGATCGCAAGCTCGCGCTGTAGCGCGACGGGTCCCGCATCCATCTCGCGTTCGACGCGCATCACCGAGACGCCCGTTTCGCGATCGCCCGCGAGGATCGCGTGCTGGATCGGCGCCGCGCCGCGGTGCCGGGGCAGCAGGCTCGCGTGGCCGTTGACGAGGTAGCCCCATGCGGGTAGCTCGCGGATTTGCCGCGGCAGGAACTGTCCGAACGCGACGACGACGCCGAGGTCGACGCGATGCCGTCGTAGCTGCTCCGCCACGTCGGGCTCGCCGACGTGCTCGGGGCGCAACAGCGGCAGATCCGCCGCGAGCGCTCGCGACGCCACCGGGGACGGTGAGCTTCGACGGCCGCGGCCACGGCGTCGGTCCGGTTGACTCACCACCACGACGACATGGTGTGGCCCGGCCAGCAGTCGCTCGAGGGTGGAACCCGCGAAGTCGGGCGTGCCGAAGAACGCGATGCGCAGGTTCTCGGGGGCCAGCGCCTACGCCTCTTCGAGCTCTTGTTTGAGCTGCTTCTTGCGCCGCTTCACGTACAGGTTCCGCTTCAGGCGGGAGATCCGGTCGATGAAGAGCACGCCGTCGAGATGGTCCGCTTCGTGCTGGAAACAGACGGCCTGGAGCTCCTTTGCGTCGATCGTGACCTCCTCACCTTCGAGGTCCTGTGCGATCAGGCGAACCTTCTCCGAGCGCTCGACCTCGGATTCGAAGTCGGGCACCGACAGACAGCCCTCTTTCCAGATGATCGCTCCCTCGTGCTCGCTGAGTTCGGGGTTGATCAGGATCAACGGTCTGCGTTCGGCGTCTTCTTCGGTCCAGGTGGTGTCGACGACGATCAGCCGCAGCGGAACGCCGACCTGCGGTGCGGCGAGGCCGATGCCGGGCTCGTCGTACATCACGTCGCACAAGTCCCTGGCGAGCTCACGGATCTCGTCGTTGATCTCGAGGATCGGCTTCGAGATCTCACGCAGGCGAGGGTCGGGAAATTTCAGGACTTCGCGAATGGCCATTCAGATCACCGCGCGGGTTCAGCGCGCTTCGGCGGTTCATAGCATGTTCATCGGATTGGAGTCCACGGTCGCGGAGACCCCGCTGGGCAACGTCGCGGCCGCTGCGACGAGCGCTTCTGCGGCGCGTCGCAGTGGTGCGGGATTCGGTGATTTCACGAGCAGCTGGTAGCGATAACGGCCGCGCAGCCGGGCGAGCGGGCTCGGAGCAGGGCCCAGCAGCTCGATTCCGGCCGGCTCGGCGCGGACCGCATCCGCCAGTGCGTCCGCGCCCGCGGATGCCGCGGCTTCCACCTCGGCCGAGATCCCTGCGTGGACGAGCTTTCCGAACGGCGGGTAGCCCAGCGCGGCGCGGTGGCGGAGCTCCTCGGCGTAGAAGGTCTCGTAGTCGTGGGTCTTCACCGGACGGATCGCGTAGTGGTCCGGATCGAAGCACTGGATCAACACGCGGCCGGGCGCCCGGTCGCGACCCGCGCGTCCGGCTACCTGGGTGAGGAGCTGGAAGGTGCGTTCAGCAGCACGGAAATCGGGCAGGTGGAGGCCGATGTCCGCGAGCACCACGCCAACGAGCCGCACACCCGGGAAGTCGTGCCCCTTCGCGATCATCTGCGTGCCGATCACGATGTCGAGGTCGTTCGAGCGGATGCGCCGCAGCACGCCCTCGGTGAAGCCTCGCCGCTGGGCGGTGTCGCGATCGAGCCTCTCGATCCGGGCGCCCGGGAAAAGGCTGCGGACCTCCTCCTCGAGGCGTTGCGTGCCGATGCCGAGCAGTGCCGCGTCCTCGGCTCCACACTGCCCGCAGCGCTCGGGCGGCGCGATGTTGTAGTCGCAGTAATGGCAGCGAAGACGCCGGTCGCTCGCGTGGTAGACCAGCGTGATGTCGCAGCTCTCGCAGCGCCAGGCATGGCCGCAGTCGAAGCACATCACCTGCGTCGAGAATCCGCGCCGGTTGAGCAGCAGCAGGGTTTGCCCGCCGTCGTCGAGGGTCTGCGCGATCGCTTTTTGCAGTGGCCGTGTGAGCACGATCTGCCGACCGCGGGGTGCGCGCTCCCGCTCGCGCGCCAAGTCGACGATCTCGACCGCGGGCAGCGGCCGGTTGCCGATCCGGTGCGCGAGTACCAGCCGTTCGATCTCACCGCGGTCGGCCGCCGCGCGCATCTCGAGCGACGGGGTTGCGGAGCCCAGGATCAGTGGGCAGCAGGCCGCCTCAGCGCGCCGGGTGGCGAGGCTGCGCGCGTGATATCGGAAGCCCTCTTCGTTCTTGTAGGCGCCGTCGTGCTCCTCGTCGACGACGATCACCCCGAGGTTCTCGAGCGGTGCGAACAGCGCTGAACGCGCGCCGACCGCGATCGGAGTCGAGCCGACGCGAAGCCGCTGCCATTGTTCAAGCCGTTCGCCGGGGCGCAGGCCACTGTGGAGCACCGCCATGTCGTCGCCGAAGCGACCGCGCAGTCGTGCGAGGATCTGGTGGGTGAGCGTGATCTCGGGGACCAGCACGAGGGCCTGGCGTCCCATGGCCAGGGCCTCGGCGACCGCTCTCAGGTAGATCTCGGTCTTGCCGCTGCCGGTGACGCCGTGCAACAGGAAGCTCTGGCCCCGGCGTGCGCGAACCGCCTCGACGATCGGCTTCAGGGCAGCGGCCTGGTCGCTCGAGAGCGTGACGGAGCGCGGGGGTTCGAGTGCGGTGCCGAGTACGTTGCGTGGCGCAGCGCGCTGTTCGATGGCGACCAGGCCGCGTCCGGCGAGCGCCCGCAGCGTGGCACCTGCGTTCTTGAACTCCTGTTCGAGCTCGGCCGTCGGTGTCTCGGCCGCCACGGCGAGGCGCTTCAGCAGTGCCGCCTGGGCGGGAGCGCGCGCGAGCGGGCCGGCTGCGGCGGCTTCGACATCGATCCCGTCGGCGACACGCGCTGTTCTCACCGTCGCGGCCCGCGCGCTGGGTCGCTGCTCGATCCCTGCGGTCGCCGCAAGGCCATCATTCGAGAGCTCGCGCAGCGCCTCCGTGACGCCGGTGCCGGCCAGCCGCCGCAGCGCGACGAGGCTTTTCGGGCCGTCGGAGAGCGCTGCCAGGACAGGCTGATCACGTTCTCGCAATGCGCCGGAACGCAGCGCTTCGCGTCCGCGCGGAGTGATCGCAAAGCCTTTCGTGATGCGCGGCGCCGAGCCCGCTGGAAGTGCGGAATTCAGCGCAATTCCAATTGGGCATAGAACATCGTGGGCGGTATCGCGTAGGATGGACATCATCTCGGGCGACAGCACAGGCTCCGGGTCGATGGCCGACTCGATTGCGTGCAGTCGGCCCGCGAATTTGCTGTCGCGAGCAAGCGAGACGACGATACCGACGAGACGGCGGTCGCGGAACGGAACCTGGACGCGACACCCCGGTTGCACCGCGTCGACGAGCGTCGGCGGAATCGAATAGTCGAACAGTTCGTCAACCGGAACCGGCAGGGCGACGCGAGCGACCGAATCACCCTCGGGTGCAAAGAGAGGTTGAAGCATGGCTGGATTGTATGCGCCGAGGGCGACCCCGTCCCGCGTCGAAGTGCGGGTGGGCCGTCGTGGCCGGGCGCTGCGCATCAACGGGACCTTTGCTTCCTGGTACGAGCCCGGCAGGCCCGGCACCGGCTCGGTCTGGGATGCGCTGGCCGCCCCGCTGTTGTTGCTGCCGCCCGCGCGGCGGCGTTCCGTGCTGATTCTCGGTCTGGGCGGCGGTAGCGTGGCGAGGATCGTTCGCGCGCTCGCGCCGCGGGCCGAGATCGTCGGCGTCGAGCTGGATCGGGAGGTCGTGCGCGCAGCACGCGAGCACTTCGATCTGGACGATCTGCGCGTTCGCGTCGTGGAATCCGACGCGAAGAATTATCTCAGCCGCAGCAAGCGCCAATTCGACGCGATTCTCGAGGATGTCTTCGTCGGCAGCGCCCGAACGATCCGCAAGCCCGATTGGTTGCCGAGCCCCGGGTTGGGCAGGGCGTCTCGGCGGCTGGCTCGCGGAGGCATCCTCGCCAGCAACACCATCGACGAATCGGCGGCGGTTGCAGCGGAGATGCGACGCCTGTATCCCGCCACGCTCGCGGTCGACATCGAGGGCTTCGACAATCGTATCGTGGTCGGGGGGCCGTCGGTGATCAACGGCCGGAACCTGCGCGGTGCGGTCGCGCGTGACCCGGTGCTGTCGCCCACGCTGTCGCAGCTGCGCTTCCGCCGCCTCAGCGGCCTTCCGCGATGAATTGGAGCACCACCCGGTTGTAGTGCTCGGCGGCTTCGAACAGCACCAGATGGGCTGTATACGGGATCGCGATCATTCGCGCGTGGGGGATGCTGTCGGCGACCTGCCGGTTCAGTGCCGTCGGTGTGAGCCGATCCTGCTCGCCGCAGATTACGAGAGTCGAGTGCGGAATGTCGCCGAGGCGATCGGCCGTGTCGTGTCCGAGACAGGCGTCGCACTGTCGTGCGAGAACCTCCGCCGAGAGCGGCATGCCGTCCTTTGCGAAGAACTCGATCATCGAATGGATCAGCTCGGTCGACTCGAGCGTCTCGTCGAGCAGGGTCCAGAGCAGGCGCTCGCGGATCAGCGCCTCGAGCGAGGCGCCGCCCTGCGCGAGCTTGGCCCAGTGTTCGAGCAGCAGCCGGCGCTTCGCGTCGGGCCGGGCGTAGGTCCCCGTCAGCACCAGGCGCTCCACGCGGTCGGCGTGTCGCAGTGCCATCTCCTGGGCCACCATGCCGCCCATGAACGAGCCGAGCACGTGCGCGCGCCCGATCCCGAGTGCGTCGAGCAGCTCGACCGCGTCGTCGGCGAACTGCGCGATGTTGAACGGCCCGCCGGGGTCGCTGCTGCCGCCGACACCGCGGTGATCGAAGCTCACCACGCGGTGATGCTTCGAGAACTCGGGGATCTGCAGCGGCAGCCAGCCCTGACAGGAGCCGGCCATGCCCGCCACGAGCAGCAGCGGAGTCCCGGCCGCGTCGCCGTGGATCTCGTGGTAGACCTTGCGCTGGCCGACGTCGATCAGCGGCATGCGGACAGTCTAGCGAGCTGGCGAGAAATGCCGCCCGCCGGGAACAGGGGCTAGCGGTTCATCTGCTTGAGGTCGCGCAGCACCAGGCGGGCCACGGCCTTGAGGGTCTCGAAAACGCCCTCACCGGTCGTCGCGCAGGCCTCGAATTCGGGCATGTCGGATGGGTTCAGGACTTTCTGGATCTCTTCGAGCGGCGCCGAGTTCGGCAGGTCGCGCTTGTTGTACTGAATTACGCACGGCGTCTTGTGCAGGTCGTAACCCTGCTCGGCGAGGTTGAGCTTCAGGTTGTCGAGGCTCTCGATGTTCGCCTCCATCCGCTCGATCTGGCTGTCCGCTACGAACACCACACCATCGACCCCCTTGAGGATCAGCTTGCGGCTGGCGTCGTAGAAGACCTGGCCCGGCACCGTGTAGAGGTGGAAGCGTGTCTTGAAGCCGCGGATCTGGCCGAGTGCCAGTGGCAGGAAGTCGAAGAAGAGCGTTCGCTCGGTCTCGGTCGCGAGCGAGATCATCTTGCCCTTCAGGTCGGGGTTCGTCTTGTTGTAGATGAACTGCAGGTTCGTCGTCTTGCCACACAGGCCGGGCCCGTAGTAGACGATCTTGCAGTTGATTTCTCGAGAGGAGTAATTGATGAACGACATGAGTGGTGTCAGACCGAGAACAGGTTGTCGATGTCTTCGTCGGTGATTTCCGAGAAGGGTGTGCCGGCACCTCCGGCCTGTTCCTGTTCGGTCTTCTTGCGAATCTCCTCGAAGATCTTTGCGAGTTCGGCACCGGCTTTCTTGACCCGCAAGCGCACCAGGCCCAGCGAACTCCGGTCGTCGAAGACCACGACCAGGATGATCCTGCCAGCGACCAGCGTCATATGCAGATTGTCCTGCTGACCCTGGTGGAAGTGGACCGGAAATTCTTCTTCGCCGACGATCTTCGCGAGTCCACCGGTCGCGGCGATACAGCCCGCGGTGAGCGATGCGAGGCTCGTGGTGTCGATGCCGCGCATCTCGCCGGCTTCGGCGATCAGCTGGCCGTTGCGGTCCACCACGAAGATGCCCTTGGCGTTCGCGTCCTGGACCAAGCGCTGGACGACCGCCAGGATTTTGCGGAAATCCTCGTCGTACATCACCAGCTGCGTATCATTCATCGGCAGTTGCCTTCATAAGCGCTTGGCCGGAAACGAGTTAGTGCTGATCCGACTCTACCCTGGACGCAAACCCCCGGGCAAGCAGGAATCAGTTCGGCGGACTTGCCGTCCGGCTTTAGAGAGATCCGCGAATCGCCCTCCATCCGGTCGCGTTCCGCTCTCATTCGAGTTCGCGGCGGTTTTCGAGTGACCGCCCCACGGTGACGTGGTCGGCGTATTCGAAGTCACCGCCCAGGGGCATCCCGTACGCGATCCGGCTCAGCCGCACCTTGCACGGGCGCAGGCAGCGCGAGATGTAGTGCGCGGTGGCATCGCCTTCGGCGTTCGGGTTGGTGGCCAGGATGACCTCGTGAACGTCGCCCCGGCGCACGCGCTCCTCGAGCTGGGCTACGCGGATCTCGTCCGGCCCGACTCCGTCGATGGGTGACAGGGCGCCACCGAGCACGAAATAGCGGCCGTCGAAACTGCCGCTGCGCTCGATCGAGGCTAGGTCAGCGGGCTCCTCGACCACGCAGATCTTGCCCGAATCGCGTTTCTCGTCGCGGCAGATTTCGCACGGGGTCTCGTGGGTGAGGTCGAAACACTCTTCGCACAGCACGATCTCGTGCTTCAGGCGCGAGATCGCGTTGGCGAGTTCCTGGACCGTCGCGTCGGGCATGCCGAGTACAAAGAACGCGAGTCGCGTCGCGCTCTTCTCACCGATGCCCGGCAGGCGCTTGAACGACGCGACGAGCCGGTCGATGGGCGGGGATGAACGCATCGCGTGTCAGCCTTCCCCGCCCGCCCCGAGCAGGTCGCCGAGGTTCGGCATGGCCATGCCCGCGGAGGCGCGTTGGATCTCCTCCTGAACGAGTTTCTGGGCATTGGTGAGCGCGGCATTGACTGCGGCAGCAGTCAGATCCTGGAGCATTTCACGGTCTCCCGCCGCGAGCAGGGACGGCTCGATTTCGATGCTGAGCACCCGCAAGGCGCCGGTCGCCACCGCGGTCACCATGCCGCCACCGGCGGAGCCCTCGACCCGCCGGATTGCGAGCTCGCGTTGTAGCTCCACCATCTTGGACTGGGCTTCCTTCGCGCGGGACATCAGCTGTTCGAGGTCGGCGGGGTTCATACCGAGGTCTCCACTGGTCGGATCTCGACGATCTCGCCGCCGAGGACGTCGAGGGCGGTGCGGATCGCGGGGTGGTTGAGCGTCTGCTGGCGCAGAGCGCGTACGGCTTCTGAATCTTCGGCGCGTGCGGCCGCGGTGGCCTCGCCGCTGTTCGCGGTCTCGATTTCGACCCGCAGCGTTCTTCCGAAGAATTGTGTGCAGGCATGCTCGAGTTGGTTGCGCTTGTGGTTGAGGCGCTTGGCGGAGAAGGCCGTCGGCACTGCGATCGTGATCCGGTCGGGCCCGCGTTCGGTGATCTGGCCGCCTTCGAGCGGGATCAGGAGCCCGGAGTGCAACTCGCCGGCGAAGCTGCGCAAGCGGTCGAAGACCACCTCGGGCGGCGCGTCGTCGTCCGCCGCTGCGGCCGTGCTCGCTGCTGGTTCCGGCTTCGGCGCTGCGGCTTGCGGCGTCGTGGGGGCTACGGGGCCGGTCGCCGCGGGTTCGGGGGCGGCATGCTTGGCTCCGCTTCGCGCGCTCGCGTCGCCGCGCTCGCTTCGTTGAGGGGTGCCGCCGGCGCTCGCTCCACCGCCACCACCGACCGGTCTTCCGTCACGGAGCTTCTGCTCGAGAGCGTCGAGTCGGGTGAGCAGCGAGGCGACATCGTCGCCCGCGGGCAGCGTTGCAAGCCGAACCACCGCCATTTCGAGCACTGCGAACGGCTGGGGCGCCCAGGCGAGATCTTCCTGCTCCTGCACGAGTGCTCGGAACATCCGCCGCAACCGGAGCGGCTCGCTTCGCTGTGCGATCTCGCGCAGTTCTGCGATCTCTTCCGCGGAGGCTTCGATCAGCTCGTTTGCGTCGGGCGCGATGTGGAGCACGACCAGATTGCGAAGCAGCTGCAGCAGGTTCGAGCCGAGTCGCTTCGCCTCGATTCCACTCGCTCCGGCACGCGCGGTCGCTTCGAGTGCAGCCTGTGCGTCGCCATCGACACAGGCCGAGGCAATGGTAAGCAGCAGGTTGTGGTCGATCAGGTCGAGAACGTCCGCGACGACGTCATCCTCGACCTTGGCGCCGCCGTAGGCGATGACTTGGTCGAGCAGCGTCTGGGCGTCGCGCATCGAACCGTCGCCCTCGCGTGCGATCGCGAGCAGGCTCTTCTCGGAGATCTCGACCTTCTCGGACTTCGCGATGCGGGCGAGCTGTTCGAAGATCTCCGCGGCGGCGATCCGACGCAGGTCATAGCGCTGGCAGCGCGAGACCACGGTGAACGGGATCGACTCGGGATTCGTGGTTGCGAACAGGAACAGGCTGCGCGGCGGCGGCTCCTCGAGGGTCTTGAGCAGCGCATTGAAGGCGGCCTTCGACAGCATGTGGACTTCGTCGACGACGAAGATCTTGTACTTGCCCGGAGACGGCGCGTAGCGGATGGCTTCGATCAGCTCGCGCACGTCGTCGACGCCCGTGCGGCTGGCCGCATCGATCTCCTGTACGTCGGTCGAGCTGCCGGCCGCTATTTCACGGCACGGATCGCATTCGCCGCAGGGGGTATCGGTCGGCCCTTTCTCGCAGTTCAGGCAGCGCGCGACGATGCGCGCGAGCGTGGTCTTGCCCGTACCGCGCGGTCCGGTGAGCAGGATCGCGTGCGGCACGCGGTCCGTGCGGATTGCGTTCCGGAGCGGCGTCGTCACATGAGCCTGGCCGATGACTTCGTCGAAGTCTCGGGGCCGCCACTTGCGCGCGATGACTTCGTAGCTCACGGGGGCTCGCTTCGATTGACGGACAACTTACGGACGATTCCCGGGATCGCAGGGCACCCCCGCTCGCAACCGAATCCCCGCTACGGCTGCTTCCTTCCGGACCTGACCGGGTTCACGAGGCTCGTGATCGAGTGGGACCCTGCGATCGCGGCTCTCCGCAGGTCGAAGAGCGACTCTACCCGTCCCGTCGGAGAGGGTCAAACGATCTCGACGCTCGGCGCGTAGTTGACCGGAGTGTTCGAATGACATCGGTGCGCGAACGAGCAAGGGGGGGGTGGAATGGCGGAGAGGGTGGGATTCGAACCCACGGAAGGCTTGCGCCTTCACCTGATTTCGAGTCAGGCACGTTCAACCGGACTCCGCCACCTCTCCGCGCGGAGGGGGAGGTTAACGTAGCTGTGGGCGAATGTGAGCGACTTCGATGCAATGGCGGTTCGGAGGGGCTAACCTGCCGCGATCCCGTTTTATGGGACCAGCCGGGCATGCGGC
The DNA here is from genome assembly GCA_019310425.1 of Deltaproteobacteria bacterium. Taxonomy (GTDB): domain Bacteria; phylum Myxococcota_A; class UBA9160; order UBA9160; family SMWR01; genus JAFDEI01. Next base: position 7,877 of record JAFDEI010000072.1, on the reverse strand, counting down.
AGGACAAGGAGCAACGTTGGCGCGAGACGATCTCATTCAGGCGACCGGCACCGTAGACAAGATCCTCGGTGGGGGGCGTTATCAAATCACGCTGGAAGGTGGCCAGGTGGTCACCGCGCAGCTCTCCGGCCGGATGCGCCGTTTTCGCATCCGCGTGATCCCGGGCGACCGGGTCCAGGTCGGTGTCTCGCCCTACGACCCGACGCACGGTTTCGTCACGTTCCGTCTGCGCGAAGGTCAACCGCCTCCGAAGTAACCCCTCCCACAGGGAGCCTGGAGCCGAGATGCGCTTTCGCGCGTTCGTCCTGTTCCTCAAGGCCCTGCGTACCTACGACCGCGCCCGCTTACGGCTGCGGATGCGGCTCCAGCCTGGCCTCGACATACACCCGGACGCGAGCAGCAATTTCGCCGCGGCGCACTTCTCGTTGGAACCGGGTGCCAAACTCCGGATCGGGCCCGGCGCCGTGACCGAGCGCCGCCGAGGCGTGCTGCGCTTCGACCTCCGGGCCGGAGCGACGGTCGAGGTTGGCGAGCGCGTCTGGCTGCGAACCGACGGTGGTGAGGTTCACATCACCGCGTTCGAAGGCGCGCACGTCGAGATCGGCCCGGACGCTTTCTTGAACGGCGCGAGCCTGAGCGCCAAGCAGCGGGTTCGGCTCGGGCGTCGCGCGTTCGTCGGCCTGGGTAGCCGCGTATTCGATTCCGATCAGCACGATTTCGACGCCGAGCGCCCCGAGCAGACTGCGCCGGTCGAGATCGGCGATCACGTCTGGATCGCTTCGGATACAACGGTGCTGCGCGGCGTCTCGATCGGCGATCACAGCATCGTCGGCACGCGCTCGCTCGTGACCCGCGACATCGCCGCGCACACGCTCGCGTTCGGCTCGCCCGCGACCGCGCGAGGGTCGGTCGGCGATCGCAGTCGTACGCGCTGAGAGGGCCGGCCTGCGCCCTCCCGCTTGCGCGGGGGTGGTGATAGAGTTGCGGCCGTGTCGTCGCTCAAGCTCGCGGTGTTCGGTCAGGCAGCGTTCGGTCGGGATGTACTGGTGCGTCTGGCCGAAGCCGGTCATTCCATCGTCGGTGTCTACACGCCGCCCGAGGGACGCCGGCCCGATCCGCTCGCTGCGGAGGCCGAATCGAGCGGTCTGCGGTTGTTTCGGCACGCGCGGTTCCGGCGCAAGGGGGCGCCGATTACGGAACTCGTCGATGAACATCGCGCGCTCGGCGCGGACCTGAACGTGCTCGCATTCGTGACCGTGATCCTGCCGAGCGAAATCGTCGACGGGCCCCCGCACGGCTCGCTGTGCTTTCACCCGTCGCTGCTGCCGAAGTTCCGCGGCGGCAATGCGCTCGCGTGGCAGATCATCGAGGGTGAGGCCGAGACCGGCGTGAGCGTGTTCCGGCCCGATGCGGGCGTCGATACCGGTCCGCTCGTGGTGCAACGCGGCGGAGTTGCGATTCGCGACCACCACACGGCGGCGTCGCTCTACTTCGACGAACTCTACGAACCGGGCGTCGCTGCGATGGTCGAAGCGGTCGGCCGCGTGGCGGACGGCAGCGCGCGCTACCAGGTACAGGACGAAGCCGCTGCGAGCCATCAGGGGCTGGTCGATGACGCGATCGCGAAGATCGACTGGTCGCGCGATGTGGTCGCGCTCGATCGTCTGATTCGCGGCTGCGACCCGAACCCGGGTGCGCTGGCGCTGCACGGCGGTGAACCCGTCCGGCTCTTCGACGGGCGCCGGGTCGATGGGACGCCGAGTGGCCCGCCCGGCACGATCGCCGCGCTCGAGGACGGACGCATGATCGTCGACGCCGCTGGGGGGAGGCTCTCGATCGGCAAGGTTCGTGTCGGCAGCGCCGCAAAGGTCGCCGCGGCCGAATCGACGCTCGAGATCGGGGATCGGCTCGGCTGACGTGGATCGCGACGACCCGTTCGCTTCGACCCGCCGCGTTCTCAGCGAAGCCGGGCTGAACCTGTTCGGAGTGTTGTCGATCGAGCGTTATGACGCCGAGGTACCCGCGGCCTGGCGCGCGGCTGCGGAGCTGCCGGGTGCGCGCTCGGCCGTGCTGGTGGGTGCCGCGGGCAGGGCGTTGTTCGCCGCTTTCGGCCGAGCCCCGGAGGCCGGGCTGGCCCGCGATCCACTCGACCATTACACCCGGCGCATGGTCGAAGCCGCCGCCCTGCCCCTCGCAGGCAGGGCGCTGTTTGCGTTCGAGTGGCGTGGTGAGCGCTTCGCGGATTTCGTCGCGCTCGGCCGCGCGGCGGGTCTCGGGGCGTCGAGCCGCCTCGGACTGCTGGTCCACCCCGAGTACGGCCCGTGGATTTCCCTGCGAGCGCTCATGTTGCTCCCCCTGGCGCTGCCCGAGACCCCGCCCCTCGACGACTTCGATCCCTGCCGCGGCTGCCCGGCCCCCTGTTCCAGGGCCTGTCCCGGGTCGGCGCTTGCGGACGAACACTTCGATATCGGCCGCTGCGCGGCAACCCGTCGTCGCGTACCCGGTTGTGCCCTGAAATGCGATGCCCGACGGGCCTGCGTGCTCGGCAGCGGGTATCGTTACCATGACTTCGCGGAGGCGCACCACATGCGCCAGCCGGCCCTTGACAATTTCGTCTGATCGCTCAAATTCCCGCCTTCTCTGTGCCGAATGGGAGCGCCGGGGGGGCGGCTCGAGGCGGCCGGAACCCGAACTGCTCCGAACGCATCAGACTCCGCGAACTCGATCCTCCGGACGATCGACCGCTTGCCCGGTCAGGTAGTTCCCCCCGGGGGTCGCTCTCGCGGTGACACTTTGGTGGCGGACGAGGCCACTTACCGGCGCGACCCGTGGCGGGCGAGCCAAAATATCTGGATATCAGCAGCGACGCGCCGAGGCAGAAATGATCAGCGACCTCACGAAGATCCGAAACATCGGAATCAGTGCTCACATCGACTCGGGCAAGACGACGCTCACCGAGCGCATCCTGTTCTACACCGGGCGCATCCACGCCATCCACGAGGTGAAGGGCAAGGATGACGTCGGCGCGACCATGGACTCGATGGAACTCGAGCGCGAGCGCGGCATTACGATCGCGTCCGCGGCCACCCACTGCGAGTGGGACGGGCACCACGTCAACATCATCGATACACCCGGCCACGTCGACTTCACCATCGAGGTCGAACGTGCGCTGCGCGTGCTCGATGGCGCGATCCTGATTCTTTGTGGCGTTGCGGGTGTGCAGTCGCAGTCGATGACCGTCGACCGCCAGATGAAGCGCTACAAGGTCCCGCGCATCGCGTTCATCAACAAGCTCGACCGCTCGGGCGCGAACCCCGCGCGCGTGTCGGATCAGCTGCGCGAGAAGCTCGGCCACAACTCGGTGATGATGCAGCTGCCGATCGGCCTCGAATCCGAATTCGAGGGGATCGTAGACCTCGTCACGATGAAGGCGAACTACTTCGAGGGCGACAACGGCGAACATCTGGTCGAGAAGGACATCCCCGAGAACATGCTGGCGGAGTCCGAGACCGCGCGCGAGACGATGCTCGATGCGATCTCGATGTTCTCGGACGAGCTCATGGAGGCGATTCTCGAAGAAGAGGCGACCGAGGAATTGATCCACGAAGCCGTGCGCAACGGCGTGATTTCGATGGACCTCACGCCGGTCTATCTCGGGTCCGCGTACAAGAACAAGGGCGTCCAGGTGCTGCTGGACGCGGTCAACCGCTACCTCCCAGCGCCACCGGATCTCGAAAACTTCGGTGTCGACCTGTCGAACGACGAAGCCGAGATCGTCATCGACTCCGATCCGAACAAGCCGGTCGCCGCGCTTGCGTTCAAGCTCGAGGACGGCCGCTACGGCCAGCTCACCTACGTGCGTGTCTACCAGGGAACGCTCACCAAGGGCAGCACGATCGTGAACAGCCGTACCAAGAAAAAGCACAAGGTCGGCCGGTTGGTGCGGATGCACGCGGACGACATGCAGGAGATCACCGAGTCCGGCGCGGGTGACATCGTCGCGCTGTTCGGTATCGAGTGTGCGTCCGGCGACACCTTCACCGACGGCACCATCGACATCGCGATGAGCTCGATGCACGTGCCCTCGGCCGTGATTTCGCTGTCGGTGAAGCCGGTCGACAAGAAGGCCGAGGACAACATGAGCAAGGCGCTCGGCCGCTTCACGCGCGAAGACCCGACCTTCCGCAGCTTCGTCGACCCGGAGAGCAACGAGACCGTGATCTCCGGTATGGGCGAGTTGCACCTCGAGGTCTATGTCGAGCGGATGAAGCGCGAATACGCTTGCGAGGTCGAGACCGGAGCGCCGCAGGTGGCGTACCGCGAGACGATCTCGAGGCGCACCGAGTTCGACTACACCCACAAGAAGCAGACCGGTGGCTCGGGCCAATTCGGCCGCATTGGGGGCTTCGTCGAGCCGCTCGCCGCCGACGACGACGACGATTTCCGCTTTACGAGCAAGATCAAGGGTGGCTCGATCCCGACCGAGTACATCCCGGCCGTCGAGAAGGGTTTCCGCAGTTGCCTCGCCAAGGGGCGCCTGATCGGCTTTCCGGTGCTCGGCATGCACGTCTGCATCGACGACGGCAAGTCACACTCGGTCGACTCGTCCGAAATGGCGTTCCAGGCTGCGGCACGTGGGGCATTTCGCGACGTCTACGCGCGCGCGAAGCCGATCATTCTCGAACCGATCATGAAGGTCGAAGTCGAAGGCCCGCAGGAATTCCAGGGTGCGATCCTGAAGACCATCATGCAGCGGCGTGGTACCGTAATCGGAACCACGGAAGAGTCCGGTTACTCGACCGTCGAATCGGAGGTGCCCCTCTCCGAGATGTTCGGGTACGCCACGGATCTGCGTTCCATGACCCAGGGCAAGGCGGAATTCACGATGGAATTCGCTCGCTACCGCCCGGCTCCGGCAGACGTGCAGACGGAGCTGAAAGAGAAGTTCAAGTCCAAGCTCGTCGTCGACGACGAGTAAACCCAGGAGTACTTTCTTGTATCGAAAGTTCTTGAATGCGCGCAGCCCCCTCCGGCTGCTCGAAAAGGGCCTCCACGGAGGCCTCGGCCCCGGAAATATCGGGATCTTCCTCTCCGGACACGGTGTCGGCAAAGGTTCGGTTCTCGTCGGTGTGGCACTCGACGAGCTGCTGCGCTCCGGAAACGTGCTTCACGTTTCGCTGACCCACAACGTTGCGCACGTTCGCGCGCACTACGACACGGTCTTCGACGATCTGGCTGCGACGACCCACCTCAAAGATGGTGGAAATATTCGCGCGGAGATCGACCGCCGTCGAAGCATTCGCGTGTACCCGGCTCCGTCGTTCTCGCCTGAGAAGCTGCGCGAGGCTGTAAAGCTCGAGATCGAAGCCGGCCAGAAACCGTCGCTCGTGATCATCGAGGGGGAAGACTTCGACTCCGCACAGCGCGAGGACTTCGAGGACTTCAAGGCGTTGGCGGAAGAGCTGGCGGCGGAGATCTGGTTGTCGGCGCAGTGCAAGGACGAACAGACGGTGGTGATTCCCGAGTCGATCGCCAGGCTCGAGGATCTGGTCAGTGTGATCGTCGCACTCGAGCCCGGAGACGACGCAGTGGCACTGCGGGCGTTGAAGGACCACGACAACCCCGACGTCGCGGACCTTCACGTCGCCCTCGACCCGCGCACGCTGCTGCTGAAGCGCTACTAGGTTCGTCCCGCCGACCTTCCTCGGCGTCGCTCCGGTCTATGATCGGGGTGTTCGCGTTACGGGTCCGTTCGGATCCGCACGAGCCGGGGGGTGCCTGCCGCTCCCTGATCGGCTGACGGTCGCGGCAGGCGCCCCCCGGCTCGCGCTCCTTCGAGTCGTTCAAGTGCGATCGCCGAGGTGCATGATCGGGGATCTGGGGATCGTTAGCGAAGGCTGACACCGAGCCTCTCCCGCTCTGACTCGCCCCGACCAGAATGGGTTTTGGGCTCAACCAGTCAACGCAACACTCTCGTTGAGTACCTCGGCTGGTGGAGGATCTCGAGCTACAGCAACTACTGGGGCGACTAGCCGGCAGCGGGCGCACCCACCCTCTGCCGCGGTAGCTACCTGATTCGCTTCAGGTAGCCGTCGCGACAGAGGGTGAGGAGCAATCGCTCGCGCGTCCGATCGGGTTCGAAGCGATTGTTGGTGGCGAGGAACTCCTCCACGGCCTCGTGGGGGCCGGGACCGAAGTTGGGCCAGATCGGGTGCCCGTTGACGATCGTGTCCTGAACGATCAGATAGCTGCCGACCGCAACCAGCGGCGAATAGGCCTTCAGCTCGTTCAAGACGTGGTCCTTGTTGTGGGCCGAATCGAGAAGTACGACAATCTTCTTGCCCTTCGTGCGGCGTTCGACTTCCGCGACGATTTCAGGATCCGTGGAGCTTCCGATCAAGAAGTCGACCTTGCGCCGGAAGATGTCGATCTTCTTTGCATCGGTGACCCGATCCTTGATGTCGATCGTGATGACCCTGGCGGCGGGGTTGATCTGCTCGAGGATCATTGCCCACATCACTGCACTCCCTCCGAAGAAGGTGCCGGTCTCCACGAGGAAGTCGGGCTTCACTTCGAACAGGATTTCCTGGGTTATCCACATGTCGTTGGGGTTCTGGAGTGTCTTCACTCCCAACCATTGGTTTTCGAACACGGTGTGTCCCGGCCGCTTGAACCAGAGCTTCAAGAAGCGGTCGATGATTTTCTGGCGGTTGGGCTTCACCCCTTCCGCCCGCGCCACGGACGTGAGCGAGAGTGGACCCGCAGAGCCGACCCGGCCCGTGTGCTGAAAGGCGTTCAGGAAGACGAATCCGACGATCGCGATGCCGGCCAGTATCAAGAAGGATCGGTTTATTTGCATACTCGCAGCGCAGAGCCGTGATCGATCACGACCCGATCGCAAGACGCTAGCAGCCCTCCGCGGCTCTGACTCGCCATTCACCAGAATGGGTCGTTCCCGGGCCTGGCAAGTTTGTAGCTTGAATCTCGTTCCAATGCGTCGAAGCGACGGGCCGCATAGGGCCGTGGTGCCGTCATCGGTGCACAGTCCCTTTCCGCTCCCTGCAAGGTCGCGAGCGCAACGTTTTGGTCGTCCTACCAGCTTGGACCGAGGTAGTTGCAGGCTCCCCCCAGCAATAGCGGCTCGGGTCAGGGGGCCTTCCGCGACCGTCAGCCGATCAGGGAGCGGAAGGCCCCCTGACCCGAGCCGCGTTCTCGCACACCACCAGCCGCGGAGGTCTTTTCGTTCCCGGCTGGTGGGAGTGATTCGGGACGGGTGAAGTCGAGCTCTTCGCCGATCGCCGAGTTCCGAACTTTCAGCGTTCGAGAGGGTGCCGTCTGCGGCCGCCACGGCGGCAGGTACGCCAGATCGTCGATGCCGTCTCCATCCGAGAGCGCCCTGCCGAGGTTGAGGACCGCGCGGTTCCTGGCCACTGGGAGGGGGACCTCCTTGCGGGCTCACACAACACGCACATCGCGACACTGGTCGAGCGCCAGTCTCGGTTCACGATGCTGGTGAAGGTCAACGGCAAGGGCACCCAGACAGTCGTGCGGGCTCTCAGCAAGCAGGTACGGCGCCTGCCTGCCGAGCTGCGGAAGTCGCTGACCTGGGACCGCGGGTTGGAGATGGCGGCGCACAAGGAGTTCTCGATCGCCACGGACGTCCAGGTCTACTTCTGCGACCCGCAGAGCCCGTGGCAACGCGGAGCGAACGAGAACACGGGCGTCTCCTCCGCCAGTATTTCCCAAAAGGCACCGACCTCTCCGTTTGCTCGCAAGCAGACTTGAATCGGACTGCTCTTCAACTGAACCAACGGCCGCGAAAAACACTGGACTTTCGTACACCAGCAGAGGTACTCAACGAGAGTGTTGCGTTGACC
>JAFDEI010000071.1 GCA_019310425.1 Deltaproteobacteria bacterium | reverse complement strand
CGAGTCGAAGATGAGCGACGAGGCGCAGCTCTTCCTCAAGAACATGGACGACCGCATGCACCCGTGGGTGGGCGCGGCCGTCGAACGCGACGAGTGGTATCAGGACCTCGACGTAAAGGTGCTCGGAGACGGCCACACGGCCGAGTACCTGTTCTGGGTCGGCTGCACGGGCTCGATGCAGGAACGCAACATCAAGACGACCCGCGCAATGGTGAAGATCCTGCAGGCGGCGGACGTCGACTTCGGAATCCTCGGGCCCGAGGAGGTCTGCACGGGCGACCCGGCACGGCGCGCAGGCGGCGAGCTCACCTTCCAGATCTGCGCCAAGACCAACATCGAGACGCTCGCGAACTACGGCGTGAAGAAGATCATCACGACCTGTCCGCACTGCTTCAATACCTACAGCAACGAGTACCCGGACTTCGGCGGAAACTACGAGGTCGTGCACCACACCCAGCTCATCGACGAGCTTCTTTCGTCCGGGCGCATCAAACTCGACAAGCGACTCGACTCCGTGACCTACCACGACCCCTGCTACCTCGGCCGCCACAACGGCGTCTACGATGAGCCACGCAACGTACTCTCCAAGCTCGCGCCCGGCGGCTTCACGGAACTCGAGCGCAACCGCTCGAAGGCGCTGTGCTGCGGCTCCGCTCGAAGGCGCTGTGCTGCGGCTCGGGCGGCGGCTACGCCTTCATGGACGACGACCCGAAGCAGCGCATCAACCACACCCGACTCGAGGAGGTGAAGGCCTGCGGCGCCGACACCGCCGCGGTGTCGTGCCCATTCTGCATGCAGATGTTCGAGGACGCCTTGAATTCACTCGATCCGGAAAAGACCATTCGCGCGGCCGACATCGCCGAACTCGTCGCGGAAGCGCTCGTCGAGCCGACGTGAACGAAGCCGACGGCATCCGTCGACTCCTCGACCTCGAGGAGATCCGAGATCTCGTGCACCGCTACGCGCACTGCGTCTGGCAGAGCGATGCCGCGGGCGCGGCGGAGCTGTTCGCGGAAGACGGCGAAATGGACACGGGCGACCGACCTCCGATTCGGGGGCGCGAAGCGATTCGCACCTCGTACGAGGAGATCTTCCGGAGTCAGGAATTCCGTCCGATGGTCCACAACCACGTGATCGATCTCGACGGCGAAAGCGCCACGGGCAGCTGCTACCTCGACGTACGAGCCCATCTGGACGGTGTCGACAAGGTGGGGCTCGGCTTCTACCGGGACCGCTATGTCCGTACGGCCGACGGTTGGAAGTTCCGCTCGCGTCTGCTCACAATGCAGTCCTTCGTCGACGCGAGCGGGCGGATCACTTCTTGAGGCGCTGCCCCGCAGGATCCTCGAATGCCTGAAGCTCCCCGCGAGAGCGCCACCGCTCGACCCCGCCTTCTGGGCAGCGATCCACCCCGAAGCCATCGCCCCTGACCAAGACGCAGGCTGGGATTTCGATCACAGGAAGTCGTCGCTCCGCGCCGGGCGCCAGTCGGCGCGCGTGACCAGCCAGCGCTCCGTCTCCCACTCGAGCGCAAAGTCGAAGCGGTAGAAATTCGCGTGCAGCTCCACCAGGGCGGTGGCGTCCGGAATCGGCCGACCCGCCATGGCGACGTAGACGGTGACGAATGCGCGCCCCGCTTCGGGAACCTCCAGCTCGGCGATACGACTCAGCAAGTGGATCGACTGGTTGCGCAGGAAGTGGTAGGTCAACAGCTGGACGACGGCGCGCCGGTCGTTGCCCCGATCGTCGGCGTAACGCTCGGACACCGCCTCCTTCAGGTCCCGCAGCTCCCGCGCTTCCGCCGCCACCTCCAGCTCCGAGATCAGGCTTCGGATCTGCGCTTCGGGGGACTCCGGTGCTGCCGAGCATGCGAGCCCCGAGATCAAGGAGACCGCGGCGAACAGCTGAGCGGGTCGATGCATCATCCCCCCTGTGTCCGAAGCAGTGGGCTTCATCAATCATGCGGGCTAGCGTGCGGCGACGATCGCTTTACCGCAGGCTAGCGAACCTACCATGAGACTCAGACAGATCGCCCTGGCCGCCCGAGACCTCGACGGCCCGAGCGCCGACCTGGCCGACGTCCTGGGACTCGGTGCCGCGTATGCGGACCCGGGAGTGGCGATCTTCGGGCTGCGCAACGCGGTCCATCCGGTCGGCGACACCTTCCTCGAGATCGTGTCTCCGGTGAAAGACACCACGGCGGTCGGGCGGTTCCTCGATCGCCGTGGCGGCGACGGCGGCTACATGGTCATCGTGCAGTCCGACGACCGCGCCGCCGATCTCCGCCGCGTGAACGGACTCGGAATCCGGGTCGTCTGGGAGACCGAGCTGCCGGACATCTCCACGCTGCATCTCCACCCACGCGACGTCGGCGGGGCGATTCTCTCGCTGGACGTCGCGAACCCGCCCGAGTCGTGGCGCTGGGCGGGGCGCGACTGGCGCGAGCGTTCCCGCAGCGACGTCTCGACGGCGCTGGTCGCCGCCGAGCTCCGCGCTCCCGATCCAGCCGCGATGGCGCGGTGTTGGTCACAGGTGCTCGACCGCCCGGTCCGCGAGTTCGCCGGGGGCGGCTGCGCGATCGATCTGGAGCGGGGTTGCATCCGCTTCGCCACCGCGTGCGACGAGAACGCTGCGGGGCTGGCCGGCCTGGACGTCGCGGTCCGCGACCCCGCCGCCGTCCGTGCGGCGGCGCGCCGCCGCGGCCTCGAGTGCGACGGCGATGCGATCCGCATCTGCGGGACGGAGGTGCGGCCGGTCCCGGCCTGACGCGCCTCTCCTCAATAGCCCAATGAAATCAAGCCGGATGAATATCGAGAACGGCCAGCCACCGACGAGCGGTGCAGGTCGGTCGCTCAGCTTCGCAGATCGCCGGAAGTGAGGCGGATCACTTCGTAGAAGCGCTCGACCTCCGTCTCGCCCAGAGGGTCGACCCCGAAGACATTGCCGTGCAGGGAGGCCAGGCTCACGTAGCCGAGGATCATGCTGTGGAATGCCATGATCGCGGTCCGCGTGGCGTCCTCGGACAGGCTCGACTCGCTCTCGAACAGCCGCTCGCGAGCGAGCAGGAACGCGGGCCGGTACCAGCGTTCGACCAGCAGCTCGATCTGTTCACCGCCCGCCAGGGCCGCGTGCTGGACGAGGCGGGCGAGGTTCGGGTGCTCGACGTGATGCAGCAACAGCCGGCGCACGGCCGCCATCACGTCGGCCGCGGGCTCTTCGGTGCGAATCTCCTTCTCCATGATCTCGAAATAGGGATCGATCAGTCGGGCCATGACGGCCTCGTAGACGGCTCGTTTGCTCTTGAAGTGCTTGTAGATGCCCGGCCCGCTGATGCCGACCGTCGCGGCGATCTCGGAGAGTGACGCGGCATCGAAGCCGCGCTCGGCGAAGGCATCCTCGGCGACGTCCAGGATCTGCTCGGATGTAGATTTCGACATTCAGCGCCTCGCGGGTCCCTGTAGAATGGCCGCTAGCCGGGCGACTTCGTTGACACCCGACCGTACCACAGGTAGGTTAGAGGTCTCTAACCTGCAAATCCCCAATCCACACAGTCACGAGTCCGGTCGGGATCAGACACGAATCGGAAGGAAGGTCAATTCGTCATGGAGCTTCGACAAGTCATCGGCAACCGCCGCTCGATCCGCTATCTGGACCCGGACAAGCCGGTCGAGATCGAGAAGATCCAGCGGATGCTGGAGGCGGCGAGAATCGCCTCCCACTTCGGGAACAACAGCGCCGCCTGTGCCCTCGTGGTCCACCGCGAGACCGCCACGGACGAGCAGATCGCGTGCCTCCACTCGCCCGTCGGCGGTTTCCAGATGAAGCTCGCCCCCGTCATCATCCTCTGGTACATCGATGGCAGCGCCCTGGACGAGGCCGGAGACCGGCTGCGCGAGCTCGTAGAATGCGGCGCGATCGGCTACGGGCCGAACAAGCGCAAGGAACTCGAAGAGACCCTCGTCCCCCTCTTCAGCCGGATCGGCGCAGCACTGAGGGCGCCCGGTATGGTCGACATGGACCTGGGACAGGCGGTCGCGCAATCCACGCTGATGGCCTTCGAGCTCGGACTCGGCACCTGCTGCCAGGGCTCGGCGGACTGGGAGGTGGTCGAGAAGGCCTTCAGCCTGCCCGAGAACGCCCGCATCGTGGTCGCACAGACGGTCGGATACCCGATCGAGAGCGCCGACGCCGGCGGTCAACGCCCGCGGCTGCCCTTCGAGAGGCTGTTCCAGCTGAACAGCCACGACACGCCGTTTCCGCGGTCGGAAACCGTGGTGGAGGAGCTCACGCGTGACGGGCTCTTCCAGGAGCCGGCGCCGAGGCCCGGGCGCGAAGAAGAGATCGAGGCACTTCGGGAGAAGTATGATCTGCCGGGTTCCGGGATGATCTGAGTCGACCCCACTCCGAGGGCGACGCCGATACGAGCCAGCAACAGCGAGGAAATCACATGAGCACTGTCGACATCGAAGTCGGACTCTCCGAAGAAGATGCCGCGATCCGCGACGTCGCCCACCAGTACGCCGAAGAGGTGCTGCGGCCCGCGGGCATCGCGATGGATCGCATGGTCGATCCGGCCGACACCATCGGGCCCGACTCCCCGATCTGGAACGTGATCGAGAAGTATCATCAGATCGGCCTCGGCGGAATCGCCTACGACGACGACATGGACCCGTACCGCAAGGCGCGACTGATGGCTGTCGTCAACGAAGAACTCGCCTGGGGCGATGTCGGTCTGTCGATCACGGTCGGACTCTCGGGCTTCCACCAGCCGTGGGTGCAGCAGACGGGCGACGCGGCGCTGATCGAGCGCTTCTGCGACGCCGACAACCCGACCATCGGCTGCTGGGCGCTGACCGAGCCCGACCACGGCAGCGACACCGTCGCCCTCACCGAGCCGGGCTTCAGCAACCCCGACCTGAAGGCGAACTGCACGGCCACCAAGGACGGCGACTCGTACATCATCCGCGGCCAGAAGGCGGCCTGGGTGTCGAACGGACCGATCGCCGACATGGCGGTGCTGTTCTGCACCCTCGACCAGAGCCAGGGCTTCAAGGGCGGCGGCGTCTTCCTCGTGCCCCTCGACCTGCCCGGCGTGCAACGCCCGCGGCCGCTCGACAAGCTCGGGCAGCGCAGCCTCAACCAGGGCGAGATCTACTTCGACGACGTCCGCATCCCCGAAAACTACATGGCGCTCGGGCCGGACCTCTACGCGATCGGCCTCGAAATGATGCTCGCGCACGCGAACGCGGGCATGGGCCAGATCTTCGTCGGTATCGCGCGCGCCGCCTACGAACACGCACTCGCCTACGCGCACGAGCGGGTGCAGGGCGGCGTCCCGATCATCGAGCATCAGAGCGTGAAGTCGCGCCTGTTCAAGATGTTCACCAAGGTCGAGGCCGCGCGCGCGCTCGCGCGTCGCGTGGCGTACTTCAACGGAGGCGGCGCCCCCTCGATCGCGCACTGCATCGCGTCGAAGACCTTCATCACGAATACCGCCTTCGAGGTCGCGAGCGATGCGCTCCAGATCTTCGGCGGCAACGGGGTCTCGCGCGAGTACCCGATGGAGAAGCTGCTTCGCGACGCGCGCGCGGCGCTGATCGAAGACGGCTGCAACGAAGTGCTCGCCATCGTCGGCGGCTCGCGGCTGTAACCCCAAGGCAACCCGAGGAGGACCAGCATGAAGTTGAACGCGACGATCGCCGGGGTCGGCATGACCCGCTTCATGAAATACCCCGACAAGGGACTCAAGGAACTCGGCGCCGAAGCCATCAACGCGGCGGTTTCGGACGCGGGCATCAGCATGGCCGATGTCGAGTCCGCCTTCGTAGGCAACTGTGCGGCGGGGCTCGTGACCGGACAGGAGTCGGTTCGCGGCCAGGTGATCCTGCACGCGATGGGGGTCGGCAAGATCCCGATCATCAACGTCGAAAATGCCTGCGCGAGCGGCTCGACCGCGCTGATCCAGGCCTGCACGATGGTGTCGGCCGGCCTCTACGACACCGTGCTCGCGCTCGGCGTCGAGAAGCTCAGCCATGAAGACAAGTCCAAGAGCTTCGCAGCCTTCGCGGGCGCGATGGACATCGACGAGCTCCAGGAAATGATCGAAGAACTCAAACGCGCCGCGGAAGCGGACGGCGCCGACGCGGGCGCGGGGCAGAACCGCTCGATGTTCATGGACGTCTACGCTTCGGCCGCGCGCGCCCACATGGCGAACTACGGCACCACCGCGGAGCAGTTCGCGATGGTGGCGTCGAAGAACTCCTTCCACGGCAGCCTGAACCCGCGCGCGCAGTTCCAGCAGGAGCTCTCGGTCGAGGAGGTGCTGAACGAGCGCATGATCGTCGAGCCGCTGACACGCGCGATGTGCTCACCAATCGGTGACGGCGCCGCCGCGGCCGTGGTCGTGAGCGAGAAGAAGGCTCGCGAACTCGGCATCACGAAGCCGGTCACGATCGCATCGAGCGTGATGCACTCCGGCTACAACCACGCCGACGACGAGCCCGACACCGTTCAGCTCTCGTCGCGCGAAGCCTACGAAGAGGCGGGGCTCGGGCCGCAGGACATCGACGTCGTCGAGGTTCACGACGCCTCCGCGCCGGCCGAGATCATCGCCTACGAGCAACTCGGCCTGTGCGCGCCGGGCGAAGGCGGTGCGCACGTCGCAAGCGGCGCGTCGCGCCTCGGCGGGCGGCAGCCGGTCAACACATCGGGCGGTCTGCTCCGCAAGGGCCACCCCGTGGGCGCAACCGGTTTGGCACAGATCGTCGAACTCACCGAGCAGCTGCAGGGCCGCTCGGGCAAGCGGCAGGTCGAGGGCGCGCGGATCGCGATGGCGCAGAACGGCGGCGGCAAGAAGGGCAATGACGCCGCCGCGATGGTCGTCACGATCCTCAGGTCCTGAACCCCGGAGGCCGAGCATGCGAGAACGCCACGAGATGGTGCTCGCGGATCTGATCCAGATCCGCGCCGAGCAGACGCCCGAGCTGGACGTCCTCACCTTCGAGCACCTGAGCCTCGACGACCGCGCGACACCGGACGAAGTTCGCAGCTACGGCGACCTCCAGACCAATGCCAACCGCCTCGCGGCGGGGCTCGCCGCGAAGGGGGTCGGGGTCGGCGATCGCATCGCGATCATGCTGCGCAACCACCCCGAGTTCGTCGAAGGCATGATTGCCGCGTCGATCCTCGGTGCGCTCTTCGTTCCGATCGACCCACGTACGCGCGGCGAGAAGCTCGCCTACATGCTGCGCAACTCGGGCGCGGTCGGCGCGCTGTGCGCGGACACCTGCCTCGGCGAGCTGGCTTCGGTGCGCGACCAGGTGCCCGACCTCGCGTGGTTGCTCGCAATCGAGACCGGCGAGCCCGCGCCGTCGATCGCGGACACGCCCGGCGCCCTGCCACTGCGCGAAATCCTCGAGACGCCGGCCGACACGCTGGAACTCGGCGGCGACGGCCTGCTGGCGCCGCTGCAGATCATGTACACCTCCGGCACCACCGGCGACCCGAAGGGCATCGTGGGTGTGAACATGCGCTTCTGTGCGGCCGGCATGCTCGCGGACCTCTTTCCCTACGGGCCCGACGAGCGCCCCTACACGGGCCTCTCATTTACACACGGAAATGCGCAGTCGGTCACACTCGCGCCCGCCCTCACGCGCGGCCTGCGCGCCGTGATCAGCCGGCGCTTCACGAAATCACGCCTGTGGGATGTCTGCCGTTCGCTCGGCTGCACCAGCTTCTCACTCGTCGGCGGCATGGCGACCGCGATCTACAGCCAGCCCGAACAGGGCGACGATGCCGACAACCCCGTCCGCATGGTCGTATCGGGCGGTATGCCGCCCGCGATCTGGGAAGCCTTCGAAAAGCGCTTCGACCTGCGCGTATTCGAGTTCTACGGCGCGATGGACGGCGGCGGCATGGCGTTCAAGCCGGTTGGCCAGGGCCCGATCGGATCGTTCGGCAAGCCGATGGACAGCATCGAGATGAAGATCCTCGACGCGGACGACAAGGAGTGCGCTCCGGGTGTGGTCGGCGAGATCTGCGTGCGACCCGCGGGCGGTGGCGAGGCCGAGGTCGAGTACTTCGGCAACCCCGATGCTTCGAAGAAGAAGATCCGGCGCGGCTGGAACCGCAGCGGCGACATGGGCCACCGTGACGCCGACGACTGGCTGTTCTTCGACTACCGCACGGGCGGCGGCATCCGCCACAACGGCGACTTCATCAACCCGAGCTTCGTCGAGAAGGCCATCGCCGAGCATCCCGCCGTGACCGACGTGTTCGTCTACGGAGTGACGGCCGCCTCGGGCGCACCCGGCGAGAAGGACGTGGTCGCCGCTATTGCGTTTGCCGAGAGCGCACCGCACGACACCGACGCCGTGTTCGCGCAGTGCCGCGAAAAGCTCGAGCCGAACTTCGTGCCGAGCTACCTCCAGGTCGTCGACCAGATCCCGAAGACCGCCTCCGAGAAGCCCCAGGAGCGCATCCTGCTGCAGCAGTTCGACGCGAACGCGAGCAACGTGCACCGGCCGAGCGGGGCCTGAAGCTCGCGGAAACGAGGAAGATCTGCCTTGCTCACGGCCAGGCGTTCATCTTCTGATGTGCGCAGGCCGGACAGAAGACCAGCCCCTTGAGCGCCTGGTTCTCGCAACCCGCCCACATACAGATCTTGTCCGCGAGACCTCCGTGCTTTTCGATGAGCTTCTCGTAGATGTCATTATCCGCAGCCTCGATTTCGTCCGGTGCCCGACGCCACAGTGCCTGCGCGTCGGCGTCACCATTCGTGTTCGCGCCGCACCAATCACTCCAGAAGCTCGTGTCTTCGATCGCGTCGCCTTGAAGCTCCACCTCTGGAATCCGGAATCCGTTCGCGCGCGCGTGCTCGACGAACTCGTTGGGCAAGCGTATTTCGTGTCGGGCGACGTAGTGGGCGAGCCCTTCGGGCCAGATCCAGACACCATCGCCGAGGTCTGCGCTGCCCATTTCGTTCTCGTCGATGCCACACGCAAAGCGACACCACGAAAACCCCAGGTACTGTGCGAAGGAGTGGCCCGTGCGCAGGTAGTGGAAGAGCGACTCGCGCAGGGCCACGTCTCCGCTCGGATCGATGAATTCCTGCGGGTTGTGCATAGGGCAATCGTCGCTGCCGTCGTTCCAGAAGCCGATCGCAATCAGGCGCTGCATGGGCCACCCCCGGTTGATTCCGGCCCAGGTATCGACCGAGCATGCGGTGCAGCTTGAGGATCGAGTGCCTCGTGCCGTTATTCGGCATCACCACCGAAAGCTCGGAAGAAAGGACCGCTAGAACCCGCCGAACAGGAACACGACCTGCAGCGCCCCGATCAGCGTGCCGATGACGCCGCCCGCCAGCACCAGCTTCCACTCATCCTTCTGGAACACGGGCCGCAAGACCACACTGAACTCCGATGAATCGAGTTCCTGCAGGTTCTTCTCGATCTGCGCGTGGATGCGGTCCGACTGGTCGGCGAAGGCCTGGACCGGGCCGCTCTGCGACATGTCGGCGTTTCGAACTCGATCGAGCATGTCCTCCTTGGCTTCGGCGATCTTCTCCTTGGAGACCAGCATGGCGACCATCGTGTCACGTTCATAGACCCGCATGCTCGCCTCGACCTGTTCCTCGACGATCTTCATCACCGGCTCTCGAGAAGGGCCTTCAGCTAGATGCCGGATCAGGTTGTCGCTGTTCAGCACCCGATCGGCAATGACATCTGCGAAGTTGCGGGCCACCTCGAGCTGTCGCTTGATGAAGACCCCCTGCACTCGGAGCGGACCGATCTGCACCGGCTCGCGCGGTTCGAAGATCAGCGTCATGGCCAACCAGTTGGTCGCGTAGCCGACGAAAAAACCTGCAGCCGGCAGCACCCAGCTGATCGGATAGGCGATCCAGATGAACATCTGGATCACTCCGAAGAGCCCGCCGAACCACAGCCCCGAACGCTCGATGAATTTGAATTCGGGTCCCGCGATCTCCATCATGACGCGACCCAGGAGCGCCCGGTCCTCCACCATCGCCTCTCGTACAATGGAATCGATGTCGATGAAGTCGCTGGCTTCACGGCTCATGCGCTCGAGGATCTCTTTCGTGACGCTCCGCACATTGCGATGCACGAGATCGCTGATGTACGAGCGCAGCTTTTCCCTGGCCCGTGCCCACTTGTCGGGTGCCAGGTTGGTCGCGAACTCGTGGAGGATTTCCTCCGAGATGTCGTCGACGACCCGCTTGATCGCCTCGTTGTCTTCGTGGGAAATGTCCGCGAAGATCTGTTCGAGGTCGATGAGCTTGTCGTGGATGAGCTCGCTGAAGTTCCGAGACAACTCCTCGGCGTTCTTCGGCACGACGCCTTGCCAGCCAATCAGCGGCGGGATGCCGACGAATTCCACCGGGTAGAGCATCGCCTTCACGGCAATCCAGTTGGTGAACCAACCGATGAAACCGCTGATGAAGGGAATGCAGAGAACCAGCGGATTCAGACCTGCGAAGAAGTCGCTCACGAGATCTCCAGGAGCCTACGCGACCGCCGAAGCGGGTGCTTCCGCTCCACTCGCCAGCTTCGCCATCACCACACGTGCGCCGTTCAGCCCGGGCAGGCAGGTGACCCCCGGGCCGGGGTGGCAGGCGGCGCCGGCCATGAAGAGGTTCTCGAGCGGGGTCTGGTAGTTCGCCCAGCCCGGAACCGGCCGATCGCCGAACATCTGGCCCGGATGGATGAGTCCCAGCGCAAAGTCACCCTCGGTCGCGCCGAAGGTCTTCTCGAAGTACTGCTGGGTGAAAACCACCTTGTCCATGATCAAGTCGCGGAAGTCGGGCACCACCTTCTCGATCTGGCCCAACATTCGTTCGACGTAGAGGTCCTTCATCTCGTTGTGCTTGCCCGGCGGAATGTCCGAGGGGAAGTAGTGTGAGAACATCGTGCAGGTATGCGTCCCGTCCCCGGGCGCGAGACTCGGGTCGAGCTGCGACGGGAAGTAGCAATAGACGGCCGGATCGTCGGGTACCTCACCCGCCTCGCATTGCTTCCAGGCGCGGTGCATCTGCTCGGGTGATTTGATGTAGGCGACGAGCCAGCTCTGTACTGTGCCGTTCACGAACTCGAGCTGCTTGGTGAAGGTCGGCAGCCGCTTGATCGTCAGGTGGAGTTGCACGTAGCCGTCCGTGTACTGGATCTCCTCGACCGAATTGGTGAATTCCGTCGGCAGGCTGCCGGGCTCACATAGACGCGTAAAGGTATTCCTGGCATCCAGCGTCGAGATGACGGCGCGGGCTCGAAGCTCGTCGCCACCCTTGAGTCGTACACCCTGCACCGCGCCGTCCTCGATCAGGAACTGCTCGACCTGCGCCTTGAAACGCACTTCGCCACCGTACTTCTCGAACACCTTCTGAAGGGAAGAAGAGAGGGTGCCGATGCCGCCCTTGGGAATCTTGAAATCATAGGTATCGCCGGCCGTGTAATGATAAGACATGGAGAGCGCGCTGCCCTTGGTGAATGGGCCCATGTGCGTGCCGTCGATGGCCGAAGCGGAGAGCGAACCGAGAATGGTCGAGTGCTTGCCCGGTTCCTTGAAGAACTCACGCGCCACCTCGATGGCACTCCCGTAGCAGAGCTTGCCGAGGATGCGACGTGTTTCTTCGTCGGGCGCCGCGGCAATGATGTCTTCGAGCGAGGGCGGAACCTCGCCCGCGTATTGGTCGAACATCTCCTTGAAGACCGAGAAGTAGGAGCCGAGATTGTTGAATGCATCGAGGGCGTCGATGCCGTGGTCTTCGGCCAGGTGGTTCGCGAGATCGATGGGGTCCGTGTAGCCGATGAAGGGCGTGTCGTCTTCATCGCCGAACACCGTGAAGGAACTCTCGGGCCGGATCAGCTCGAAGCCATGCTGGTCGAGCTCGAGATACTTGATCATCTCTTCACGGAAGATCAGCAACGCCCAGGCGCCGACGCTGTGCTTGTAGCCCTTGAAGAGTTCCTTGGTCGCGGCTTGCCCACCGGGCCAATTCGTCTTTTCGAGGACGAGGACCTTGTGGCCGGATCGCTGAAGCTCGACTGCGGCAGTGAGTCCATTGTGTCCTGCGCCTACGATGATCACGTCGAAGTCTGACATTGGTTTCTTCCTTTTCGGTTTACTTGTCCTAGCCGCCGTTCGCACGAAAGTGCGAGGTCGAGGCGTCGAGACTCAGCGATTCGGCCTTGTCGGGGTGGATCTTCCTGGCGCGCGCGAAGAGCGCGGCCTCATTTTCGATTCGATCAGGGTCTTGAAGACACACGTCGGGTGGGCAGGCTGCTGCGCACTTCTGCTCGTTGGAAAAGCCCACACACTCAGTGCAGAGTTGGGGATCGATCGCGAAGATCTCCGCCCCCATCGAGATTGCGCCGTTGGGGCACTCGTCTTCGCAGGCTCCGCAATTGATGCAGTCTTCGGTGATCCTGGTCGCCATGGGTCGAGAGCCTCTCGTGCTCACGCTGGAAGATCATGAATAGCGCCCATTGAAACAAGATGCAAATTTTGTATCATGTGTCTCACAGTGGCTCGAAGATTGGGTCCAGCGAGAAAACCAGCTGATCCAGGCCTGCTCCCCGGCCTAAGTGCTTCTCCGGGCGAAACAGAGCTGTTTCTGGCTTCGAAGCAAGCGGGACCCAATCTTCGAGCCACAACCAGGGGGATGCCGTGATCGAGAAGGGGGCTGCGGGCACCGCATCCGGCCGCGAGAGAATGCTCGACGCCGCCGAGTCCTGTCTGGAGCGCTTCGGCCTCGCGAAAACCACCATCGAGGATGTCGCGCAGGCGGCCGAACTCTCTCGCGCCACGGTCTACCGTCAGTTCGGCAATCGCGACGGTCTCCTGCTGGGCGTCGCCGTGCGGGATGCGGAGCGAACCGCCAGTGAAGCAGAGCTCTACTTACGGCGGTTCGATGACGTCGGCTCCTGGATCGTCGAGGGGATGCTCTTCTGCCTCCGCGAAATTCCCAAGCGGCCCGTCCTCTCACAGTTTCTGGCACCCCAGGAAATCGGTGCCGCCAGCCGGCTGATCCTGACTTCCGAGCGCATGTTCGCCATTGGTGCCGAGATACTGCGCCCGATGTTCGAGCCCGCGCGCCGTGAAGGCCTGCTGCAGCAGGACCTCGATCTCGACTCGCTGATGGAGTGGGTACTGCGCATCCTCATGTCCTACCTCGCCGTGCCCGGCCCGCCTTCTCGAACCGAGGAAGACCTTCGCCGGATCCTACGCAGCCTGCTCCTGCCGGCCGTATTGTCGAAGTGACCCGAGGAGCCCCTCATGCACGACTCGCGTGACCGACGACTCACCTTGGGTTGGATCACACTCGCGATGCTGTGTGGATCCCCCGCTGCTGCGGCGCCCAAGCAGCCCAACGTCGTGATCTTCCTCGCCGACGACCTCGGCTGGGCCGACGTGGGTTTCCGCGGGGGCCCGATCGATACGCCGTCCATCGATCGCCTGGTGAAAGAGGGAATGGAGCTCCACCGCTTCTACACCACGCCGATCTGCTCCCCGACGCGAGCCGCGATGATGACGGGGCGCGACCCCATGCGCCTGGGTGTCGCCTACGGGGTCATCCTCCCGTGGCACAGCATCGGCATCCATCCCGATGAGCATTTCATGCCCCAGAGTTTCAGAGCCGCGGGCTACCAGACTGCGATGGTCGGCAAGTGGCACCTCGGACACGCGCAGCAGACCTACCACCCGAACCAGCGCGGCTTCGAACACTTCTACGGTCACCTCCACACCGAGGTCGGCTACTTCCCACCGTTTTCGAACCAAGGCGGCAAGGATTTCCAGCGCAATGGTGTATCGATCGACGACCCGGGCTACGAGACCTTTCTACTGGCCGATGAAGCGTCCCGCTATATCCGCGAGCGCGACAAGCAGCGCCCCTTCTTCCTCTATGTGCCGTTCATAGCACCCCACACGCCCCTGGATGCACCCGACGACCTCAAGGCCAAATACGAAGACCTCGAAGACGATCGCAAACCCGCACGCAGCAACAACACCGATCGGACTCGACAGATCGCCAAGCTGATGTTCATACCGAGTGCCCGTCCGATGTACGCAGCGGTCGTGGACGCCATGGATCAGGCGGTGGGTCGCGTGTTGGCCACATTGGACGAGCAGGGCATCGCCGACGACACGATCGTGCTCTTCTTCAGTGACAACGGCGGTGCCGCCTACGCCATGGGAGGTGCGGACAACGTGCCCCTGCGCGGCGGCAAAGGCGAGACCTTCGAGGGTGGCATCCGCGTGGTGGCGACGATGCGCTGGCCCGGAAAGATTCCGGCCGGTACCAAGCTCGAGAGCATCATGTCGGTGATGGACATCTTCCCCACATTGGCGGAGGCCTCGGGCGTCGAAGCCCGCAATACGCGAAAACTCGACGGCCGCAGCCTGTGGTCCGCCATCACGAGCGGGAAGCCCCTGGCGCGTGAGGACTACCTCTTCTTCGCGTCGGAAACGCCGATTCGCGGCGCATTCAGCCTGACGGCCTTCGATGACGAGTGGAAGCTCGTCCAGGAGATTCGCCAGGGACTTCTTTCCGCCGACGTCAGCAATTTCCTGTTCCGAATCGCTGAGGACCCGAACGAGCACAACAATCTGGCCGCCAAGCACCCGGACGTGGTTGCGAAAATGGCGGCCTCCATTCATCAGTGGCGGACCCTCTACCCGGTGGCGGGTACACGCATGGAGCTGATGCCACCGCCCGGCTGGCGGGCGCCAAAGGACTGGGTCGGCTACCCGATTCCCCTGGCAGAGCTGCAGGACGCGCCCGCCCCGGGAATGCCGCCCGCCAACGCACTGCGGCCCCTCGACTGGATGCACGGCGAAGCGGGCCGACTCATCTACGACTGCGAACCCTGGATTCTCCGAGGTGGGCTCTGCAAGTAGGCGTCAGAGGCTCCGGCCGATGACGCAGGGCGCCGGAGCGAGTGGCTCCACCCCAGCCGCAGGAGCCCGAACTCGAGTCGCTGCACAGCGAGCTTCGCCCCCGTCGGGGTGGGGGCGAAGTCGAGATCGAGTACAGCCTGGGCTGCCGCGCGTGCGGATCAGTGCGTGGTTCTCAGGCGGGTTCCGCTGAGCACCGTGACCGAAGGCGAGTAGTCCTGACCTGGGGCCGGGTCGTTCAGGAGCTGGATGTCGAGCTTCCCGTTCTCGTCGACGCTCGCGACGGAGCTGGATACGACGACGAGCTCTTCCGCGGGAGCGCCACCGGTTCCGGAAATCCCGACGCCCGCGGCGGGCCGCATCTGTGTTTGGGCGGTCCCTACCAGGTGGTCCCCGATCTGCCGCCCGAAGGCCTTGCCCTCGATCTCCGCCGGGATGTCCCCGGTGCTCGTCGGGTAGAGGGTGCTGAGGTCGATGGTGGCCGTGTAGCCATTGCCATGCCCCTGCAAGGTGACGGTTCCCGATACGTCGCGCAGGCGGCCCGTGTTGGCCTGGACCGTCACTCCGTCCACTCGGTAGACACCGCTGATCCGCTCCAGACCGGAGGCCGGAGGAGCGGGGGCAGAGACCGGCGGGAGACCAGAGGTCGAATCCGATACGGGCGAGGCCTTGGCGACCGGCCTGTCCTCGGGTACCCCGCTGAGCACGGTGATCGAAGGCGAGAAGTCCTGACCCGGGGCCGGGTCGTTCAGGAGCTGGATGTTGAGTTTCCCGTGCTCGTCGATGCTCGCGAGGGAGCTGGATACGACGACGAGCTCTTCTGCGGGAGCGCCATCGGCCCCGGAGAGCCCGACTCCCGCCGCGGGTCGCATCCGCGTCTCGGCGCTTCCCACGAGATACTTCCCCACGAGGCGTCCGAAGGCCTTGCCCTCGATCTCCGCCGGGATGTCCCCGGTGCTCGTCGGGTAGAGGGTGGTGAGGTCGATGGTGGCCGTGTAGCCATCGCCGTGCCCCTGCAAGGTGACGGTTCCCGATACGTCGCGCAGGCGGCCCGTGTTGGCCTGGACCGTCACTCCGTTCATCCGGTAGACGCCGCTGATCGACTCCAGATCCGACAGCGCGACGGCTTCCGCAGTAGCCGTCGGAGCGGGATCCGGTGCCACCGCGAGCGGCGGGGGAGGTGACTCCGGGGCCGCGGGGGCGGCTGCCTCCTGCTGCGGCTCGCCCGCTGGGCCGCAGGCCAGCGCTACGGCCGCAAGGAGAAACGCGAGACGCGTTCGCAGGTGCCAGCGAGTGGGATCGACGGAAGCTCTTCGATTCGCCATGGCTTGCCCTCCATGGTTTCAGGCTACTCCCGCCGTTCTTGAAAGGGAAGAAAAACCGACATTGCTTCGGATCGCTGTGGACGCTTTGCGCTGTAATACGTGGATATCAACTCCAGGCAGCAAGAAGGCACGAGAGCGACGTCCCGGGGGGCGAGAAGAATGTGCTGCGAAACTGCTACGTGCGGGCTTTGCAAGTAGGCGTTAGAGGCTCTGACCGACGAGCAGGGCGCCGACGAGCATCGAGCCGGACGCGGCCAGCGACTGCAGTCCACGGATCCCCCGGCTTCCGAAGCGCTCGAAGAGGCGCGTCATCAGCTGACCCAAGAGTCCACCGAAGAGCAGCATCGCCAGCATGAGCCCTGCGCTGAAGAGAGCGATGTAGCTGATCGCCAGCGCGAACGACCCCTGCCCCAGCGCGGGGAGCAGAGCGAAGATCGG
>JAFDEI010000070.1 GCA_019310425.1 Deltaproteobacteria bacterium | reverse complement strand
ATCACACCCGGAAGGAGGGAAACGAGCTCAGGCTCTCGCCGTCACCGGAGCATCGTCATGTGGTGCCGCCGCGCCTGACGATTCTCGATGTCATGGAAGGAGAACTCGCGACCGTACTGCCCGAGAGTCCGCTGCGCCCTGCTCTGGCGCTGATGATCGCGAACCGGATCAGCAGTGTGCCGGTCGTCGACGCCGACGGAAGGATCGTCGGCGCCCTAAACGAGGGGGATCTGATGAGGGTCTTCTACGAGCCTGACACCAAGTGTGTCGAAGAGGTGATGACCCGCAATCCCCCCACCGTGCCGGTCGATGCCCCGCTGGTAGACGTGATCGACCAGCTGATGTCGTCGGACTTTCGCCGGGTACTCATTCATGAAGACTATCGGCTGGTGGGCGTGATCACGCGCTCCCATGTGATGCCAGCACTTCTTTCGGCGCTCGAGGAGAAGGCGATCTCTCGGGACCGAGCTTTGGAACCGCACTAGCGCCGACCTCGATCCCGTGCATTCTCGATATTCGTCCGCGCTGATATTGATCAGCGCTTCCACCGTCCACTGCAACTCGTTCCACGGATGCTACACCCGACCAATTCCCAAGTTCAGATCATTCATTCAGGGAGGAAACTCAGATGATTCTCGATCGATTCCAACTCACAGATCGCGTAGCGATCGTCACGGCCGCCGGCCGCGGCATCGGCGCGGGGATCGCGCAGGCCTTCGCGGAGGCAGGTGCCGATGTCGTCATCGGCTCACGCACCGAATCGCAACTCCAGGAGGTGGCTGACGCCGTCGCGAGGACTGGGCGCCGCGCGGTGGTGGTTCCCGGAGACGTGAGCGAGCGTGAAGGCATGCAGCTTCTCGTCGATCGCGCCGTCGAGGAGTTCGGTCGCATCGACATCGTGGTGAACAACGCAGGCGGGAGCATGCCCGGTCCCTTTCTCGGCACGACAGAGGAGGCATTCAACGAGGCGTTGCGCTGGAACGTCACCACCGCGTTCAACCTCACCCAACTCGCGACACCGCACCTGCTGAAGAGTGACGGCGGAAGTGTGATCAACATCGCCTCTGCCGTCGGGCGCCTGGCGGAACGCGGCTTCGTCGCTTATGGAACGGCCAAGGCCGCGATGATCCACCTCACGCGAAACCTCGCCGCCGATCTCGCCCCGAAGATTCGGGTGAACGCCATCGCACCAGGCGCAATCGCCACCTCGGCCCTGGATATCGTCTTGCAGAACGAAGCGATCACCAAAGAGATGGTGAAGC
This sequence comes from Deltaproteobacteria bacterium, assembly GCA_019310425.1. Classification (GTDB taxonomy): domain Bacteria; phylum Myxococcota_A; class UBA9160; order UBA9160; family SMWR01; genus JAFDEI01. Next base: position 18,537 of record JAFDEI010000070.1, on the reverse strand, counting down.
GGACGCCACTCGGGCGCCTGGGCGTGGTGGAGGACATCGCTGCCGGCGCCCTCTACCTGGCTTCCCCGGCGTCGAGTTACGTGTCGGGCCGCATCCTGGACATCGACGGCGGCATCCAGACTGCGAACCTCGAGCTGGGGCTGCCCGACCTCGAGTGATCGGGTGAATATCCGTCGCAATATTCGTCCGCGTTGAAATCGCTGGGCATACTCACCCTTGTGCGTTCTCAATATTCGTCCGGCTTGATTTCATTGGGCTTGCCAGCCCATTCTCCGCTTCAACGTCACCGAGAAGCCAACCGCGTGTTGGGTGATTCAGCAGCTGCGTGAAACCTTCCCGGACGAACCGATCCGTCGCTTCCTGGTCTACGACGACGACGCGCGGCCACGTGCCAGCTCTGCTGGCTCGCGATATTCCTGCCCGCAGTCACGAGCGCGATCAAGAGCTTCGAGATAGATCTTAAACGCACAGCTTTCCGGAGCCTATGGCAGAATGGAACAGCTGAGCGTGTCGTCGGTAGCGTTCGCCGGAGGTTGGGGATGAATATCGAGAATAGGCAGGGTCGATGACTCCGCGAGACGGATTCAGCGCGGAGGTAAAACCCGTCGAGGAATCCAGAGGCTGGTCATTCGGACCGTTCGAACTGCTACCAGGGCGAGGACTGGTCCGCGACGACGGCGTGGATGTCGAGATTGCCGCGAAGCCGCTCGCGGTGCTCCAGCACCTCGTACGTCACCGCGAACGCGTCGTCTCGCGGCGCGAGCTGTTGGAGGCAATCTGGCCCGGAGTTTCCGTCAGCGACTCCGCCTTGACGAGCGTGCTACGCGATCTGCGGCGAGCGCTCGGGGAGTCGGGCGACGAGATTCGATTCGTCGCGACCTACCGGGGACGGGGTCTCCGCTTCCGGGCACCGGTGCGTGCAGTGCAAGTGCAAAGTGGCGCGAGCGAGTGGCAAGAGGCCGCACGCCACTTCGAACGTGCGCTGCGCGCCCTCGACCTCGTCAGCGCGAGCCGGGGCCAGGCGACCGGAAACGAACCGCACCGCGAGCTGCGCGAACGCGGCGACCTGCTGGTCGCGCTGGCCCGCGCGCGCTGGGCCGGCGGGTCGACCGACTCGGCGCGAAGTGCGTTCCTCTATGCGGCACGCGTCGGCAGGCGAACCGGCGACGGCCAAATCCTCGCCGAGGCGGCGCTCGGCTACGCGGGAAGAACCGACGTCACCCCCGGCGTGAACCGGGAAGCGGTCTCGCTGCTGGAAGAAGCGCTCGCCTCGCTGCCGGACGGCGATTCCGCGCTTCGCGCCGAGCTGCTGGCTCGGCTCGGAACGGAATCATATTACGAAGTCGATCCGCGTCGATCGGACGACCTCACACGCGAGGCGATGGCCATGGCGGAGAGGATCCCCGACAAGGGAGTCCTGGGCTACGCGATTACAGCACGTCATTTCGTCTTGCAACGTCCTGAGGTTTCTCCTCGGGAGCGCCTGGCGCTGGGTGAGCGCGTGCTCTCGCTGTTCGCCGACGAACCTCCGAGCGATGTGCTCGCGCTCGCGCTCCAAGAGTGCCTCGTCGACCAGCTCGAACTTGGAGATGGAGACGCGTTCGACCACACCTTCCAGCATTACCAGCAGGTGGTCGCGGCGCTCGAGCAACCCTTCTTCCTTTGGCTCGAGTCCGTCTTCGCGGGAATGCGAACCCTGCTCGCGGGCCGGGTCGACGAGGCCGAGCGCGCGGCGCACGCGAGCTTCGAACTCGGCCAGCGGATCGGCAGCCCGAACGCGTCGCTCGCACTCGCGGGCCAGCTCTTCGGGATCCGACGCGAGCAGGATCGACTCGCCGAGCTGCTCCCGATCATGGACGAGATGGCCGCCGATGACGGCGGGCTCCCGGTATTTCGCGCGGGCCGAGCCGCGGTGCTCGCGGCCGCCGGCCCGCCCGAGCGCGCGCGCGCCGCGTTGGACGCTGCTCTCGCAGACGAGCTCGACGATTTCCCCCGGGATCAGAACTGGCTCGCGACGCTCGGCACTCTGGCCCCCGCGGTCGCCGCATTCGGCCGCGCGTCGCAGATCGAGCTGCTCGTGGGCCAGCTTGCCCCGTACGCCGATCGCGTGATCGTCGTCGGGCAAGGCGTGACGACCCACGGCGCCGTGAGCCACCACCTCGGCCTGCTGACGGCGGCGCTCGGAGCGGTCGAAGCAGCCGACCGCCACTTCGACCACGCCGAAGCGGTCCACGCGCAGCTGCGGGCTCCGCTCTGGCTCGCGCGAACCCGGAGAGCGCGCGATCTGCGGACGGACGGCCAGATCCCAGGTTAATCCCAGGATCGCCGCACGCCCGGCTGCGTAGCATCGAGGCAGGCCCCGTACCCATCTGGGGCCGGCCGCCCGGTGTCGCTCGCTCCGCGACGAGGAGGATCCAACCATGCTCCGCCATTCACTTTGGTGCTACTGCTTTCTCGCCGTCGTCACCGTCGCCGCGACGAGTCACGCACAGACGCGAACCCTCCGCGCGGTGGGCGTGGCGCAGACCGGCCCGAACAACCAGTGCGGCGCGCAGGTTTGGACTCTCGCGGGGGTGCCCGCGGGCCCCGAGAGCAGCGGGAATTTCCTCGGCCGCCGGGACAATTCTCTGGGCGCGACCAAAGCCATCGCGCTCACTCCCTCGATCTGCGACCCGGACTACGGCCTGCCAAATGCGCTGGTCGCCACGAACTACGACGATGCATTCGGAGCTGTCCGTGGTTGGACGGTCCCGAACGTGCTGCTCGAGAACCTTTCGCTTCAATCGGTACCGGTTCCTGCCGGGAACGGAGTCTATGCGCCCATTCCGCTCCCCGGCAGCGTTCCCCCAAATCCCCTGCCGCCGACCATCACGCAACCCACGGATGCCGTCTTGCTCGGCAACTGGCTCGCAGCCGACGGCGACCTCGAGATCATCTGTGACGATATCAACGGGACCGCATCCATCGCGGCCAGGATGAGCGGACTGATTCCGCACCGGGTCTACACCATGTGGGGAACCTGGGCGGATGCTGTCGGCGAGCTCGTGACGACTCCCATCGGCGGCATGCCGAACGTCCTCGTGGCCGATCGACTCGGCAACGCCGAGTTCTGCCGCGCGGTCCAGTTCTGTCCCCTCGATCTGGCCCCCGACAGCTCCGAGCTCCAGTACCTATCAGCCGTCTACATGGGCGCCGCCGGGCAGACCTACGGCTCGGAGCCCTACGAGGCGTTCACCACCGGTGCGTACGTCGGCGTGGATCCCCTTCCATTCCTCAGCTCTCGGCCCGGCGGAATCGTCGCATTCGATCATCTCAGCTTCCGCATCAATGCGACCGGCGGACCGGACCCTGGCCCGACGTCGCCCCCCATGTGCGTCGCCCCCGCGCTGCCCGCTGCTGCTATGCCGAACTGGGGGCTGGGATCGCTATGCGCGGGCATCCTGCTCGGAGTATCGGTGTTGCTGCGGCGCACCGCTGTGCGTTCTCAGTAATCGAGCTGCCCCTACGACAGCAGCTTGTCCGTTCGCCCCGAGCCCGTGGCAGAACCGAACGGCTGAGCGTGTCGGAGGTCTTCAGCATCGATATCGATGGTACGCGGTGTGAACTCGGAATCACCCCGGAGGTGGGGTCGTTCGCTCATCGACAGGCCCAATCTTCGCAACACAACACAGGTATTACGGATGAATGTCGAGAACCGACGGCGGGTCGCCGAGGCGGCGATCATTGTTTCTCTGCGACGATTCTCCAATTCAAGTCTGCGATCTTGGCTTTTTCGGCATCGGTCCAGGCTTGTCCACCGTTTTGAAGAAGATCGAGCGACTCTTCGACCCATGGAGGCACGATGCCAACAGCCTCGAGGACTTTGATCACTCTTCGACCCTTAAAGATCAAATCGCGCTTTTGCTCGCACAGCGGCCAAGCTTCACTCTTCGAAGGCGCCGAAACGAGAATCTTGAATCCGGCTCTTTCCAGAGCTGCGCAGACGTCGGCCGGATACATTGATTGAGTAGCCGCCAGAGTTGGCAGGAAGAGCCTGTGAAGTGCCACATGTTCTTCGTTCCCCCAATCGAAATAGGGGGTCAACAGATACTCCGAACAAGCGTACCGAGCGCCGGGTTTCAACACACGGTGCATTTCTCTCGCATGGGCATCCAACTCCTCTTTCTTGAAGAAGGGCCAGACCGCCTGAAAGGAAAAACATCCATCGAAGGCCTTCGATTCGTACGCGAGAGGCTCGTGATGATCACCAACCTCGAAGTGAAGCCGATCGCTCATTCCGCATTCCGCTGCCCAGTCGATCGCGTTCTCGATTTGATTCGGATCGATGTTGTAACCGGACACTTGGCCACCGGTCATCGTGGCGAAGTAATGCGAAATCCTTCCTCTCCCGCATCCCATGTCCAACAGATGTGACTCTTCAGGGCTCTTCAAATTCAGCTCTTTCAACACAGCTTGTTCGCACAACAGCTGGTTCTTATACAGACCCTCCGAGTCGTCCAACATTGGAGGAATGTAGAGCTTCTCCAAATCGAAGACCGACAACATGTTGTTCAAGACCTTGTAGTAGTCCGCGACCGCTTTCGTCTCGTCCTCCGTCTCGGTCTCCTCACCTGCTTGCATTCGTTGGAAGAACTTGTACGCGTCGATACACGCCTGCTTGTCTTCCTCGGGCAGTGTTGCCAATCTCTTCAACCCGATGAACGCAGTCTTGACTCTGTACCAATCCACTTTGTGAAACCCGCCTTGTACAACCTGTAGAGGATCCGCGGATCAGAACTTCAAATCCGCTTTTCCCGTCCGACAGCAGCCATTCAGTTTAGCATGCGACCGTCGTCAAGAGCGGCCTGCCGCTATGACCTCTCCATCGGCCTCGACGCCCACGATCAGGCCAGCAGAGGCCGCGGATGAATATTGAGAACAGACCGGGCTCTTCGAAAACGAAACCGGCCCGACCCGCCTGCTTCCAAGGCGGATCGAGCCGAAGAATGAGATCCAGCGCTCGCCGTAGCGGCGGCCGGGGGAGACCCCCTCAGCGACTCCCCGCCGATCGCCGACGTGCGAGGCCCAGGCTCGTGAGGCCGAGAGCCAGCAGCGATGCGGTCCCCGGCTCCGGCACCGTCGTGATATTGACCAGGTTGATGTTCTCGTAGCCCGCAACGAACGTGAACCCATCCGACAGCAGGTCGCTGGTCTCCGCCGTCAGCATGTGGCTGTACTCCCCGAGGAGCACCTCGAATTCGTAGTTCGTGCCCCCAACCATGCCGGTCGGAGTCCAGGACGTGGTGCTCATGTCGGTCGTCGTGAACGCGTCGACGTCGCTGTCCGCCAGGGTGTCGACGAGGAAGCCCGTGATGCGGCTGCCGTCGCAGGTCGAGCAATCGGCCCAGGAGAACGACTGGCCCACCGGGACGGTCGCGCCGTGGAGCGGCGACTGGATGTCGATGATGTCCATCACCTCGATCGGACTCAACGTGATGGAGAACGAGTCGAGCACGCTGCCGCCCCCGGAGCTCGGCGCGTCGAGGATGTTTACGGTATACGATCCACCGCTCGGGAAGGCAGTGAACAGCGCTGCGCTGTTGGCAAAGGTACCGCCGGAGTCGATACCCCACTCCGAGCCGTCGGCAGTCAGCTCGACGGTGCCCGCGCTTCCGGAACTCACGAACTCGACGGCGCCGACTCCGGCTGAATCGACCAGACCGACCGTCATCTCCATTTCGAAGGCATCGACGACCGGAGTGCCGTCCACGGAGTCGGTCAGCCACAGGACTTCGATGTAGCCGATGTCCAGCGCCCAGGCGGTCGGCGAAGCGAGAAGGATGCTGGCGGTGAGAACGAGCAGGTAAAGGGTCTTCATGGCGTGACCTCCGATGAGAATGGCGCGCACTCGATCGATGAATGCACTTGGATCTTCATCGGAGCGGCAACTCGATTCTTGAGACATCTGCGTTCTCCACATTCGTCCGACTCGAGTTCATTGGGACTTTTCCGCCCCACCCTGGGATTCCATCGAGGAACTCCGCGAGCCCGGCCAGTCCGAGGAGGAGGTCCGCAAGCTCTGGAATGCCTACGGGGAGAGCGCGTGCGTCGTGGGGGACGAGGGGGACCCGGATGAGATCGACACCTGGCTCCGTGAAATCGCGACGGCGGAGCAGCGCGACTGGCTGGCAATCCTCGTCAAGGGTGGGCTATCGACATGAGTTCTCCATCGGCTTCGACGCCCACAATCAGCTCCTCAGAGGTCGGCGGATGAATCTCGAGAACAGACAGGAAACCAGGCGATGAACGAAGAGATGCTGCGCGGCGTACTGGCCGATCGCTATTCGGCCGAGAAGGTCCCCGCCGATCTGGACACCATCGTGATCGGGAGTGGGATGAGTGGTCTGACGTCAGCTGCGGTGCTCTCTCGCATGGGCCGGCGCGTGCTGGTCCTCGAGCAACACTACGTGGCGGGTGGCGGCACGCATATGTTCCAGCTCACGGGCGGCCTCAAGTTCGACTCGGGACTTCACTACCTCGTACCCTACGCGGGGCACCTCCTGTGGCTAGCCGCGGGAGGCAATGAAATGCCCGTTCGCTTCGAGCGTATGGGCGAGCCCGACGGCACCTTCGATCGGATCGCGATCGGCGCCGATCCGCCCTTCGCCATCAAGAACGACGAAGCCCACTTGCCCGACCTCTTCGCGCTCTTCCCGGAGCGCCGCAGCGAGATCGAGGAGTACCTTCGCGTATCGGATAGCGTCCTCAAGCGCTTCCCCCTCTTCGTTTTGTCGAAATTGCTCCCGGCCTGGCTGCGGCGGCCCTGGCATCGCTTCGTGCTGGGGAAGACCTGGGAGAAATACGCCGGGCGCACCATCAAGGAAGTGCTCCAGGAGATTACGAACGAACCCAGGCTGGCCGGACTACTGGCAGGGCAGTGGATCGACACGGGCTCCACTCCAGACCGAACCTCCTTCATGCTCGGCGCTTGCGTGGCGAGAGGGCTTTCCATCGAGGGCGGAGCCTACCCGGTGGGCGGCTCGACGCAGATGGCAGAATGCCTCGTGCGCGTGATCGGGGAGGCAGGCGGACGCGTGCTCGTCCGCGCCAATGTCCGGGAGATCCTCGTCGATCCACGAGCCAACCGGGCGACCGGGGTCGAGCTGGATGATGGAAGCATCATCTCCTGCAAACAGCTGATCTCGAGCGTCGGCTATCACAACACCTTCGGGAAGCTCGTATCCGAAGACGTCACCAAGCGGCTCGAGATTCCCAGACGTCTGCCGGTCGGCAACTCGTGCGGCTTCGTGATGGTGAACATCGGCATGCGAGGCAGCGCGGAAGAACTGGGCCTCACCTGCGCGAACCTCTGGTATCACCCCGCCCGCGCGGACGGTGACATGTTCGGAGCCGTCGAGGATTTCATGGCCGACCCCTACAATCCCGAACACGATCCGATGGTCATGATCACGTTTCCGTCCATCAAGGATCAGGAACGAGAGGATAGCTATCCAGGCAAGACGACCTGCCAGATCCTCTGCACTGCAGACTATCGATGGTTCGAGGAGTTTGCGGAAAGTCCGACCCGGCGGCGCGGTCCCGAGTACAAGGCATTGAAGGCCCAATGGGGCGACCGCCTCGTCAAGCTGCTCTTGCGCTTCTATCCACAACTGGAGGGGCATATCGAGCTTGTCGATGTCGCCACGCCGCTTTCGATCCAGCATTACCTGGGAACGAACGAGGGCGGGGCGGTCGGGCTGGATCAGTCACCGCAGCGCTTCACGGATTGGGACCTGATGCGGCACTTGGACTCACGAACCGCCATTAGCGGACTCTGGCTCACGGGCCAGGACACCGTAACTTGTGGCCAGCCGATCGCGCAGGGGGCGGGACTCCTCACCGCGCTGCGGATCCTCGGTTTCGGGGGATCGATCCGATACCTCGCGCGAACCCTGCCACCAATCGTCAGGCAAGTGATCGCCGACTCTCGTAAGAAGTCGCGGATGAGTATTGAGAACAGACAGGTGTGAATAATCCGCAGCTCGCGAGCGTCTTCACGTAGGGGCGCTGGGTGCGGATCCCGCCTCGGCGTGGGGCGACGAGACCACCGGCCCCCGCTGAAAGGAGGACATGATGACTTCCCGACTCACTCTGGCGATTCTCCTGCTCGCAGGTCTCGGCATTCCGGCCACCGGTCAGGCCGAGCCGACCGTCAGCGACAACGACGCCTGGATGATTCAGGACTCGGCCCAGAACTCGATGGAGTATGCGAAGACCAACCAGACCACCGTCTGGCAGAACCCCGACACCGGCAGCGCCGGCGACATCACCCCGGTCGTCACCTACCAGAACGACCAGGGCGAGTACTGCCGCGAGTATCAGCAGACCGTGACCATCGGCGGCGAACAGCAGCAGGTGTACGGCACGGCCTGCCGCATGCCGGACGGAACTTGGGAGGTCGTGAGCAGCGAGCCGCTCGATGACCCGCAGCCGGCACCCACGACCGTGGTCTATCGCGACCGGGTGGTCTACCAGCCGGCGCCGCCCCCGGCCTACGGATACCCCGCCCTCTGGCCCTTCGCGTTCAGCTTCGCCTGGTTCGACGACAATTGGGGCCTGCGCATCGGCTCGGGCGGTTATCCGTACGGGCACTACGGCGGCGGGTATTACTACCGCGGCTACCGGGAGGGACACTACCGCGGCGGGCATTACCGCCACACGCGTTATTACGGCGGCGGCTACTACCGCGGCGACCACTACCGCGGCGGGAATCGCCGCGGCGGGAATCGCCACGGCGGCGGCCACTACCGCGGCGGAGATCGTCACCGCCGCGGCAACCGGGGCGGCGGAACCCGTCACGCCAGCCACCGTCGCTGACCTCCGGGCGAAGAGTTACCGCCTCACGGCGCCGGGCTCCTGTTCGTTCTCAATATTCGTCCGGCTTGATTTCATTGGGTTTTTCGGCCCTTCCCTCTTTTCTTCAGCCTCGCCAGAGGTCGCGGATGAATATTGAGAACAGACAACCAGGTCGCGTTCTGCGATGGCGGCTGCGCCATCAACCGATGTCGCGGCCGACGCCCTATCCTTCGACGGCCGGCGGGCTTGCGTTTCCAAAGAGGAGCCGGCCGTGAAGGCGTGCATTCGCGAGTAGACCTTTCCGAAGGGTTCGAGGGGACGGTATGGGCAGTCGACGAGAGATGATGACGAGGCAACCGCTCGTCGTCATCGCCGCCTGCCTCGCGGCGACCGCCCTCGCCTGCTTCTCGCAGGTGGACGACTCGGCTCGCGCCCAGGTCGGCCCCAAGTACAAGGAGGTCACCGCCGCACGCGGTCCCTTCCGAATCGCGGTCACCGCCAACGGGCTGGTGCGTCCGATCGATCGCATCGAGCTCAAGTCGAAGGCGAGCGGGGAAGTAGTGGAACTCCCGATCGAGGTGGGAGACGCGGTCGCGAAGGGGCAGCTGATCGCCAAGCTCGACCAGGTCGAAGAGCGAGCCGAGCTCGCGCAGACGCGTGCCGACCGAGACATCGCGCGGGCCGAACTCGCGCTGGCGGAGAAGAACTTCGAGCGGCGCAAGAAACTCCTCAGTAGTGACGTGATCTCGACGGAGGCGCACGACGAGACGGAACTCGCGCTCGCCGTGGCACGCAGCAAGCTGGTGCAGGCGACAACGGCATTCGAGCGCGCCCGAGAGCGAATGGAGGATACGGTGATCTCTGCGCCGGTCGATGGGATCATCCTCCAGAAGTACGTCGAGGAGGGACAGATTATCGCTTCGGGCGTCTCCAACGTGGGCGGCGGCACGCCGATCGCCGACATAGCAGACATGCGCAACGTCTACATCGAGGCGGGAGTCGACGAGATCGACATCGGCAAAATCGCTGTCGCGCAGCGCGCGACCATCCGCGCCGAGGCGTTTCCAGAGCGACCCTACGTGGGCGAAGTCGTGCGCATCGCCCCCGAGGCGCGCCTGGAGCAGAACGTGACGCTCTTCGACGTGGTGGTGCACGTCGAAAACACGGATGTAAAGCTCAAGTCGGGTATGAACGCGACGGTGGAGATCGTGATCGTCGACGAACCGGACACGCTGGTGATCCCGGTGGCGGCCATCCAGGAGCCCGACGCAAGCCGCGGAGTAGCCCGTGAGCCGTGGCCGGCTTCCGTGGTGCTGGTGAAGAATGCAGACGGCTATGGAGCACGCGAGATCCGCACCGGGCGCACGGACTACCGCGTCGTCGAAGTGCTGGACGGGCTCGAGGAGGGTGAGGTGCTGGGGATTCCGATGGTCTCGCGTCTCAAGAGAGAGCACGACCAGATCGAGGCGCGCATTCGGAACCGCCAGAGCTTCGGCGCCGGCGGCAAGCGTGACACAAACGCGCGCGGCAAATCCGCCAGCGGCGGGAGCTAACCGCTTGGTCGTCCTCGAGAGCCTGCGAATCGCGCTGCAAAGCCTGCGCGCCAACCCACTGCGCTCGCTCCTGACTCTGGTAGGGATCGCGGTAGGAATCGGGGCAGTACTTCACGTGGTGTCCCTGGGCCGCGTCACGCAAGCGAACATCACCGAGCGGCTCGAGTCGATGGGCACCAACGTGCTGCTGATTCGGCCCGGCTACTCGCACTTGCGCGGTATTCGCACGGCCGAAGGCGTGACGAGCCTGACCTGGGACGATGCGCGGGAGCTCGCGGCGACATCGCAGTCCGTGACGAACGCGGTGCCAACCTATTCGGGGCCAGGCAACGCCGAGTACCGCGACATCAACTGGACCACGCGCGTGACGGGAACGACGCCCGGCCACTTCGAGGTAAACAGCGACGAGCTCTCCGTCGGATCCCTCTTCGACGATCGGGACGTGGCGCAACGCGCGCGCGTGGCGGTACTGGGCGATACGGTGCGCCAGGAACTCTTCGGCGAATCCGACCCGCTCGGGGGGAAGATCCTCGTCAACTCGCAGCGCTTCACGGTGATCGGCGCACTCACCGCCAAAGGCGAGAGCTGGTCGAACCCCGACGACCAGATCTTCGTCCCCCTCACGACCGCGCAGGAGCGACTTTTCGGGGTCGATTACCTGTCGAGCATCCTGGCGCAGATGCGCAATAGCGGCGAGTTCGACGAGGCACTCTTCGACATCGAGACGCTGCTGCGGCGCACCCACCGTCTGCGCGCCGATCAGGAAAACGACTTCCGTGTGCGGCGGCAGGACTTCTTCCTTTCGGCGATTCAAGACACCAACCGTGAGATCGCAAGCTTCGTGCTGGTGATCGCCGCGGTCTCGCTACTGGTCGGCGGGCTCGGCATCGCCAACGTGATGCTGGTCGCGGTGACGGAGCGGACTCGCGAGATCGGAATCCGCCGTTCGCTCGGCGCCAACCGCTTCCACATCCTGTTTCAGTTCCTCGTCGAGGCGACGTTGCTGGGCGTGGTGGGTGGAGTGCTGGGAGTTGTCGGGGGCGCCACCTTCAACCGCGTGCAGATCGGGCCCGGCACCCCGCTCCCATGGGACTGGATGCTCTACAGCTTTCTCATCTGTGCCGGGATCGGATGCCTTTCCGGCCTCTACCCGGCGACCCGGGCGGCGTACGCGAACGTCCTCTACGCGTTGCGGTACGAGTAGGTCCGTGGGTCGCATGCTGGCGCGGCTCGAGTCCGTCACACGTACCTACCGCATGGGCGAGCAAAACGTGTGCGCACTCGACGGCATTGATCTTTCCATCGAGGCCAATGCGTACGTGGCCATCATCGGACCGTCGGGGTCCGGGAAATCAACGCTGATGTACATCCTCGGCTGCCTCGACTCGCCGACGAGCGGCCGCGTCGAGATCGACGGGCACGACGTGTCGCGCCTCTCCGATCGGCAACTCTCGCAGATCCGCAACGAGTTGGTGGGGTTCGTGTTCCAGACCTTCAACCTATTGCCGCGGGCGACCGCGCTCTACAACGTGGAAATACCGCTCGTCTACGCCGGCGTCCCCGGCCGTTTGCGGAAACGGCGTGCGCAGGAGGCGCTCGCGCGGGTCGGGCTCGCGGATCGTATGCACCACCGGCCGAACGAACTCTCGGGCGGACAGCGCCAGCGCGTCGCAATCGCGCGCGCCCTCGTGAACCGCCCCTCGCTGATCCTCGCCGACGAACCCACTGGAAACCTCGACAGCGCCAATGGCGCCGAGATCATGGCGATCTTCGACGAACTCCACGCCGAGGGCAACACGATCATGGTCGTGACGCACGAGCGCTACATCGCGGAGCACGCACAACGCGAGATCACGCTACGCGATGGCCGGATCGAACCCGCCTGACCACCGGGTGTAAGTCGTCAGGAAATTCCGGACTCGAGATGGCTTCGGCCAAGAAACGATCCCTGGTTGCAACCTAGGCCTGTGCGTTCTCAATACTCGTCCGCGTTGATATCGCTGAGATTCTCGGCCCTTTCCTCTATTCTTCAGCCTCGCCAGAGGTCGCGGATGAATATTGAGAACAGACAGGGCTGCCGCTCAGCGCTTGACCTGAAGGACCTCTCGCTCGTAGGTCTCGAGGTCGTCGAACGCGCGCAGCCTCACGCCCAGCGCGGCGTTGGCGTCCGGGAGGGAAAGGGCTTCGCTGCTGGCGATGAGTTCGGCGAGGAAGTCGCAAAGCGTCACGTCGTTCTCCGCGCCTGTCGCCACCACCATGCGCGGGTCGAAGCCGTCACTGCGTAGGCGCACGACCCGCAGGGTCGTTTCTTCCGACTCCTGCCAGTTGAGCACCAGGTCGATCACCACGATTGGCTGATCGCCCAGGCCCGACACCCGTACCACGGCCAGCGCGGTGATCCCGGTGTAGGCAACGCGGGCCTTGCGCCCGCCGCAGAGCTGTAGTCGGATTCCTTCTTCTTCCAGCCGCGTGGGCATGGCCTCGGTCACTTTGATGTCGACGAAGCGCGTCACGGGCGTGGGCGCTTCGAGCGCCGCGGCGACCGCGGCCTGTGTCGCGGCCGTATCGGCCGCCACCACCGGATCGCTTCTCGGTTCCGTGGCCTCCGGCTCGGCAACTGCCGGTTCTTCGATATCCGGTTCCCCGACCTCGGGCTCGGCGACTACTGGTTCTGCGACCTCCGGCTCCGCGGCTACCGGCTGTGCGATCACCGGCTCTGCGGCCGGGGCTCCGGCAACCGCCTCCGCCTCGGAGCGCTCGAGCTCGGCGACGAGATCTTCGAGGCGTGCCCGCTTGGCCGCGTCGAGATCGGTCGAGGCGAGAGCGCGGTGCGCCGCAGACAGGGCGGTACGGGGATCGCGCTCGAGCGCCAACTCGGCCACCCGAACCGCGAGGCCGGGCGAGAGGCCGCTGTTCTCCGGATGCACGGCCTCGCGCAGTGCGACGACGACCTGCTCCGCCTCTGCGGTTTCGGCCAGTACCGGCACGATGCGGACGAGAGTTCCCGGACCGATCCGCGCATCGGGAGCCACGCTGTGCAACTCCAGCCACAGTTCGGCCGCCTGTTCCACCTTGCCGCCGATCGCGAGTGTGCGAACGATTCGCTGCATGGCGGGTACGGCGTCTGGTATCCGCTCGCAGGCCAGCGCAGCGCTCCAATAGGCGGCGACCAGGCGTGCATCGTCGGGGTTCGCACGGACCTCAGGCTCCAGCAGTCGGTAGGCCATCGCGTGATTCCCACGACGCTGCGCGCTCGCCGCTTTCTTTACCACCCGCCAGCTGTCGACCGACGAACCCAGTCGTTCAGCCGCCGCCGTGCTCTTCAGGCGATCCGTGGCTTCGACCGCGGTGCGGCGCACGCCGGCGAGGGTGTCGCGCATGCGCGCGCGGAGCGGATTCGAGGCCGAGCTGTGTTCGTCGTGGTCATCCATGCTTCGCAGCGATCTCCGGGCCGTTGGCCTGCGAAGGCTGACGCGGGGCGCTCCGGGCGGTCCCCACGCCGCCTTGCAACCATGCTTTTCGGCTCAGCGGTGGCGGTCACTGAAGCGGCCCGCGACCGGCCAGGATCCGACGCAGCGATTCCGGCGCTTTGGGCCGCGACTTGCCGGTTCCCGCCGCGGCAGGGCACGTGCGGCGAGGACGACAGCAGCCTGCTGTGCGTTCTCAATATTCATCCGAGTTGAAATCGCTGGGCATTCTCGCCCAGCCCTCCGCGTAGATCCGCAGAGTAGAGGCCATCAGAGGTCGCGAGAACGAACACCCCGTGACCGTGCGCGGCGTACTACCGACCAACGCTGGGGACATCGTCGATGATCGAGCCGACCCGACTCCGGCGAACGCACAGCCACCGTCGACTTCGATCAGGCCCATCGTCTCGGAACGAGAGCGATCGCCCTATCTACTAGCCACCGATCCAGCACAAAGGCTGAACTCGAACCGGACCCACGCGACACACCTGTGCGTTCTCAATATTCGTCCGGCTTGATTTCATTGGACTTTTCCGCTTTGCCCCCCCACGCCCGCCGGCAGAGAAAAGGCATCGGAGACCGTGAATGAGTATTGAGAACAACCACGCCGTGACCGCGTGCGGTGCACTACCGACCAACGCTCGGGACGCCGCCGAGGGCCTGGCGATCCGACTCCGACCCGACAGAAACCCAGCCGGTAGTCCGCTTCGATTAGGCCGATGCTCTCGGAGCGAGAGCAACCGCCCTATCTTACTAGCCACGATCTCGCCCAGCTAGCTGAACTCAAGTCGGACCCACGCGACACACCCCTGTGCGTTCTCAATATTCGTCCACGTTGATATTGCTCGGCTTTTCCGACCCTGTGCGTTCTCAATATTCGTCCACGTTGATATTGCTCGGCTTTTCCGACCTGCCCTCTTTCTCCATCCACGCATGATACACCCGGTCGATGCCGAGATTCAGACTCGTTCCAGCCAGAGAAATTGCGCAGAATCTCGCTCCCCATGCGCACCCTGGTCCGTCTCGCAGCGCTACTCCGTCACTTCACCGTCGCCTTCTTCCGAAGTCATCGAGAGCAAGCGATCGTCAACATGGCGCTTCAACAGCAGCTGGCTGTGTATACCCAGAAACGCCCCAGGCCTAAGCTATCTCCTTTCGATCGTGCGTTCTGGGTTGCACTCTCCCGCCTCTGGCCTCGCTGGAGACATCACCTTGTAGTCGTTCGCCCCGAGACCGTCGTCCGCTGGCACCGCGAGGGATTCCGCCGTTATTGGCGATCGATCTCGACGCCAGGTCCGGGCCGTCCACCGATCTCGGAGGAAACAAAGTCCCTCATCATCCGAATGGCCACCGAGAACTGCTGGCGTGCACGGAAGATCCAGGCTGAGCTGATGAAGCTCGGCATCCGGGTCAGCCTCGCGACGATCTCGCGCTACCTCCCCAAAAAGGAACGAGACCCCACCCAACAGCAACGTTGGATGACCTTCCTCCGCAACCACACGTGATCGCCGGGATGGACTTCTTCGTGGTCCCGACCGTTCGATTCCGTCTGCTCTACGTGTGGTTTGCCATCGACCACGGTCGACGCAGAATTCTGCACTTCAACGTCACCGAAAACCCAACCGCAGCCTGGGTGATTCAGCAGCTGCGCGAGACGTTCCCTAACGAACCGATCCATCGCTATTTGATCTACGATAACGACGCGATCTTCTCGCCCGCGGTTACCCACGCGATCAAGAGCTTCGAGATCGATCCCAAGCGAACCGCGTTCCGGAGCCCATGGCAGAACGGGACGGCTGAGCGCGTAGTCGGCTCAATCCGCCGCGAGTTGCTCGATCACGTCATCGTCCTAGATGAAGATCACCTAAGACGACTGCTCCGTGAATACGTCGACTACTACAACGAAGAACGAGTCCACACATCAATCGCCGATGCGCCGATCGGTCGACCCGTGGAATCTCGACCCTCGAACCGCGCCAAAATCATCGGATTCCCGCGTGCCGGAGGTCTCCACCACCGATATCGCTGGCGCGAAGCTGCTTGATGGGCACGCTTCTCGTAGTCGATCAGCTCAACGGACGTCGCGGATGAATTTTGAGAACAGACAACGGGTAAAGGACGAAATGGGATGTTCATGGTCACCGAGCGAAGAAAGCTCGGGTCAATCGTGAGTGTCGCCGATCTCCTGCCCCAGAGAGATCTTCGCGAGCCCACGCAGCGACTCGTCGGAATGCCATTCGGCGATCTCTTGCAACGCTGCGCTGCCCTCGGCGCTGCCGGTCAGGGCGAGCGCGACAATCGCAGCCCGCGCCGCCTCGGTCTCTCCAGCCTCGGTGATTCGAACCAGGTCCGGAACCGCAGCGGAGCCCAGCGCACCCAGTTGGATTGCCGCCGCCGCACGAACCGTCGGCTCCGAGTCCGCGAGTGCATCACCGAGCGTCTCGATCGCACCATCACCGCGGAGCTCCACCAGACGCTCGAGAGCGCTGATGCGTACCTTCGAAGACGGATCGCGACGAGCGAGCGAACGCAGCTCATGCGGGGCCTTGTCTCCACCCGCGTGACGAGCACCCACCTGTCGGTAACGCTCGCCCCCCTGCGCCAACAGCTGCGCCGTCCGTTCCGGCGAGAATCCGCCTTCCAGCCTCGCCAGTGCGGTGTACACGACGGGCGGAGGAAGTCGCTCAGCATTGGCAGCCAGAGCCTCGAGTGGCACCTGCATCGATACGAGTCGGTGGCGACCAATGAGCGCCACCAGTGAGTCTTGCAGCGCTTCGGTCCCATCGTCTCGCACGAGCGCCGCTGTGAGCTGCAACGCGCCGCCCGGCCCGAGCTTCGCGTCGAGTTCGCCCCGCGTGTCGAGACGCGCCACGACATCGATGGCGAGGGGAACCTCCGCGGCCGCAACGAGCTGCGCCAGGTAGCCCACGCCGTTGGCACCGGCTCGGTCAGCGGCGGCGAGTGCCAGGTAGTGTTCCAGAAGATTGGCCGTGCCGAGGGAAGGATTGCGCAGGAAGGCGTCGCCGCGCATGGCTACTCCGAGGGTCGTCGACCGCTCTTTCGGATCCGGCAAACGCGACAGCCAAATCGACGCGCCGGACAGCGACTCGAGCACGACGAGGACTCGCTCGCCCGTCGCGAATCGCGGTGCACGCGAACGCGAGCGCTCCTCCCACGCGACGTTCAACAGGGTGCCGATCGCGGCATCGCCCACGACCGGACTTTCCACTCGCATCACCGCCGCGAACGCACCGTCGGGAAGTTCACGCGTCGTCTTGACCTGAACGACCGCGGCGGCGGGGGCGTTCTCCATCGCTTCCATCAGGCGCACGCCGCCGACCGCGCGGACCGCGGACGGCGCCGCGAAACCGGGTGAAGCCAGCGTCAAGAGTGCGAACGAGAGCGCGACCGCTCGAAGCCGAATCAAGGCTCGAAATACAGCGCATTGGTTGCGCCGAGCGCCATCGTTCCACTCTCACCGACGTTCCCATCGACCAGATCCGCCAGGGACACGTTGCTCCCTGTCGCAAGATTGTCGGGATAGATCGGGAACATCGGTCCGCACTCACCATCGGTTCCCTTCACCACGACCACGAACCAGGTGTCCGCAACCAGCCCGGTGAATGACTCGGTGTAGGTAACGCTATAGCGGTCGGCGCCGGTCACGCCGCCGACGCTCGAGGTAACGGTGATGTCGAAGTCGCCGTCGCCGGTCGTGGTCGGATCGCAGTCGCCCTCATCGCGCACCACTGTCGGGGTGGCGCCATAGATCTCGATGGTGTCCCACTCCGCCCAGTTCGGCGAAACCACGGTGATCTCCAGATCAACGTCGCCGTTGGCGTCGGTCATGCTGGTCGAGCCGCCGTGGGTCAAATCCGCGACGTCCCCGGAACCGTCCGTCGCCAGCAGCCGAGTCTGCACGTAGATCCCCTGCCCGCCCACTGCGCGCCCCGCATCGACGGCTGCCGCCACGTCGGCAGAAGCGATCGAAGCCGGCGAATCCGTCGGCGAAGCCGTCCACGTCCGTGCACCAGCCGAGTTGAGATTGGAGAAGCGGTGGGAGTCCGTGTCGGCAATGAAGGTCGTATTCAGCCCCTGGTTCAACAGGTTGAACCAGATCCCGATGCGCTCATCGAGGAACTGACTCTGCGCGCCGCGGTTGTCGCCGTTCCACAGCTCCAGCGCCGGGAAGTGGTGGAAGAGGTTCGCCACGGAGGTGGTGTCCGGCAGGCGGCGCTCGGCACGCTCCACATCGGAGCTCGAAGTGGCTGCTGATGTGATTGATCTGAATCGTCGTCGCGGCGGTCGAGAGCGAACCCGCCGTGGCCAGCGTGTAGATCTCTGAGGGTGTGGCGTTGAGCGCCCCGTAGACGGGGAAGTCCATGCCGGTCGGGGCCGATTTTGCCCAGTCGGTGGAACCACCGGACAGTTGGATCAGACCGGTCGGATCGTAGGTGCGCGTGACGGACGAAGCATCGAGGAGCATCGGCTAGGCGTTGAAGTGACCGTAATCGAAGCTTGTGATCTCCTCGCCGATGGTCGCGGTCAGGAATGCGCCCAGGCCCGCATCCGCGATCGCCGGATTGAGATCGGTGTGAACATGGTGATCGGTCATCACCACGTTCTCGACGCCTTCCGTCGAGTACGCCTCGACCCGGTGCACGTCGGAGACCCGCGAGTCA
>JAFDEI010000242.1 GCA_019310425.1 Deltaproteobacteria bacterium | reverse complement strand
CGGTCGCGAAAGGCCCCCCGGACCCGAGACGCTTCAGCCGGTACGAGCGACCAGACTGGAGCGTGGGGCGGGGGGTGCCTCTCGCGACCGTGAAAAAAGGGAGCGTGAGGCACCCCCCGCCCCGCGCGGGTCTTGGCGCTCCTAACCAAGCCGCGGCGGTTGGGAAATGTGGTGACGAACCGGCTCGTGGTACGGGCGGCGTCAGGTCGGGAGCAGTCGCTCGTGGAATAGGGTGAGTACTCGGTCCAGGGCGGCTCGGGTGGGGTGACCCTCTTCGTCGACGAGGTCCTTCGTGAGGACCGAGTGGGCCATGGCGGGGATGTCGTAGGGGTTGCCTTTGCTCGAGTCGATCTCGATGGCTTCGAAGCCGTCGCCGAGTTCGCGGCGCAGCCTTTCGAAGCGCTCGGCCGGGACGAGCGGGTCCTGGGTGAAGCGCAGTCCGAGCACGCAAAGGCCGTTGCGCGTGCGCTGCTTTACGACATCGAGGTCGTCGTCACTGAGGTGGATCGCGGCGCGGTGATCCTGTGAGATGCCGAAGGGCAGGGAGGGCTGGCTCAGCACCGGCGCCATCACGACTTCGTCGAGCATCATCGAGAGTGCGAAGTTGCCGGTCAGGCACATCCCGACCGCGCCGACGCCCGGACCGCCGCACTCCCGGTGGACCTGCTGGGCCAGCGCGCGCAAGAAGTCGGTGATGGGGCTCGATGCACGACGCGCGAGTACGTGGAACTCGCGGCTGATGCACGCACGCGCCATCTGTCCGGCGACGTAGCTTCCCGAGAATTCCTTGCCGGGGGTGCCGAACAGGCTCGGCAGGACCGCGGTGAAGCCCTCGTCCGCGACCCGTCGCCCGAAGTGAGCGACTTCGGGGGTGATGCCCGGGATCTCGTGCACGATCACGACACCCGGCCCCGAACCCCGCCGGTAGATCGGACGTGTGGTGCCCTCGTGGCTGAAAGTCGCAGCTTCGAAGCCTTCCAACGACATCGCGCATCCTCCCGAGGTAAGACAACGTCTTGACGGGTGACGTTGTTCCCATGCTAGTGAACGATCCCTTTTCGCCTGGACCGAAGGCGCCGAGTGCTCAGAGGCGGTCGTAGGCGGCGAGAGATCTGAGTGTGTTGAGGGTGAGGTGGCCTCGCCATTCGCGCTCGGCGATGGCCCAGGCTTCTGGGTAGGCGCCGTTCCAGTTCCAGTTGGGGGACCATGATCCATCGTCGTCTTGATGGCTGATCTCGTAGTCGAGATTGCGCTGGACCTCAGCGGCGAGAGACTCCGCGAGCACGGACTCCGGGTTCGGCGCCAGCTTCAACGGTTTCGCGCAGTAGCTCGACCAGGCTTCCGGATCCCGGCTGACCATCGCCTCTCCCAGCGCTTTCATCGCTGATGCCACAGCTTTGCGTGGTTCGGCGGGCGCCTGCTCGGTTCGGACGAACAAGTCGCAGCCCAGCAGTGCATCCGCGCCGAGTGATGTATCCGCGCGTGAAAGGTCCGCAACCAGCCGGTCGGTCTGGTCCGCGAGAAGCTCCGCGGGAACGTGTTCCGCAGAGCGATGCAGGTGCGCGAGAATCTCCGCGCGCGGGAGCACGCCGACCGGCCAACGCAAGCCGTCTTGGTGCAGCGACCATGCCCAATGAGCTGCGTGTGGGTGATCCTCGGCCTGCTTGGGAACGGATCGCCACGCAGCAAGATCCGGATCGAACGCTTCGGCGAGCCAGTCGATCGCTCGATGCACACACGGATCATGCGGGAGCACGCCGAGCTCGCGCAGCAGCGTCAGGCCCATTGCTGTTGCGAGCACCGAGGAGCCGGGCAGCGTCAAGTCGGGCTCCAGCCCGTTACCGAAGCCACCGTCCTCGTTCTGGAATCGCTTCAGCTCCGACAAGGCGCGCGCCGGCGAACCTCCTTCGAACTCGGTCTCGAACATCGCCCTTTCGAGGGGGCGGGCGCGGTTCTTCATGAACTCACGCGCGCGCTGGAAGGAATCGGTAGGCAGGTTCATGGGCGCTCTTTGCTTGGCATTCGTTCGCGAGAATGACACAGTATGTCAGCATCTTGGGCGGGGCACGATTCTCGGAAGCAGGCATGCTCCGCTACTGAGCAAAGCGTGTGCCAGGCCCATTCTATGCAACACAACGGCTAGACTGAAGTCGAAGTGGCCCGAAGGGAGCGGGTAGGGGTAGTCTCGCGCCGTGGAAGGCGCCCACCCTGCCCTGACCGTCGTGATGGCCATCGCGGTCGGAATTCTCGCACAGACTCTGGCCAGCCACACGCGGCTGCCGAGTATCGTGCTGTTGCTCGCCAGCGGGGCTGCGCTCGGGCCGGATGGGCTGGGTTGGATCGTCCCCCAGGACCTCGGCACCGGCCTGCTCACGATCGTCGAGCTCGCGGTTGCGGTGATCCTGTTCGAAGGCGGCCTCAATCTCGAGATCAGTCGGCTGCGGCGATCGCAGCAGTCGATCCGACGCCTCGTCACCTGGGGCGCGTTGATCACGATGGCGGGCGCCGCGATCGCGGTGCGGTACTTCCTGGGCTGGCCGTGGCTGACCGCGGCGCTGTTCGGGAGTCTCGTGATCGTGACCGGTCCAACGGTGGTGGGCCCGCTCGTCCGCAATCTGCACCTGCGCCCGCGGGTCGCGACCGTGCTCGAAGCCGAAGGCGTCATGATCGACCCGATCGGGGTGCTGATCGCGGTGCTGATGCTCGAGCTGACGCTTACTCCGGGTGCGGAATCCATCGCGAACGAGGCCGGAACATTGTTGTTTCGAATCGGCTTCGGCGCCGTCGTCGGAGCTGCGGTGGGCTTCGCGATCGCGGGGGTGCTGCGCGTGAAACGGCTGATCCCGGAAGGGCAGGGGAACATCTTCGTGCTGGCCTCGGTACTGCTGTTGTCCGAAGGCTGCAATGTCATCGTTTCGCACAGCGGCATCCTCGCTGTGACGGTCGCGGGCATTGTCGTCGGAAATCTTCGGACGAGCATCGATCGCGAGATGCGAGAATTCAAGGATCAGCTCACGTCGCTGTTGATCGGGCTGCTCTTCATCCTGCTCGCCGCGAACGTGCGCTTGACCGATGTCGAGAATCTGGGGTGGAGCGGCGTCGCAGTGGTGGCGTGTTTGATCTTCGTCGTTCGTCCGATTACGGTCGCATTTTCGACACGTGGATCGACCCTGGTCTGGCGTGAGCGGGCGTTCATCGCCTGGATTGCACCGCGTGGAATCGTCGCGGCGACGGTTGCATCGGCGACTGCGGTTGCACTGGAGCGTCAGGGAATCGACGGTGGTTCACAGCTCGGCGCGTTGGTGTTTCTCACGATCGCGGGGACCGTCGTGCTCGCGGGCCTCAGCGCGGGCCCCGTCGCGACGCTGCTCTCGCAGCGCCTGCCCGGGCGTGACGCAATTGCAATACTCGGTGCGCGTGGCCTGGGCTTTCTACTCGGCGAGGAGCTCAGGGCCGCGGGGGCGTCGGTGGTCTTCGTCGACTCGAACGCGGCCAATACCCGTCGCGGTGAAGAGGCAGGCTTTACGGTGATCTTCGGTGACGCACTCCAGGAACGGACGCTCCAGCGTGCGCGTTTCGACCTGGTCGGCGACGCCGTGGGGGTTACGGCCAACCAGATGTTGAACAGCATCTTCGTGAGCCGCGCGCGCGAACGCTTCCGGGTGCCACGCAGCTATGTCGCGGTCGGTCGACCCGAGTCGGGCCTCGCGCCCGAGCTCGTCGGGAACGAGCAGGCCGTGGTGCTGTTCGACGGCACGCACGACGTGGGCCGCTGGGAAGTGCGCGACCGCCACGGTGAGATCGATGTGGAACATTGGGAGTACGTCGGCCGCGCGGACCGCGGTGACGATGTCGAGGTTGGCGGCGAGCGGCCGGCAGCGGGAGTCGAACTCTTCGTGATCCTGATGATTCGCCGCGGCGCGAAGGTGCTGATCATGAACGAAGGCATGAAGCTCGAAGTCGGCGACGTTGCCAGCATCGCGATTCACTCTGCCGAGTCCGAGGCTGCAGGTGCCGCGCTCGCTGACTTCGGATGGTCGCGGACCGCGAGTTCGTCGTCCGACCCGCTACATGAATGATGCGGTCTAGAGCTTCGCGAGCACGTCGTTGCCGAAGGCTTCGAGGCCGCGCGCGATTCCGTCGGGGTCGAAGCCCGGCGGCGCAATGACGAGCCGCGAAACGCCGATATCCTGATAGCGCTTGATCGTGTCGAGGTCGGTTGCGGCCGCGCTCGCGGTGAGTTCGATTTCGCCCGGATTGCGTCCGATCTCCGCGCACTCCTCGCGGATCACATCGAACAGCCGGGGCAATTGGGTGAGCCCGCCCTTCGCGGGGAAGAAGCCATCGCCGAATCGCGCCGCGCGGCGCGCGGCCGCGTCGACGTGGCCGCCGATCACGATCGGCGGACCGGGCTCCTGCACCGGCTGCGGGCTCGAATGGACCGGCTTCCAGCGGTAGAACTTGCCATCGAAGGCGTCGGCGCCCGGCTTCCACAACGACCGGATCGCGCGGATGCTCTCTTCGGTGCGGGCCGCGCGCTCGCGGAACGGGATGCCGAGTGCGTCGAACTCTTCCTGCAACCAGCCGATTCCGATGCCGAGGATCGCGCGACCTTTCGACAGCAGGTCGATGGTCGCGATTTCCTTGGCGACATAGAATGGGTGGCGCTGCGGCAGGATCAGGATTCCGGTCGCGAGGCGCAATCGGTTCGAAATCGCGGCGGCGTAACCGAGTGCGATCAGCGGGTCCGAGATCGGGTTGTCCTCCGGTCCGGGCATGCGTCCACCCTTCGCGTACGGGTATTCGCTCTCGTACCCGGCCGGGATCACGACGTGCTCGACCACCCACAGCGATTCGATGCCGACCTCGTCCGAATTCCGGACGAGAGCCTCGAATGTATCGGGCTGGGCGAAAGGGCCCGCGTTTGCAAAGAAGAGTCCAAAATTCATGTCTTCCTCCGGAATCTGCCGCTCAGGTGAGTAGCCCGCGCGCAGCCTCGAGTCGCTCGATTTCTTCGGGGCCGAAGCCCCAGTCCGCCAGGATTTCGCGACCGTGCTCGCCGCGTGTCGCTGCCGGGGCGCTGACGCGACCGGGTGTTCGCGAGAAGCGCGGCGCGGGTGCGGGCTGAATCACGCCGCCGACATCGATGAAGGTCTCGCGCGCGACATTGTGTGGGTGAGAGGGGGCT
>JAFDEI010000241.1 GCA_019310425.1 Deltaproteobacteria bacterium | reverse complement strand
CTCACCCGGATCCTCGAAGAGGTCGTACAACTCGAACCGCTTCGCCTGGAAATCCTTGATCAGCTTGTAGCGATCTCGGATCAACGCATACTTGAACGCAGCCTTCTCGGCCTGTGGATTGCTGCGGTTCAGGACGACGTACCTCACCTCGGAGCGGACCGACGCGGGTTCCGCATCGTCGACTCCCTCGAGTAGCGGACGCAGCGACGCTACCTGGAAATTGCCGTCCGGAGCCACGATGCCCGCGAAATCGAGAATCGTCGGCGCGAGCGAGGCCAGCGAGATCGGCGTGGTGACGACCCGACCCGGCCCAGGATCGCCCGGAACGCGAACCACGAGAGGAACACGGATCACCTCTTCGTGCACCGTCCGGGTGTGGCCGAGCCAGCCGCGCTCGAAGAACTCCTCACCGTGATCCGCCGCGACGATGACGATGGTGTCGTCGGCGAGGCCCTGCGCTTCGAGTGAAGCGAGCAGTACACCGATGCCGTCGTCTGTGAAGCGGACCTCCTCGTCATAGACGTCGCGCAGGAAGCGCACCTCCTCGGGCGAAAGATCCGCGCCCATTGCCCGAAGGTCATGGATGTCCTCGCCGCCGCGTAGCCTCCCGACGGACTCCGGCGCGAAGCCGAATTCCGGGTGCCGCCGGTATTCGTAATGCGGATCGAAGTAGTGCACGAACAGGAAGAACGGATCGGTCCCGAAACCCTCGAGCAACTTGATTGCGCGCCGAGTCACTCCGGTGGTCGAGATATGGGAGTGGCCGCCGGCCTCGGCCGAATCGTAGTGGTCGAAACCCTGGTCGAGGCCATTCTTGCCCGCGACGAAAATATGGCTCACCGTGCCCGCCGTGGAGTAACCCGCTTCGGACAACCGCTCTGCCACGGTCACGGCCTCGGGCGGAAGTGCATCGAGCACAAAATTCACGCCGTGACGATGCGGATACTGGCCGGTGAACATCGATGCGACCGACGGCTTGGTCCATGGCGCGGCCGCATAGGCGCGATCGAAGCGCACGCCCCCCGCAACCAACCGCGAGAGCGCGGGCGACGTTTCCCGTTCATAGCCGTACGCACTCAGGTGGTCGGTTCGAAGCGTGTCGACGAGAATGAACAGGAAGTTCGGCGGCCTGGGCTCGGCACCACAACCCACCGCCAGGAGCGCAGCCAGGCACACGCCCCGGAAGCTTCGTATCGCCCGCTCGAAGCGGCGCATCCCGCTCGAACCGCTGAGATCCGCAAGACTCGCCATTTCAACCCGACTGTTCCGCAGTCGCCCGACCGCACGGTTCCAGATGACCGAGGGCGCGAGCAAATGTCTCTTCGGTCACTACCGTGACGAATATCATCACACGGTCGTCGGTGATTTGCAGGCACTTCACGCGTGCCGGCGTTTCGAGGCCCGCCATCGCATCCTTGCCTCTCATCGCCTTCGCGATCCTCGCGGCACGCTTCAGGCGCAGCGCCATCCGCATCGGGTCGGTGCCGAAGACCAGGTGATTGAGGACGTCGACCACCACGACCTCCTGTTCGGCCAGGTAACCGGGCGGGAGCTGCTGCTCGTGACCGATCTGCGATCTCACTCGAACGTGCTGATGTGCGATCGTCGCATCATTGAGCCCGTAGATGTCGACCATGGGCCACATCGTGTAGTAGGGGAGTGCGCCGGCTCCGGTAACAGCCACCTTCAGGTCAGCCGGAAGCACGCCGCTGTCGATCGCTTCGCGCAGCCCACGCCCCTCGCCGATCCTCTGCTCCGCGTAGGCGCGAATCGCGCCCAGGCTCGCGATTGAATCGCGCGTGCGCACGGCCTCCGGTCGCGTCGAGCCGGCGAACGTCGTCGTCACGAGTGCAGACGCGACCGCAGCAACGCCGAACGCGGCGACGACGCGACCCGACTGCGAATTCCTCGGAGCCACGCGCCAGATCAGGATCAAACCGTCTGCGATCAGCACATAGAGAATCGGCAGCACCACGACGAGAAATCGGAATTCGAAGCGGTCTCCACCGACATAGACCACATAGGCGCAATAGGCACACACGGAAGTGAGCAGGCAATAGTCGGTGAATCGCCGACGCAGAAATGCGGGAACCAGCGCCAGCGGCAGGAACCAGTGCAGGCGGTAGTCGCTGAAGAAGTGGTGGAAGTACTTCGCGCTCTGATCCCACCAGAGCCCATGGACTTTCGCGTACCATGTATTCGGCAGCCAGTAGCCGTAGTACGCGTGACGCCAGAGCAGATGTCCCCCGACGACCACGAGGAGAGGCAGTGCGAACCCCAGGCAAACGCGCATGCTCCGCCGATTTCCGAGCGTGTCGACGAACAGGCAGACACCCGCGACGGCGGCAAACAACACCCCCTCCGGGCGAATCAGAGCGGCCAGCGCGAACAACAGCGACGACCTCCACGGCGTGCGGTCACTGCGGCCACGCTCCGAACACAGCAGCCCGAGTGCAAGAAAGACCATGCAGGTGAAGAGCTGCGTCTCGAGCCCGCCGGTCGACCAGGCCGTGAACGAGCGGCTCGACACCAACGCAGCCGGGGCCAGCCAGATCAGCGGTTGGCGCCATCCATAGCGCGCCGCGTTCCACCACACGACGCTGCCCAGCACGGCAAGGCCGCTTGCGACGCCGAGCGTGACCGAGAGGCGCTCCGGCTCGATGCCGACACCCATCCCCGCCGCCATCGTCAGCACCCACAGGAAGTTCGTGTAACCCTCGACCGCCTCGCCCGCATTCCAGACGAGCCCGAGCCCGTCGACCAGATTTCTCGCGTAGCGGAAGCTGATGAACGCGTCGTCGCCGATGAACGCGTAGTGACGCACCTGGGCGGCGAATCCGGCAACGAGCCCGGCGGCTATGGTGACGTTGAGGATGCGCTGCCAAGGCGCGGCGGTAGGCGCTTCCCAGCCCAGCCTGGCGGGTCCGGCGTCTCCGTCGGGTTCAGTCGAGGACCCGGGCGAAAGCGCACGCAACATGGCCGCACCATACTCGAATCGCGAAAGCAGACCAAGGCGAAGCTGAACGCTCGGATCAGCCGCGACCGGCGAGGAAGCCTTCGAGCCGAATCGAGAGAATCTCGCGGGAGCCGGATTCGAATTCTCGGAAGGCAACCCCGACACCGCCGGGGACGCCCCAGTCCGGCTCTTGCGATCGGACCGTTCGCGCGAGCACCCGCGCGCGTGACCCGCCGAAGTCGATACATAGATCGAGCATGGTGCCGACTGCGAGCGGACCCGGGGTTTCGAGGAACGCACCACTCGTGCTCATGTCGCGGATCCTGAGCGACTTCCAGACACCGTCGTCCGAGGGCATGCCGGTCATGTCCAGCAGCACCGCGTGACCCAGTGGGCGCACGTGCAGACGCGGCGCCGCCGTCTTCTTGCCTTCGGACTTCTGGAGCGCCGCGATGATGTCCCGAAATGAGATCGGCTTGTCGAGATACCCGACCACGCCGTGCAGGCGCGCGGTCGCCTCTTCGGCCGAGACCGAGCGCGCAGTCATCAGCATCACGTCGGGCTTCGAACCCGATGCCGGTGCGAATTCCCGGAGCAGGTCGAGCCCTGAACCGTCGGGCAACATCACATCACACAGAATCAACGACAGATTCGGGTGATCCGCGACATGACGGCGCGCACTCGCGCAGTCCTCCGCTGTGATGATTTCCCCGCAGTGCGGGCTCAGCACCGCAGTCACCACGTCACGCAGAACCGCCGAATCGTCGATCACGAGAACTTTGTTGAATCGAATGGCTGATTCTTTCGTCATCGGGCACCGTCGAAATGAAGTCGCAAGAAGCACGCTCGAGAATTCGACAGACCCTCCACGGCATGCCGACCATTCGGAAGATCGGCCGATTGCGCCGGCCGCTTTAGGTCTACACACCTGCCGGTTTCGTGCAGAATCGGACGGCCCTGACCAGATCAGAGCCGCGAGCGCGAGGACATCGACCTCGACCTCTGGCACCGGGTCACGCCCAGGTCCGGACGAAGCTGCCTCGATCGAGCATGCGCGACCCAGCGTGGCCTTCCATGCGGGTATCGAGCAGTACGAGTCCCGCTTCGAAACGCATGCTTTTCGCGGTGAGGCCGAGGGTACGAGAAGGTCCGCCGACGCCGGGGCTTCCGAGAGAGATTGCACGGGACGTTCCGGCTGCCGATGGATTCGTTTCGACGTGGAGAAGCCCGACGCTCGCTAGCGTCTGTCAGGTCGATAGTCGATAATCACCCGATGAATGCCGGGAGTACGTCGTTTTCCCTGATCGTACCCGCTTACAACGAAGCGGTGCGGATTGGCGAACCTCTGGTCGAGATGGGCGCTTGGCTACACGCGCACTGTGACCGCAGTGAAATCATCGTCGTCGACGATGGAAGCGACGACGAAACCTGTCAGGTCGTGCGGCAGACGGCTCCAAGGCTGCCGGTGCCCCTCCGGCTCGTTCGCTATCAGCCGAACCGAGGCAAGGGCTACGCACTCAAGGTGGGGTTTGCTGCGGCTGCCGGTGACGTGCTGGCCTTCACCGATTGTGATCTGTCGACGTCTCTAGACGCTCTTCCCGAATTCCTGGGGGCGCTCGAGCGGGGCGCCGACGTTGCGATCGGCTCTCGCAAAATCCTCGAGGCAACCATCACCCGCCACCAACCAATCCTTCGTGAGACCCTCGGCAGGATCTTCACGTGGATCGTGCGTCACGTGATTGCCGACGTCTCCGATGCCACCTGCGGCCTCAAGGCCTTTCGCCGTGACGCCGGCGTGGATCTGTTCGCTCATTCACGCATCGACGACTGGAGCTTCGACGCGGAGATCCTCCGGATCGCCCGCAAACGCAGCTATCTCATCACCGAAATTCCAGTTCGCTGGGAAGACCGCGACGGGACCAAGGTCCACCTGCTGCGCGATGGCGTGAGCGCGCTGATCGGAATCGCGAGGATCCTGCGAAACGACCGGACCGGCGTCTACGACCAGCCATTGGCCATCGGACCCACGACCGAGGAGAGCTGGGGAGAACCGGGGCTTCTGACCCGACGCCGTTCGCGCCGCTTCTACGACTCGAGGCAGCACGAGCACCTTCAGGCGGGTGAAGAAGATCTCTATGCGCGCAAATTGGTGGGCCGACTCGTGGAGTCACTCGGGATCGGTCCCACGGATCGAGTTCTCGAACTCGGCGCCGGCTTTGGCCGCTTCACGTTTCCACTACTCGCTCGCTGCGCCTCGGTCGTCGCCGTCGACCTCTCGGCGGTGGCCCTCGAAGAGCTGGTGCGTGTCCGAGACGAACGTGCGATTCCGAAGACCCGCATCGAACCGCACTGCCTCGACCTCGATGCTCTCGAAGCCGGAACACTCGGCGAACGTTTCGACTTCGTCGTCGGCTTCTTCCTGCTGCATCACCTGGCCGACTTTCAACGCTCCATCGCAACGGTTGCCCCGCTTCTCTCCGCCGGGGGACGCATGGGCTTCCTGGAACCAAACCGCCGCAACCCGCTCTTTCTCGCACAGGTCGCAGCGTGCAGGGACATGAGCTGGGCCGAGGAGCGCGGAATGTTCCTTCTCTCTGAAAAGGGCGTTCTCGATGCATACCGTGACGCGGGTCTCGAGCAGACGACCTCGGAGCGATGCGGGTTCTTCCCGCCGCAAATCTTCAACCGGGTCGGGTTCGCGCGCCGGCTGGAGGGTCGTCTGGAAGTGTCGCGTCTGCTGTACCCCTTGCTTCCGTTCTTGTTGCTCACGGCGCGCGCCCGGCTTTCGCCGGAAAGCGGGAGCTCCGGGGCATGAACGACGCGGACTTTCGCCTGCTCGACTCGATCGAGGAGGACCATTGGTGGTTCGCGGGAAAGCGTCTCATCCTACGCGCGTTGTTGGAGCATCGGCCCGCAGATGGGCGAATGCTCGATCTCGGCTGCGGAACGGGCGGTGTCCTACGCGACTGGCGGAGTCAAAATCGCTGCTTCGGCGTGGATCGTTCCCGGCTGGCTTTGAAGATGTGTGCCCGGCGGGGATTCGACTGGTTGGCCTGTGGAGACCTCGAGCGGATTCCACTGCGGGCGCGGAGCTTCGACACCGTGTTGATCCTGGACGTGATCGAGCATCTGGATCACGACGTAGATTTTCTGCGCGAAGCCGCCGAGCTATGCCGCTCCGACGGGCGACTCGTCATCAGCGTTCCAGCATTCAAGATTCTCTGGAGCCAGCACGACGAGGCATTTCAACATCGGCGACGATACTCCGCCAGTGAGCTGCGAGCCGTCATCGAACGCGCAGGCCTGATCGTCGAACGCATGACCTATACCAACATGCTGGTGTTTCCGGTGGCCGCGGTCTGGCGGATTCTCTCGTACCGCCTCGGGCTGGGGCGATTTGCTCCGCAGAATGACTTCTGGCCGGTTCCCCGTTGGCTGAACCACCTTCTGACGTGGCAATACCGATTCGAAGCCCGGCTGTTGCGCCGTCTCAACCTGCCATTCGGGGTCTCGGTCCTGTGCATCGCTCGCCCTGCAGATTGAAGAGATGGCGACCATGAATGCCCGTGGCGTGGAGTGGGCCCTGCTGGTACTGAGCGGCTCGATCGCGTTGTATCTAGCGTTGCGCAGGAAAGACCTCGACCGGCTCGATGTCGTTCTGGTGTCGTTGATTCCGATGGC
>JAFDEI010000240.1 GCA_019310425.1 Deltaproteobacteria bacterium | reverse complement strand
CGCAACCGGACACATTCCCGGTGCCGTCAACATCCCATTCGACCAGGTCGCAGAGCGCATCGGCGAGATCGATGCACCGCATGGCGTCGCTCTCTACTGCATGGTCGGGCCGCGCGCTCGGAAGGGTGAGTCGGCGCTCCTCGCTGCAGGCTACGAAGAGGTATTCCACCTCGAGGGAGGCCTGGCGGCATGGCAGACGGCGGGCCTTCCCGTCACGGGCGAGAAGTAGTCGCGGCAGCCGCTGAATACCGATCCGTGAGATCCAACGCGTCATGGTCTCTGGACGCAGAACGAGCGTGGTACGATGTGGCGATGAAGAGACAGCCGCGCAGAACCGGCCTCTCTGTTGCACGGCTCCTGGTTCCTCTCATCTGGCTCGTGGCGAGCGGTGCGGGCGCCACCACCATCAGCGGTGTGGAGTTCTCGAACTGGGACACGATCGATGTTCCAGGGGGCGTGGACCTCGACCTCCATACGCTCGGAGACCTCTACGTCTTCATCCCGAACGGCCTGTTCACGGACCAGGTCACCTTCATCGCAGAGGATATGATCGTCTTCGAAGCAGGAGTCGTTCTGGATCCGAACGATCCGCTCCTCTGTGATGCGGGATGCGTCCTCGAGAACTTCGACGAGGCCGGCGACATCGTTCTGCGCATCTTCGACCCGGTTGGGAACGTAACCCTCAGCGCGCGGAACATCGTGGTCTCGAACCAGCCGATCCCCGAACCAGGGAGCTTCTCACTCCTGGCCCTCGGGCTCTCCGCGCTCGCTTGTGGCCGCACGCACGGGTCTTCGTCGATTCGTGGTCCAGCGAGCAAACCTCGTTCGTCCGTTTCGTTCTAGGAGCCGAGCCATGTCTGACGTCCATCGAATCTTCGGGGCTGAAGTCTCACCGTACTCGATCAAGGTGCGGTCCTATTTCCGCTTCAAGGGCATCCCGCACGAATGGATCATCCGGAGTTCAGCGACGCAGGAGGAATTCGAGAAGTACGCGAAGCTCCCCTTGATACCCGTGGTGGTGACGCCGACCGGCGAGGGGTTGCAGGATTCGACGCCGATCATCGAGACCCTCGAGGCACAGTTTCCCGATCCGACGATCCACCCGCCCGACCCAGTGGCGGCGTTTGTCTCGGCGTTGCTCGAAGAGTTCGGCGACGAATGGGGCAACAAGTGGATGTTCCACTACCGCTGGGCGCGCGACGCCGACTGCAGGTCGGCGGGCGGCCGTATCGCGCGCACGATGATGCCCGGGCTGGAAGACGCGCAATACGAGGGAATGAGCGCGGGGATCGTCGAGCGTATGAAGAGCCGTGTAGGTTTCGTCGGATCGAGCGAACAGACCGCGCCGCAGATTGAGCAGTCCTTCAAGGATGGCCTCGCGCAGCTGGAGCGGCATCTCGCCGATCGCGCCTACTTGTTCGGCGCGACCCCGGCATTCGGTGATTTTGGAATGTGGGGCCAGCTCTACAACGCCTGGACCGACCCGACCGCGGGGGCGATCATCGAAGCCGACGCTCCGAACGTGAAGGGTTGGTTGGAACGCATGCTCGATCCGAAGGCGGAGGGCGATTTCGAGAGCTGGTCGACGCTGGAGCCGACGCTCGCGCCGTTCCTCGAGCAGCAGGTCGCCGCGCTGTTCCTGCCGTGGTCGGTCGCCAACGCGGACGCGATTGCGGGCGGAAGCGAGGAGTTCTCGGTCGAGCTCGCGAGCGGCACCTGGACGCAGAAGCCGCAGAAGTACCACGCGCGCTCACTCGGGAAGCTGCGCGAGCGCTACGCTGCGGTCGCGGATCGCTCGGTACTCGACTCGGTGCTCGAGAAGACCGGCTGCCTGCGTTGGATCGCGGTCATTTGATCGGCGTTCAGACCGGGCCGCTCATCCGGATCACGACGAAGTCGGGTGCGAGTCGCTCGAATTCCCAGGTGTGGGCCTTTGGTGACTTGGCGAGCGCGGACATGCGGTTGAACATGCCGGTGGCTGCCAGGAAGATGCCGTCCGGGATCCCCTCGACGTTCTTGATTTCGACGCGGTAACGGTCGTCGTGGTCCGGGTCGACCACGGTCTTCCAATCGCCGAAGTTCAGCACCGAGGAGTGCACGCTCAATAGCAGCCGAAGGTCCTTCGCGAGCGCGCGAAAGCGCGCACTCGGGTCGCTTTCGCGGCTGGACTGGATACGGCCGATGTAATCCATCTGCTGATAGATCCCGCCGTCGACCAGGCGGTCCGCCGCGCGCATGCCGCGCTGGTGCCAGTAGTCGTCGAGACCGCCGCCTTCGGTCCGACAGAGCAGCCCGACCATTCGGTGGTAGCTGTGAATACAGTACCAGCCCGCGGCGTTGATCTTCTCATCCAGCAGCGCGAGTTCGTCGGCCGAAA
Source organism: Deltaproteobacteria bacterium (assembly GCA_019310425.1). Taxonomy (GTDB): domain Bacteria; phylum Myxococcota_A; class UBA9160; order UBA9160; family SMWR01; genus JAFDEI01. The sequence goes on along the minus strand of JAFDEI010000240.1, from coordinate 2,830 downwards.
GCTCGGTCTCGAGTTCCGCGTGGCTGATGGCTCCACTATCGACTCCGCGATTCAGGTCGTCGACGACAGCGGAGAACAATGTCCCCTTGATGGCAGGCTTCTTCATTGGGTCTCTCTTCGGCGGACTCGAATCGGGTCGCGTCGCAGCGATTCGGATCGGTCGGCGTCTGGAGTCCGAATCGGCCAACGGGTTCTCCGGATTGAGCATCGCAGGGCCCCGTGGGGAACGCTGCATAAGTGTGGCGTGGCTTGATGTCGGATGTCGGCGCGGCCAGGCGTTCGACCTCGCTTCGGGCGTCATCGAGACGAAAGACGAAGGGCACGCCGCATGTCCGGACTTCGAGTCTTCACGAAGCAGGTAGAAGAGGCGCAACTTCGATCATAAATATTTGTAATTAAAATAGTTTCTCCGCAGTAGGCAGCCCCCCCCCCCCCCCGATCCATCCGATTACCGGCATCGTCTCTTCTGGATCGACGTCTACTCGAGCAGGGTCACGCTCCACTCCTATTATCCCTCCGCGCCCGTCCTGCCGCGGGTAGTCGGCAGGTGATCGGCACCTGCGCGGCAAACGCGACACTCATTCGCGTGAATTCGAACCATTTCGCCCGTTTCGACTGCCTCACCGGAGCGGTCCCATCCGCTCGACAACATACTGGTGTAATTGACGATTTAGGTCGAGAAAATTTCCCTCACGGGTGCAAATGGGCCCATAATGAGCGCACAATTATTGACAAGCTTTCCGATGGCCGTTTTTGCCACAGAATGGCGGCTGACGGAGACAGCTGACGGTAGGTGCGTTCTGAGTTCGATTCGAAGTTGGCATCAGATGTTCTTCGAAGCGCCCGACTTGCGTCGGCACGCCCTGGCGTCGTCCGCCTTCTTGTCGGCCGTCTTCCTGTTATCGGCATTGCTGCTGCTTCCCGCGGTCTCGGTACACGCCGAAGTCTTGCAGAGCGACGACTTCGAGAGCGGCTTCGGCAACTGGACGAACGCGGCCGGTGACGACATCGAGTGGACCCGCGACAGCGGCGGCACTCCCTCGACCGGCACCGGTCCCTCGGGCGACCACACCACCGGCTCGGGCTTCTACCTCTTTACCGAGTCGAGCACCAATGGCACCGGCTTCCCGGACAAGGTGGCCCTCCTCGAGAGCCCCTGCATCGACTTGAGCAACCGCAGCGATGCGACTTGGTCGTTCTGGTACTACATGGAAGGTGCCGCGATGGGCACCTTGAACGCCGAGGTGGCGGCCGGCTGCGGCACCACCTGGACGAACGCGTGGAACCTGTCCGGCGATCAGGGGACGTCGTGGTCGCAGCAGACCGTCGACCTCACGGCCTATGTCGGTACCAGCGTTCGGCTTCGTTTCCGCGGCGTAACGGGCAGCGACTTCACCAGCGACTTGACCGTCGACGACGTGGTCGTGGATGCGACGTTGGACAATCCGTGTTCCGGCGATGCGGAGTGCGATGACGGCATCGCGTGCACGACGGATACCTGCGTTGCGACCGTCTGCCAGAACGTCGACAGCTGCAGCGGCGAGGCGACCTGCAACATGGGGAGCGGTCTCTGCGAGATGCCGCCGCCCGACATCATCATCGTCGACTCCGGCATCGATACGGTGGTCTCCGTCGACCCGGTCACGGGTGACCGCACCGTCATATCGTCCACTTCGGTCGGAACCGGCGACGCCTTCATCTTCCCGCGCGGTATCGCACTCGAGGCGGACGGCAACTTCGTCGTCTGCGACCAGGATTCGGACACCGTGATCCGCGTCGACCCGGCCACGGGCAACCGCACGATCGTCTCCTCCGCCACGGTCGGCACGGGGACCAACTTCGACATCTGCTTCGACATCATCGTCGAAGCCGACGGCAACCTCATCGTGGCGGATACGGGTCTCACCGCATTGGTTCGCGTCGACCCGGTCAGCGGCAACCGGACCACCCTGGCCTCGAACAGCGTGGGCGCCGGTCCGGCCTTCGTCAATCCCAGCGACATCGCCCTCGCCGCCAACGACGACATCATCGTGGCCGACGGCAGCGGCACCGATACGATCGTGAGCGTCGATCCGGTCAGCGGCGACCGGACTCTCATCTCCGGCGGGGCTGCGGGTACGGGCACCGCGTTCGGAAACCTGAGCGGCCTCGCGATCGATACCGACGGCACCTACGTCGTTTCCGACACGACGAACAACTCGCTCACTCGCGTCGATCCGGTCACCGGTGACCGAACCGTGTTCTCGTCGTCGACGATCGGATCCGGTCCCGCGTTCTCGACCGTGCTCTCGATCACGCTCGAGCCGGACGGGAGCGTCCTCAACCTCAACAGCGGCACCGACGAGGTGATCCGGGCCGACCCGACGACGGGCGATCGGGTCGTGATGGCTTCCGCGAGTGTCGGTGGCGGCGTTGCCCTGACCGACCTGCGCGATCTCTTCGTGATGCCGGTGGCGGGCGGCGTCTGCGGTGACGGCAACGTCGACGCAGGTGAAAGTTGTGACGACGGCAACACGGTGGATGGGGACTGCTGCTCGGCGACCTGTTCCTTCGAAACCAGCGGAAGCAGCTGCGAGGATGGCGACCTGTGCAGCGAGTTCGACACCTGTGACGGTGCGGGCACGTGCAACGCCGGCAGCGCCGTGGTGTGCGACGACGGATTGTTCTGCAACGGCGCCGAGACCTGCGACTCGGGCCTCGGCTGCCAGGCGGGTATCGCGCCCGTGGCGGACGACGGTGTCGCGTGCACCAACGACAGCTGCGATGAGGTCGGCGACGTCATCGTCAATGCGCCGGACGACCTGCAGTGCGACAACGGCCTGTTCTGCGA
>JAFDEI010000002.1 GCA_019310425.1 Deltaproteobacteria bacterium | reverse complement strand
CTCGAGTGGGCCGCTGCCCGTTTCATCGGCGACCTTGCCGCCGGGCAGCACGAGTCCGGCGGCGGCGCTCGGCGCGATCTCGTCGAGCGCTGCTGCACGGCGCTCGAAAGCCCGCTCGGATTCGGCAAACTCGGCGCTCGGCTTCGCCGGCCCGGCTTCGCCCGGCTCGCTCGGCGAAGCGGCCAGACTCGCGTTGGGCGCGGGAAGCGCCCGGGCCTCGGCACCGCCGAGAATCCCGTACTCCTTCTCGAGCTTCAAGTCCGCGAGCCGACGCATCGCCTCGGGAGTGAGCGACGACTCCGGAGCTTCCTCGAGGAATCGGCGTCGGCCGTATTCGCCTCGACGCGATGGAGTTCCGCGAGCGTGCGTTTGTCCGGACCCGCGCAGGCGACGGCGAGGACGGGCGCCAGGACGAGGACGTGGCGGGTGAGGTGCATCCTTCCCCGCATTTCACTGCACCTCCGCGCGAGCTTGCGCCTTGGCCGCCCGGTCATAGCTGTCGGCGAACGCGAAGCGCGCGCGGTTCTGGTAGTCCTCGAGCAAGCTGCGGCGCGCCACGAGCTCCTCGATGGCGACACTCTCGAGCCGGTGGCCCTGGCGCTTCATCAGCACCACCACCCGCTCGAGCGCCTCGCCGATACGCATGTGCAGGCCACCGATCGGCGCGTCGTAACCCTCATAGCCGTGCAAGGCCGCCTGGCGCGCGCGAACGAAGGCGTCGTATTGCGCAGTGAGCGCTTCGACGTCGGCGTTCAAATCGCGCAGATGGCGGTGCGTTTCCGTCAGCCGTTCGGGGTACTGCGTCTCGAGCGCCCAGATGAGCGCGCCGCGCAGGCGTGCGATCCGAGCGCGGAGTGCGTCGCCGTTCTCCCCGGTCGCCGCTTCGAGGCTCGACTCGAGCGAAGCGAGCTGAACGGACAATGCCTGCTCTTCCGCCGTGGCGAGCAACGCCGGCCTCGGCGCGACGAGCAGCTTCTGCAGACGCGCGTCGAGATGCTCGCGCTGCTCGAGACGCAAACGCATTCGCGCGTCGAGTTCGCGAAAGCGGCGATCGATGCCTGGGAGCAAGGGCTCGTAGTAGTCGCGGCGCAACCGGATCAGATCCGCGAATGCGTCGAGACTCACGCTACCCGCGGGCAGGCTGCGCAGCCGAATCACCCAGTCCGTATCCCGACGGATTTCCTCACGAACCAGCGCCTCGAGAAAGGCGCCTTCGCGGATGTTCGCGACCGAGGCGTCGACCTTCGCGAGCTCCGCAGCAAACGACTCGACGGCCTGGCCGTAGAGCAGCGCCGCGCGCCCGTGAATGTCGAGCTTGCCGTACGCGTAAGGAAGCGCGAGCCACGCCTCCTGCACCGCGATGTCCGTCGACTCGCGCTCCGCCAGGAGCTTCCATGGAACCAACGCGCGATCGTAGTTCTCGGCCGAGACGTCGGCCCAGCCCGCGCGCAACAATGCCTGATTGGAGAAGGGGCCGACGAGACGAACGCGATCCAGCGAGCGCTGCGCGGAGTCGAAGTCCGCAGACTCGAAATGCAGCGTGCCGAGCACCAGATTCGACTTGTCGCGGATCGCGAGCGCCGCCCGCGGAGGGTGTCGGAGCCCTGAAGGCCGCGCAGCACATCGATCGCTTCCGAGGCCCGGCCGGTGGCCAGGTACAGATTGGCCCGCAGGTATTCGGAGTCGTCGCGGATCGCCGCAGGAATCGGGCCGCGCATGCCGTCGAGAGCGTGCAGAGCCGCTTCGGGCTGCCCCTTCTGGAAGTGGAGCCGCGCCAGCCGATAGGCGGCCTCGTTGCGCACCGCGTCCTCGACGTCCGCCTCGAGGACGGCCCGGATGGCACGGCCGGCGCGGTGGTGCATCCGGTAGTTCAGTTCGAAGTCCCCGACCGAGAACTCAGCGTGGCCGATGAGGAGATGGAGCGAGTCGAGCTCGCGCTCGTCGACCCGGTAGTGCTGAGCGATCTCCGTGTCGAGGCGCTCGAGCGCATCGAACCAACGTTCCTGATAGGCGTAGTAGAGCGCCTCCCCGAACCACGGGTCCGGGCGGCCCTCTGCAGCTGCCGGCACCGGCAACAACAGCAACGCCGCCAGCGCGAGACCGGCAGATTGGATGGGAGAGGTGATCACGGCCTAATCGCCTCCGAGTTCGGCGAGTTCGATCTGAATGCCCCCGACCGTCTGTGCGGCGAAGGCCAGGTCGAGCACCTTCGGTTCGACCTTCTTGCGGAACGAAAAGCTCTGACTCTCTTCGAACTCCGAGCCGCCGGGCAGCGTGCCGGCCGTCGACACTTCCAACTGATGCTCACCGGTCGGCAAATTGCCGGTGTAGATGCGCTGCACCCCGCCCTTGCGCAGGGCTTCCAGCTCCTTGAACTCGTAGATATGGTGAGCGACGGCTTCACCATCGATCCGGATCTGGACCGAGTCGAGTTCGAGCGCATCGCTCTCGACGAGCGACACGAACACCGCCACCTGCGTATCCGACGGATAGAGCAACTTCTCTTCGAGTTGCTGAAGTTCGGTGGCGATGGCGAGCACGTCCGACTTGATCTCCTGGACCTGCTCGTCGAGGCCCTGCATGGAGTCCTGAGAATCTGCGTGCCCGGCGTCCGGCACGGCGACCCATACCAGGAGCGCAATGACGAGCGCGCAACGAAATCGAATTCCGCGACGCTTCGCTGCTCGAGCGCGCGCTGCGACCCATCCGATTTCCTGCCGAGATTGTGATTCCGCGAGGTGATCGCTCACGGGTGTTCCTCCTGCGAGGGGGTTGTCCCTTTGGCATTTCTTTTCGGATGACGTCGGGAAGTAAAGAGTGGGCGGGGACACGGCAACACGGACGCATCGAAGGCGTAGATGGCGGGCCTTCGCGTCGATAGTGAATGCAGGTTCAGGATTTGCCGCCTCAGGAGGCGATTGGAGGCAAGATGATGCGGAAGTGATTCACGGAAGCGCGGATCATCGGAATTTCACAGGAAGGCGAGTCGAGCGAACGATCGAAGACCGCCGCAGGTGATCTCGCTCACGCGGTGAGAAACCCGATCGTTCGATGGTCAGAAGAACACGGAGCGAGGGTCCGTATTGGACCAAGACGCAGACGAAAGGAAATGAGTATGAATCAAATATGCAACTCGACGTTGCGGGCGGCTTTTACCGCAGCGGCACTGATGATCGCCACCGGTTGCCAGTCGACCGGCAACGTCACCCAGCCGATCGCGCAGACGGAGCCAGCTCCCGCGGAGCCGGAGATCACGGCGACGAAGATCGAGCCCGGGGCAGCAACCCCCGAGCTGAAGACCGTCTACTTCGAATACAACCGCTGGGAACTCCGCGACGAGGCGCGGAGCGCGCTGCGCAGCAACGCCGAGCATCTCCAAGCAAATCCCGAGCAGAAGCTGGTGACGGTAGAAGGACACTGCGACGAGCGGGGCAGTGAAGAGTACAACCTCGCCCTGGGCGACCGGCGGGCGGCGGCCGTCAAGCGCTACCTGGTGGACATGGGCGTCCCCGCCTCACAAGTCCGAACCCTCAGCTTCGGCGAGGGTCGCCCCGCCGTGCCGGGCGAGGGCGAGACGGCCTGGAGCCGCAACCGCCGCGCCGAGCTGAGCCTCGGCACCCAGCAGGCCTCTCGCTAACGAAGTCTCGGTGCGCATCGGGAGCGACCTGCCGTGTGCTCTCGACCGGTTGCCGACCACGACGAGCACCTTCCCGCCCTTCGGCCCGCTCGGCGTATAGGAGGTTCTCTGCCTTGTACCTCTGAGTTCGCCGGCTCTCGGGCCTTCGCGATACTTCGAGATGGGTTCCCGGGTAAGGCCGTCTTTGCCTGAAGCCAGAGAGCTTGTCGGATAGATGGGCCTCCCGCCCTCGTCACCCATGCCGTGGAGTATCCGAGGCCCGAGAGTCTGCGTCTACAAGGTCAGTAGGCGAATGTTCAGGGTCGGGAGGACCCGGGACCCAGCTTACCATGAGGAGGAGGGGTCTTGGTGAAGTGTCACTACGTGGGCATCGACGTTGGCGCAAAGGAGCTCGTTGTTTCCATCGAGCGGGACGGGACCCGCGAGAGCGGAATCGTCTTCACGAACGACGCAGTCGGTCACCGGAAAGTGATCCATATCGCTGGCGCGAAGCCGCCTGATCCGCAGGATTCACGGTCGCGATCAGCTCAACGGAGGTCGCGGATGAATTTTGAGAACAGACAGCACCTCCAGCGGTTCCTGGGTCACAAGAACGTGCAGTCGACGCGGCGCTACGCCCGTCTGGCCGACAATGCGATGATCGAAGTTCTTCGATCGCCGGCGAGTGCCGAGCGACAAGCCAGCGACAAGGGTTCCGAAAACGAAACTGAGCAAGAACGCGAGTTTAGTGGTGGGCCCTCCAGGACTCGAACCTGGGACCGTCCGGTTATGAGCCGGTTGCTCTAACCAACTGAGCTAAGGGCCCGCCCGCGCATCATATCGCGGATCTCGTCGAGGCGACCGCGCAGGGCAGCCGTTATCATACCCCGCATGTCGAACCCCACACCGTCCCACTGCATGGCCGTCATCGGCGGCGCGGTCGCGGGCGCGGAAGTTGCCGCGACCCTCGCCGAAAAGGGCGTCGAAGTCGTCGTCATCGAGCAGAACTCGCGCCCCTACGGAAAGATCGAGGACGGCCTGCCCCGCTGGCATCACGCGCTCCGCCAGAAGGAGTACGCCACGATCCGAGGCCACCTCGCCCGACCCGGTGTGCACTTCGTCCCCCTCACGCGGGTGGGGCGCGACATCGATTTCCGCGAACTCGTCGAGGCGTGGGGCTTCAGTGGCGTCGTGCTCGCGAATGGTGCCTGGCGCGACCGCGCGATCCCCCTCGAAGGCGCCGACGCCTACGTCGACAAGGGCCTCGTCTACCAGAATCCCTTCATCATCTGGTTCAACCACGCCGAGGAGGCCAGCTACGACGGCCCCCGCTACGAAACCCCGGACGGCGCGCTCGTGATCGGCGGTGGCCTGGCCTCGATCGACGTCGCCAAGGCCCTCATGCTCGAGACGGCACGCGTGGCGCTGAAGCAGCGCGGCATCGAGGTCCCCGTGCTCGAACTCGAGGTGAAGGGAATCCCCAAGGCCCTGGCCGCGCACGACCTCGCCTTCGAAGACCTCGGGCTCGCGGGCTGCACCCTCTTCTACCGACGGCGCGGTGACGACATGCCACTGGTCGAAATTCCCGATGGCGCGACCCCCGAGCGCACGGAGAAGGTCCGAAACAGCCGCCGCAAGCTGCTCCAGAAGGCGATGGACAAGTACCGTTTCAGTTTCGAGCCGCTCTGCATGCCCGATGGACTGCTCGTCGAGGATGGTCGCCTGGCGGGCTTCCGCTTCCGTCGCACCCGCATGGAAGCGGGCCGACCGGTCCCGACCGACGAGACCTTCGAGCGGCGCGGCCCCCTCACCGTCAGTTCGATCGGCAGCATTCCCCAGCCCATCGAGGGCATCGCGCTCGAGGGTGAGCTGTTCGCATTCAGCGACTGGGATCTCGGCCGCCTCGCCGACTATCCCACGGTCTTTTCGGCCGGAAACGTCGCCACCGGCAAGGGCAACATCATCGCTTCGCGCAAGCACGCCCGGCTCGTCAGTGAAACCATCAGCACCGCCTTCCTGGGCCTCGGCGACGACGGGCACGCCGGCGAGGAAGCCGCGCTCGACGCCACCACCTCAGCCGCACGCGAAACCGCGCACGAAATCGCAGCCGAGATCAAGCAGCAGCCCCCCATCACCCCCGAAACCCTCGCCGCCCTGCGAGAACGGGTCCGCGCCCGCCAGCAAACCGTCGGCTACGACGGCAACTTCGAAACCTGGATCACCGCCAACACCCCTGAAGACTTCGCCTAACGTCCGGAAACGCGAAACGCGTCACGCGACCGCCCGCGCCGCCAACCGTCATCGTGCCGGGTGGAGCCCTTTCGCGCGGAGGGGCTGGTGATACTCAGACCTCGCAGATCCAAGCCACCTCGTGTCCCGAGGCCCTACCGGCCACGCGCCGCCAAGAAGGCCACAGCCCCTCCGCGCGAAAGGGCACCACCCGGCTTCGCCGACCAATTCAGCAGACCAAACGCCAACGAACGCTACTCTTCGATAAAGCCCTTGAGCAACCGACTGCGGCTCGGATGGCGCAGCTTCCGCAGCGCCTTCGCCTCGATCTGACGAATCCGCTCGCGCGTCACATCGAAGTCCTGCCCCACCTCTTCGAGGGTGTGGTTCACCTTCTCCCCGATGCCGAAGCGCATCTTCAACACTTGCGCCTCGCGCGGCGCCAGTGTCGAAAGCACCATGCGAGTGTTCTCGGCCAGGTTGGCCTCGAGCAGCGCGACCTGCGGATCGACCGCGCTCTTGTCCTCGATGAAGTCGGAAAGGTGGCTGTCGTCTTCCTCACCCACGGGTGATTCGAGGCTGATCGGCTCCTTTGCGATCTTGAGCACCATCCGCACTTTCTCGACCGACAGTTCCATGCTTACGCTGAGTTCCTCGGGCGTGGGCTCGCGGCCGAATACCTGAACCAGGTGGCGCGTCGTGCGGACCAGTTTGTTGAGGGTTTCGATCATGTGAACGGGGATGCGAATGGTGCGAGCCTGGTCCGCGATCGCGCGCGTGATCGCCTGCCGAATCCACCAGGTCGCGTAGGTGGAGAACTTGTAGCCGCGCTGGTACTCGAACTTGTCGACGGCCTTCATCAGGCCGATGTTGCCCTCCTGAATCAGGTCGAGGAACTGGAGGCCGCGATTCGTGTACTTCTTCGCGATCGACACGACCAGGCGTAGATTGGCCTCGACCAATTCGCTCTTCGCCTGGAGCGTCCGTTCGCTCGCCGATGCGTGCTGGTCGAGCGTGAGCCGGATGTCGCACTTGCGCATCTTGACCTGGGACTCGAGATCCTCGTTCAACATTTCGACTGTATCCAATGAGATCAGCGCGGAGGCGATCCGTTCAGGGTTGCCGCGCAGGCGGGCGAGCGCCTCGCGCCCCTTCTTGCTGCGGCGCGTCGAGAGCAGCGCAAGGTCGCGGAAGTCATCGGGCCGCACCGAAAAGGGCGCAGTGATGCGCCGTGCCTTCGCGGAGTAACGCCACATCTCCTTGCCGATCTCACGTAGCTCGATCGTCAGTGCATGGATCGGCCGCTTCGCGAAACCCGTCTCTCGTAACAGTGCGACCATCTGCCCGTAGAGCTCGTCGAGCTCCCGATGCAGCCGCAGGCGGGTCTCTTCGCTGGTGCGACGATTCGCAATCGACGCAGACTTCTTCGTGACTTCGGTGTCGAGCCGCCGGATCTTCGCAACTTTCGCGAAGAAGTCGCGGCGCCGGACTTCGGGCGGAGCCACCGGAGCTTCGACATCGAGCCCGTCCAGGACAGCCTTCAGCTCGATCTTGTTCTTCTTCAGTTCTTCGGCGAGCTGGTACACGCGCCGGATGCCGTGCGGCGTGCCGAGGATCGCGCGCTGCTGCTCGTGGATGCCTGCCTCGATCCGCTTCGCGATCTCGACCTCGCCCTCACGAGTCAGCAGTGAGACCTGGCCCATCTCCCGCAGGTAGACGCGGACCGGGTCGTTGGAGGGCCCGTCTTCGGATCGGCTGCCCTTGGTAGCACTGCTCGGCGAGCGGCGGCGAACGGCTGCGTTCGTGTCTGGTGCCACGACGGGGATGTCGTGTTCGCCGAAGAATGCCTTCACCTCATCGAGCTGTTCACCGCAAAAGGCCTCGATGCGCAATGCCCCGGCCACATCTTCGGTCGTGAGGAAACCCTTGCGACGCCCCTGCGCGACGAGCTCATGCAGGCTGTCGAGCTTGGCGAGTTCGGTGTCTCCAGCAACCGCTGTGACGTCGACACTGTGACCGCTCTTGGTCGTCGCGATCGCTCGTCGCGGCTGACTCGGCTTGGGACTGCTGCGCTGCGAATCGATTCCGCTCGTAGTACTCGGGGGGGCCATGGGGGGGGCTCCTTGTCGACCTGCCGTGAAATAGTGGAACTACCAGCTCATCGTTGAGATCCCATTGGGGGGGGATTTCGTTCGTCGTGTTCGCTGCCTCTCTGACTCTTCGATTCCATCAAGCGCTGCCAGTCCGCATCCGGCCGTCGCATCTCATCCGTCAGCGCGCGCTCGCGATCCTTGCTTCGGCGGCGCCCGAGCCAGCGCACCGTATCGTCGATCGTGCGCGCGGCTGCGTCCTCGTCGAACGCTTCACCCGCCGCAAGCGAGCGCAGCAGATTTGCCTCCTCGGCCTCGAGCTGTGCGGCGACACCTTCGACATCAACGGGAGCATCCGGAGCGCATGCGGCCATCAGCGTTCGAACGATCCGCCCGAGCGACGCGTCCGCAATCAGGCCCACGACCTCTTCCGCCGGAAATCGTTGCGCGTGCTTTGGATGCTCGAGCAGGCCGCGAATGAGCTGGCGAATGTTCCGCTCTTCGGGCCCTGTCCGGCGCGGCGCCACCGGGACTGCATCACGCGCGTCTTCACCGCGGCGCGCGCGCGCTACCGCGCGCTCGACATGCTGTGCCTCACTGCCGACCGTGACAGCGACCTGCGCGCAGTAATCGCCGCGCTCGACGCCGGAGGGAATCAGAGCCAGCAACGGCGCCACCGCCGCGACGACGTCGGCCTTCTCCCAGGGCGTCGCACACCCCTTTGCGACCGCGCGTCGAATCGCAAAATCGAGCGCCGGCAGGGCGTCGTCGATCACGCGGCGCAGCGCCTCGGCACCGTCGCGCTCGAGCAGGCTGTCGGGGTCGTCGCCCGCGGGCAGCGTGGCGGCGCGCACCCGTAATCCGTGCGGGAGCATCACCTCGAGGCTGCGCTCGATCGCGCGCTGGCCGGCTTCGTCGCCATCGAACAACAGCACGACCTCGCGCGAGCGGCGATGCAGATTGCGGGCGTGCTCTTCGGTCAACGCGGTGCCACAGGTGGCGAGCCCTTCACCGAGGCCCGCGCGGTCGAGCGCGATGCGGTCGAAGTATCCCTCGACCACGATCGAACGCTCGGCCCGGCGAATCGCCTCGAGGGCCGCCGGGAAGCCGTAAAAGGCCTCGCGTTTGCGAAAGATCGGGGTCTCGGGCGTATTCAGGTACTTGGGCTCCTGATCGGGCAAGACCGCCCGGCCGCCGAAGCCGATCGCCCGGCCGCGCACGTCCTGGATCGGGAAGGTGACACGCCCACGCAGGCGGTCGTAGTGTCCGCCGGAATTCCGCTCGGACAAGAGCCCTGCCTTCACTCCGTCTTCGGCGGGAATCTTCTTCGCGCGCAACGCCTGCACGACGGTGTCCCAACGATCCGGCGCATAGCCGAGCCCGAAGCGCTGGGCCGCATCGGCATCGATGCCGCGCTGTGCGAGATAAGCTGCGCCGGGGTTGCCGGGAACTGCGAGTTCAGCGCGATAGCAAAGCTGCGCAACCTCATTCGCGGCGAGCAGGCGCTCGGAGTCGCCGCGGCGGCCGGAACGATCTTCGGCGATCTCGATCCCGACCTCGGCCCCCAGCGCGCGTACCGCTTCGGGGAAGGTGAGGTTCTCGATCTCCATCAGGAAGGTGATCGCGTTACCACCCTTCTGGCAACCGAAGCAGTAGTAGCTGCCGCGGTCCGGCCGAACGTTGAACGATGGAGTCTTTTCGTCGTGGAAGGGACAGCAGCCCTTGTAGCTCGCGCCCGCTTTCTTCAAAGAGACGAAGCGCCCGATCAGTCCGACGATGTCGGCTCGATCGCGAATCTGCTGGATGGTCTCTTCGGCGATCCGGCTCAAATGACCCTGCCTCTGCTACTGCGCCATGCGCCTGATCTTCTTGAGGGCGCGCTTGCGAGCCGCCGCAGCCTTCTTCTTCTTGCGGATACTCGGCTTGTCGTAGTACTCGCGACGCTTCAGCTCGCTGAGAATCCCCGCCTTCTCACACTGCTTCTTGAAGCGCTTCATTGCGAACTCGAAAGGTTCGTTGTCCCTGACCTTGATCACGGGCATGGATACGTAGATCTCCCCGGGACTGTGCGCGACCGCGCGGCCCGTATTGTTAGTGGCTTTCCAGCGCCTTGAGTGACGAAATTCCCAGAGGGAAAATCCGGCTCCAGGCGGCAAAAACATTGCAAACTCGATGACTTCGCGCCGTATTCCGGCGTGCTCGGCAAATTAGCGCAGCGCTGAGGGGGCATCAACTCACGGGTGGCCGGACCGGGATTTCCAGCTCGAGAAGGCGCCGTTTCACCTCCCCGACCGTGATTTCGCCGAAATGGAAGATCGATGCCGCAAGCGCTGCCTGCGCGTGTCCGCCCTCCGGAGCGTCGGAGAGGGCGTGCGCGAGGTCTTCCGCACTGCCCCCGCCGCCCGACGCGATGACGGGCACCCGCACCGCGTCCGTGACCGCGCGCAGCAGTTCCAGGTCGTAGCCGCTCTTGGTACCGTCGCGGTCCATGCTCGTGAGCAGGATCTCGCCCGCGCCCTCTTCGGCCTTCTGTGCCGCCCACGCGACCGCATCGATCCCCGTCGGGCGCCGCCCGCCGTGGGTGCAGACCTCCCAGCCGCCGTCGCGCGCTCGCGCATCGATTGCGAGCACGAGGTTCGCGCTGCCGATCTTCACCGCCGACTCGCCGATCAGATCCGGGTTTTCGACCGCCGCGGTCATGATCGAGACCTTGTCGGCGCCGGCATTGAGGAGATCGCGGATGTCCTGGACCGACCTCACGCCGCCGCCGACGGTGAGCGGCATGAAGACCGTCTCGGCGGTGCGCGCGACGACATCGAGCAGGATGCTGCGCCCCTCGTGGCTGGCCGTGATGTCGAGAAAAGTGATCTCGTCGGCTTCTTGGGCATCGTACATCTGGGCGACTTCGACCGGATCGCCGGCGTCGACGTGGTCGACGTACTGCACTCCTTTGACCACCCGACCCTTGTCCACGTCCAGACACGGAATGATGCGCTTCATCAACACGAGAGCTTCTCCAGGGTGCGACCGATGTCGACGGCACCGGTGTAGATGGCGCGGCCCACGATCGCACCACTGACGCCGCGCTCGGTGTAGGTCGCCGCTCGTACCACGTCCGCCTCGGACGAGACGCCCCCCGAAAGAATTACCGGAATGCCTATTGCGTCCGCGAGCGCTGCGGTCGCGTCGAAATTCGGCCCGGTCAACATACCGTCGCGCGCGATGTCGGTGTAGACGATCGCCGCAACGCCTGCATCTTCGAAGCGTTTCGCGACGTCGACCGCAAGGGCGTCGCTTGCCTCGATCCAACCCTCGACCGCCACTCGCCCGTCGCGGGCGTCGATGCCGACGACGATCTGTCGCGGATGACGCCTCGCGGCTTCGCGCACGAGCTCGGGGTCACGCAACGCCACCGTCCCGAGGATCACACGGTCGACGCCGAGCGCCAGCGCGGTTTCGACCGCGGCGACGGTCCGAATGCCGCCACCGAGCTGAACCGGGATCGCACCCACGCCCGAGACGATATCGCGGATCGCGTCGCCGTTGCGCGTCTCACCCGCCCTCGCGCCATCGAGGTCCACCACGTGCAGCCGAGCGAGCGCGTGCGCGGCGAAGCCCGAAGCGACCGCACCGGGGTCTTCGCCGTAGATCGTCGCCTCGTCGTAGCGGCCCTGCGTGAGTCGAACACAGCGGCCGTCGAGCACGTCGATGGCAGGAATGAGCTCAAAGGGGGCGATGGGGGGCTCGCTTTCGTTTCGGGGTCGCGCCGGCGCGCGCGCTACCTGGCGTCGGCCAGCGACTGCGCGATCGCATCGGCACCGCGTTGCGCGATTTCGTGCGCGGTCAACCAATGCTGCATCAACACGGCGTCGTGCATGTCGCTGCCGGACTTTTCCTGCGGCGGCGGTTGGGTGTAATCGTAGCGCGCAGACCAGAGCTTGAACCCGTCGGGCGCTTCGTAGAGAGTCACCTGGAAGGCCACACTCGCCGGATGCCGCCCGGGCGCCGTGGCCCCGCGGGCGTCGCGGTAGCGCAGCACCTCGCCCACCAGCACGCTGGTCGCACCGAGGGTGCTCCCCGCTCCCTCGGCGTAGATCTGCGAATCGATCACCGCGGTCGCGCGCGGGAAATTCTCGAAAGCGTTCACGATTTCATCGACCGGAACGATCTCGATGCCCTCTGCGAGCATCGCCTCGGCGACCTGCTGCGTCACGCGCTCGGTCGCGAGCTCCGGCGAGACCCCGCCGAGCCGGCTGGACCCATCGTAGAGCCGGTGGGCGTAGAACGGAACCACCGCCACTCGCGCTAGCGCCGGACCCGTCGGCGCGTAGGTCTGCGCGTCGATCTGCCGATCGGTCGCACACGCCGTGAGCACCAACAACAGCACCACCGAGTACCAGCGCAAAACACGCGCGATCACGACCGCACCCACGCGGCATAGGCGTCGAGCAACATACGACCCGCCCCCTGGCTCTTTTCCGGGTGGAATTGCACCGCGAAGAGCTTGTCGGTTGCTACCGCGGCCGCGAAATCGCCACCGTAGTCGGCGATACCGATGGCATCGTTCGGCCGCGCCGCAACCGCACGGTACGAATGGACGAAGTAGTAGCAATCTTCGGCAGGCATATTGTCCAGCATCGGATGGGAGCCTCGAAAACGCACTCGGTTCCATCCGATGTGGGGTACCCGCAGCGCTGTACCGTCGGCGTCACGTTCGGCGAAACGTTCGACCCGGCCCGGCAACAGCCCGAGACCCTGTGTCAACCCGTGTTCATCGCTCTGCTCAAAGAGAACTTGGAGACCGAGGCACAGGCCCAGATACGGGCGGCCGCTCTCGATCGACTCGAGCACGGCATCGTCGAGCCCCTTCTCTTGCAGATTCGCAATCGCGTCCGGGAAGGCACCGACACCGGGCAGCACCACGCCGTCCGCACTGCGCACAGCCGCTGGATCAGCCATCACGCGAGGCTCCAGATTCGAACGCTCGAGTGCCTTCGCAACGCTGCGAAGGTTGCCCGCGCCGTAGTCCACCACAGCGATGATCGGAGCAACGGACATCGCGAGCTACAGCGCCCCCTTCACCGTCGGCAAGCCGACGACGCGCGGATCCCGTTCGACCGATATGCGCAACGCGCGTGCGAGTCCCTTGAAGATCGCCTCGACGATGTGGTGCGGGCTCTTTCCGTACCGAAGCTCGACGTGGAGATCGAGGCCCGCATTCTGCGAGAAGGCGTAGAGGAAGTCCTCCGTCAACGAAACATCGAACCCCTCGATCCGATCGTTCGCGCATTCGACGCGATAGACGAGATACGGGCGGTTCGACACGTCGATCGCAACGTCGACCTTCGCCTCCGCCATCGGCAGCACGAAGAAACCGTAACGGCGAACTCCCGCCGTTGTGCCCAACGCCTCCTTCACCGCCTGGCCCAGCACGATCCCCACATCCTCGATGGTGTGGTGCGTATCTACATCGAGGTCACCCTTGGCGCGCAGGCGCAGGTCGAACAGACCGTGCCTCGCGAACGACTCCAGCATATGGTTGAAGAACGGAATCCCCGTCGAAATGTCGTATTCGCCGGTACCATCGAGGTTGAACTCGATGCTGATCTCGGTCTCCTTGGTCTTGCGCTCGACCGTTGCAATACGCCTGTCGCCGCCACTCATATCTCGATTTCCGCCTCCGCTTCTCGAGCAGCCTCTCGCTCTCGGCGAGCGCGTCGAATCTTCTGCAACCGCAGGTCGACCGACTGCCCGTGCCCGACGAGTCCTTCCATTTCCGCCAGCCGGATCACATCGCCGCCGAGTTCGCGGAGTTTCGGCGGTTCGAAACGCGTGACGCTCGTCCGCTTGAGGAAGTCCTCGACTCCGAGCGGCGAGAAGAATCGCGCCGTCCCACCGGTGGGCAACACGTGGTTCGGCCCGGCGATGTAGTCGCCAACCGCCACCGGAGTATAGTGACCCAGGAAGATCGCACCGGCATTCTTGACGCCTTTCGATACCACGTCGGCGTCATCAGTGGCGATCATCAGGTGCTCCGGCGCGTACCGGTTGGCGAGTTCGATGCACTCCGCAATGTTCTTCGCGATCACGATCGCGCCGCGCTTCGTGAGTGCAGCTTTCGCGATCTTGGCGCGTCCGAATCCCTTCATTTGGCGGGTGAGCTGGTCCTGTACGCGCGTCGCGATGGCCTTGGAGTTCGTGAACAGCAAGCAACTCGCCATCTCGTCATGCTCGGCCTGGGAAATCAGATCCGCCGCCAACCACGCGGGTGTCGCCGTCTTGTCGGCGATGATCACCAGCTCGGTCGGCCCGGCTTCCGAGTCGATCGCAACCTGTCCGAATACCAGCCGCTTCGCGGCGGCGACATAGGCATTGCCGGGGCCGACGATCTTATCGACCCGAGGCACGGTCTCGGTCCCGTATGCCAGCGCGGCAACCGCGTGAGCACCGCCCATTTTGAATATTCTATGCACTCCAGCCACGCGTGCGGCCATCAGCACTTCCGGCCGGATCCTGCCGTCACTGGCGGCAGGAGTTGCCATCACGACTTCGGGCACCTCGACCACCGATGCCGGCACCGCGTTCATGATCACGCTCGACGGATAGAACGCCTTGCCGCCCGGTACATAAACCCCTACGCGTTCGAGCGGACGAACGCGGTTACCAAAGATGCCACCGCCCTCCTCGCGAACCTCCCAGCTCGACGGAATTCTTTTTCGGTGAAAGTCGCGGACGCGCATCGCGGCCTTGCCGAGCGCCGCGCGATCAGCGGGATCGGTCGCCTCGCAACCTTCGTCCCATTCTTCGGCCGTTACTTCGAGAGCCTCCGCCTTGTTGCCGTCGAATTTCCGAATGCAAGCGAGTAGCTCCTCATCGCCTCCGTCGCGAACACGCTCTACGATCTTCCGGGCCGACTTCTCGACGTTTTCGCCCTCGCCGTCGCGGCGCGACACGAGCTTGGCAAAACGCGCCTCGAAACCCGCGCCATCGGCCTGCAACACGTTCACCATTCCCTTGGTCGCCGTCCTGGTTGCCATGGTCAAACCTCCCTGCAGATGTCCGCTCCCAGGCTTCGGAGCTTCGCTTCGATGTTTTCGTAGCCGCGATCGATGTGATAGACCCGACTCACGCGAGTCTCACCCGTGGCAACGAGGCCCGCGAGCAGCAGCCCCGCCGATGCGCGCAGATCCGTTGCCATCACGGGCGCACCCATGAGCTTCTCGACGCCGCGCACGTGAGCGGAACGACCCGAGAGCGATATATCGGCGCCGAGGCGCTGGAGCTCCGGAACGTGCATGAAGCGGTTCTCGAAGACGTTCTCGATCACCACGCTCGAACCATCGACCAGCGTCAGTACGGCCATGATCTGCGCCTGCATATCCGTCGGAAAACCCGGGAATGGCGCGGTAACCACGCGGATGCCGACCTGGTGACCGTCCGCACGTACGCGTGCACCGTCCGCGTCGACCTCCACCTCGGCGCCCAGCTCACGCAGCTTTTCGAGTGTCGATTCGAGCAGTGACGGGTCGATGCCCGTCACTCGCACGTCGCCACGGGTGATGGCCGCGGCGGCGAGTAACGTGCCCGCTTCGATGCGGTCTCCCTCGACCCGGTGCCGGACCGGCCGCAACTCCTTTACGCCCCGAACCACGATGCGATCGCTGCCCGCAGCGTGGATTTCCGCACCCATCTTCGAGAGCATGGTTGCGAGTTCGACCACTTCGGGTTCTCGTGCCGCGTTCTCGATCACGGTCTCGCCGCGCGCGAGGGTCGCGGCCATCAGGACGTTCTGGGTGCCGTTCACCGTCGTGAGGTCGAACGCGAGCCGAGCGCCCTCGAGCCCGGAAGACGTCGCCTGGACGTAGCCATGCTGGAGCTGCACCTTTGCGCCGAGGGCCTCGAGGCCCTTCAGGTGCTGGTCGACTGGGCGCACGCCGATCGCGCAGCCACCCGGCTCGGAAACGCGAGCGTTGCCGAAACGAGCGACCAACGGGCCCAGCACCATGAACGACGCACGCATCTTGCGAACGAGGTCGTATGGCGCCTCGAAATTGTCGACACCGCTCGCGTCGATCGACAGCGTGTGGCCGCTCTCGTCGTTCCAGTCGGCCTTCGCGCCGAGCGCTCGCAGCAGCTCGAGCATCGCGTCGACGTCCCGCAGCCGCGGAGCGTTATCGAGAACGCTGACGCCGTCGGCCAGCAGTGCGCTCGCCATCAAGGCCAGGGTCGAGTTCTTCGAACCCGAGACCGCTACTTCGCCAACGAGGCGATTGCCACCCCGCACGACGATCTGATCCATGCTCCCGCCTCCACTTGCGAACCCATCCCCGGGTCGCGTCAGCCCGCAGGCAGCCGCGCCGACACCACCCGGACCCGCCGACCCAGGTCGCGGTGCGTACGCACATCGGTGAAACACGCGTCGCGACACCAACCTGTTACCGAATCAGCCTGTTCAGGCGCCAGTTCGACCGCGATACCGCCCCCGGGTCGCAGCAGCGCCGGAGCCTGCGCGATCAACTCCGCCAGCATCGTCGTTCCATCCTCCCCCGAGAACAAGGCCTGCTCGGGCTCGTGATCGAGCTCAGGCGGCAGGGTTCCGCGTTGGCTTTCCGCTACATAGGGGGGATTCGATACGATCCAGTCGAAACGTTGCCCCGCAACCGGCTCGAACAACGGGCCA
This sequence comes from Deltaproteobacteria bacterium, assembly GCA_019310425.1. Taxonomy (GTDB): domain Bacteria; phylum Myxococcota_A; class UBA9160; order UBA9160; family SMWR01; genus JAFDEI01. The sequence continues at coordinate 61,799 of JAFDEI010000002.1, read as the reverse complement.
TGCCGCAATTCGATTCGATCCGAGACCCCATTCACATCGGCATTTTCGCGCGCAATCTCAAGTGCCGCCTTCGAAATATCGGTACCGACAAGGTGCGCCGTCGGGCGCTCCACCGCAATCGCAAGTGCCACCGCCCCACTTCCGGTCCCGATGTCGAGCAGCCGGAGCGGGGCGTCGCCTCCGGGCAGCCGCTCGAGTACCGCTGCGACCAGAGTCTCGGTGTCGGGGCGCGGAACCAGTACATCGGCCGTGACCTTGAGCGGCAGCGACCAGAACTCCTTGTGACCCGTGAGTTGCGCGACCGGCACGCGCTCACCCGCACGCTTGCGGACGAGATCCCGAAAGACCGCTCGGTCGACTTTTGAGACCTCTTCCTCGAAATCCAGGAACAGCTTCAGCCGCTCGACGTCCAACACGTGGGCGAGCAGACACTCCGCATCGAGCTGCGCGGTTTCGATCCCACGCGACACGAAGTGGCGCTTCGTCCACGTCAGCAACTCGAGAACCGTCCAGATCTTGCCGTCCGCGGGGGCGGCGGTCGTCATGCCCCGGTCCCAGAGGCTTCGGCCTTAGACGCCATGAAGACGTGGACGGCGTCGAGCATCTCGTCGAGGTCGCCCTCGATGATCGCATCCAGCTTGTGGAGCGTGACGCCCGCACGGTGGTCGGTGACGCGAGACTGCGGATAGTTGTAGGTGCGGATCTTCTCGCTGCGTCCGCCGGTGCCCACCTGTTCACGTCGGTCGCTCGCGCGCAGCTGCGCCTCGCGCTCGATCTCCTGTTCGAGCAGCCGCGAACGCAAAACCTTCATCGCCTTGGCCTTGTTCTTGTGCTGCGACTTCTCGTCCTGGCATTGCACGACGAGGCCGGTCGGGACGTGCGTGATCCGCACCGCGGAGTCGGTCGTGTTCACGCTCTGGCCCCCCGGCCCGGATGCGCGGAACACGTCGACCCGCAGATCGCCCGGATCGATCGCAACGTCGACCTCCTCGGCTTCCGGCAGCACCGCGACCGTCACCGTACTGGTGTGAATGCGACCTTGTGCTTCGGTCGCGGGTACCCGCTGAACGCGGTGTACGCCACGCTCGTACTTGAGGCGGCTGTAGATGTCCTTGCCACTGATATTCACGACGACCTCGCGAATTCCGCCGCCGGCGGTCTGCGATATCGAAATCAGCTCGCACTTCCAGCCGTAACGTTCCGCGTAGCGCGAGTACATCCGATAGAGATCTCCCGCAAAGAGCGCCGCCTCGTCACCGCCAGTGCCGGCACGGACTTCGAGAATCGCGTTCTTCTCGTCGTTGGGATCCTTGGGAACCAGCAGCACCCGGATCCGACTTTCGAACTCTTCACGCCTGCTGCCAAGCTCGTCGATCTCCGCGCGTGCGAGTTCGCGGACTTCTTCGTCCGAGTCATCGAGCATGCTCTCGGCAGCGGTGATTTCGGTGAGGGTCGCACGGTAAGAGGTGGCCGCAGCGACGATCTCCCGCAGCGACGCGTGCTCCTTCGCAACCTCGGCATATTCCCCCGCCGACGCAGCGACCTCGGGGTCGGCGAGCCTCTCTTCGAGCTGCGCAAAGCGCTGTTCGAAGGGAACCAGTTTGTCCAACAGTTCAGACATGAGAGCCGCAGAGTCCGGTGGGACGGCCGAGCTACGAGTTCATCGACTCCAGGAATTCGTCATTGGTGTTCGTAGCTTTGACCTTCTCGAGCAGGAACTCCATCGAATCGACCGGATTGAGTGGTGCGAGCACCTTGCGGAGAATATACATCCGATTCAGGGTGGTCTCCGGCAGCAGCAGCTCTTCCCGCCGAGTCGCCGAGCGGTTGATGTCGATCGCGGGGTAGGTCCGCCGATCGGCGAGCTTGCGGTCGAGTACGATCTCGCTGTTGCCGGTGCCCTTGAACTCCTCGAATATGACTTCGTCCATCCGCGAACCGGTGTCGATCAGCGCGGTACCTATGATCGTCAGACTGCCGCCCTCTTCCACATTGCGCGCAGCTCCGAAGAAACGCTTGGGCTTGTGCAGTGCATTCGAGTCGACACCACCCGAGAGAATCTTGCCCGAGTGGGGCACGACGGTGTTGTGGGCGCGGGCAAGGCGCGTGATCGAGTCGAGCAGGATCACCACGTCGCGCTTGTGCTCGACGAGCCTCCGGGCCTTCTCGATCACCATGTCGGCAACCTGCACGTGGCGTGTCGCGGGCTCGTCGAAGGTCGAGGAAATGACCTCGGCCTTCACGGTCCGCTGCATGTCGGTCACTTCTTCGGGACGCTCGTCGATCAGCAGCACGATGAGCGCGCGCTGGCCCTTCCCGATCGGAGCGATCAGGTCGATGATTCGCGTCGTGATCCCACCCTTCGGTGCCTCGAGATCGAAGCGGTCCTCGGGGTAGAGCGGTGTCAGGTTGTCGAACAGGATCTTGTGTCGAGCGTTCTCGGGCGACTCGAGATTGATCGAGTTGACCTTGAGCAGTGCGAAGTAACGTTCACCTTCCTTGGGCGGGCGGATCTGCCCGAGCACCGTGTCTCCCGTACGCAGGTTGAAGCGCCGGATCTGGGACGGAGAGACGTAGATGTCGTCGGGCCCGGCCAGGTAGTTCTGGTCCGGTGCACGCAAGAAGCCGAAGCCATCGGGCAGGGTCTCGAGCGTGCCTTCGGCGTAGATGCGCCCCTTCTTGGCAGTCTGTGCCTTCAGGATCTCGAAGATCAGGTCCTGCTTGCGCAGACCCGCTGCGCTTTCGATCTCCAGCTCTTCGCCGAACTCGGTGAGCTGCTGGGGAGTCTTCGCTTTGAGGTCATTGACGTGAACGCTCTCCGCGTCCGGATCGCCCTCGTCGATCTCGTCCTCGAACGGCTCGTCATCCGGGAATTCGGACTTGCCGCCCTGGCGCGAATCGCGCGCGTTGTTCCCGCCATTCCCACCGCCACGGGGCCGACGACCTCGCCCCCGGCGCGAACGCCCCGGAGCAGAATTGCTTTCGCCAGCGCGGTAATTGCTCACAGATTTGTTCTCTTTCGATTTCGAGGGTCGTTGTGGTGGGGCCCGATTGCCCTGAGAGGTGCAACGGTTGAAGGGGTGTGGTGCCTACCGCTTTCGGTGAGGAGGGTTCGGCTCTATCTGCTCGTTCGGAAGCTCTGAATCAAAAGTTGATCGAAAATTCCAAAGCGGCGGATCGCCAGTCGGCTGGATTCTCTCGCGTCGCCAGGACCCCGGCTCATATTTCGCCCGCAATGCAGCTGGGAGGCCCCGATAAGGGGAGAATGGGTTGAAAGAGTGGTTGGAATCGGCTGTTCCGGTGAAACTCAGCGGGGGACGTCGAGCGCCGCGGCAGCAGCCGAATGAAAGCGATCAGAGAAAGCCTAAAGCGGGGCTCTAGCGGTGTCAAGCCTCGTGCACACGGGCCGCGATGAAGTGGACCAGCCGACCGCTCCGGGGCCCGTCCCGCCTATAGGAATGGAAACGGTCCGCGTCGCAGCGAGTGCACGCATCGGAAACCTCGCCGACCGCCGCTGGGCGGAGCCCCGCGAGACTGAGGGCGAGCCGTGAGAGCCCCCCGAGATCGAGCCTGAAGTGACCAGGGCGGGTGGGCCGAACGGCGTTCGCGAGCGAATCGCCGAAGCGGTCGCCGAGGCGGTCGAGAACCGGCTGATCCACCTCGTAGCAGCACGCACCAATGTGCGGGCCCACGACCGCGACCAGCGAGGTCGAGCCGCCCCCCATCTCCCCGAGAGCGGCGACTCCCACCCCGATCACACCGGCGGCGAGCCCGCGCCAGCCTGCGTGTACCGCCGCCACCGCCGAGCCGTCCGCGGCCGCAACGAGAATGGGCACACAATCGGCGGTGACGACCGCCACCGCTTGGCCCGCGAGCTTCGAAATGATCGCATCCGCGTCCGGTGGGCTCGGCCCCGCGCACGCAGCCGCGGTCGCGACCCTCGCACCATGGACCTGGCGCGGTCGCAGCAGCCCCTCGCGGCTCGCGCCACGCAGTCCGAAACCATGCTCTACGCCGCAGGCAGCGAGCAATGGGTGCCGGATCCAGCCCTTCGTCAAGCGCCTTCCTCCCGCGCCTCGAGTGACGCGATGAGCTGCGCGAGATCGTCGGGAAGCGGTGCCTCGAAACGGAGCCGCTCCCCGAGGCGAGGGTGGTCGAACCCGAGCGTACTCGCGTGCAACGCCGGGTGGTCGAGCGCGAGCGGCTCGCGCCGCGACCGGCCATAGACGGGGTCGCTCACGACCGGCATACCCGCCGCGGCGAGGTGCACCCGGATCTGGTGGGTCCTGCCGCTCTCGGGAAGGACGGCGAGCCAGCTGCGCCCCGTGACGCGAAAACGTCGCAGCACGCGCCATACGGTCGAGGCCTCGCGACCTCGGTGCGAACGCACCGACATCCGCTTGCGGTCACGCGGGTGCCGGCCGATCGGCTGATCGACCCGCCCCGTGTCCGCACCCGGTAGCGCCCGAACCAGCGCGCGGTATTCACGCTCGATGCTGTGGTCGCGAAATTGTTCGGAGAGAACCCGGTGGGCGACATCATTCTTCGCCGCCACCATCACGCCCGAGGTTCCCTGGTCGAGGCGATGCACGATACCCGGGCGGAGCACGCCGCCCACGCCCGCAAGATCCCCACAGTGATGCAGCAATGCATTCACGAGCGTGCCGCCGGGATGTCCCGGCGCAGGGTGAACCACGAGGCCCGCGGGCTTGTCGATCACGATCAGATCGTCGTCCTCGTAGAGCACCGAGAGCGGGATCGCTTCGGGCGCAACCGACGACGGCGCGGGTTCGGCCGGAGTCGCCTCGAGCGAATCACCACAGCGCACACGACGACTCGCGCGCGGTGAGCGGCCATTGATGCGGACGAGGTCCGATTCGATCCACCGCTGTGCTTGGGACCGCGAAATGCCCGCAAGCTCCGCCAACGCGAAGTCGACGCGTTGGCCCTCCTCGCTCTCGGAGATGATGATCTTCAATGCAACCCTTCGCTGCCGGGCGACGGGTTCAGCGACTGCCGAGGAACCTGCCGCGGGGAGACGCGTCCGTGTCCGCCTCGTACTTCTTCATATAGCTCGCGGCAACGCGAGTCGAGTCGAGACCAACGCATTCCGCGTACGCCCGAACGAAGCCGCGGACGTAGACCGGCGCAGGCAATTCGGCGTAGCGATCCTCTTCGATGAAGCGCAGATAGGTCGGAGTGATCTTCGTGATGCCGGAGATTTCGTCGAGTTCGATGCCCGAGCGCAGACGCGAACGCCGCAACCGCGCACCGTCGAATTCGCCGTCGTCTTCCTCGAGCGCTTCGAGCTCTCCCATCTCGAACACCGGTCTGGGCTCGACCGGAATCGTGACCTCGTCGAGAACGCTCACCGGCTCGAGCTGCGGGTCTACGCTCGCGGCCTCCACACCGGACGAAGCGCTGCTGCCGCCGAGTTCAGCGTCGTAGGCAAGGCGCGCCTCGGCATCGGAAAGCACTCGGTAGGCGATCTCGACCCGCTCGCGGATCGCGGCGGCCTCACCCTCACCGAAAACCGAATAGCCCGCGAGGGAGTCGTCGGCGTAAGTCGACTGCGCCATTCGGAACGCTCGCTCGATCTCGGCCACCGCCGCGTCGCTCGTGATCTCGAGAATTTCGTAGTGATTCTGTTCGGACAAAGGCTTCATGGGGGCCTCTAGGTTCGCGCGAAATCGGACTCCGCAGCAAGTTTCTTGGCGATTCGCGAAATGTAGATCGCGGCATCGGAACGCGGATAGCGGTCGACCAGTGGGCGTCGTTCACGAACCGCTTGTCGTGCATTTTCGTCGTGGTTGATGTAGCCGAGATAGTCGGACTCGATGCCAAAGTACTTGCGGCAGACGGTCTGTATCGAAAAACCGAGCTTGACGTCTTCCGCTGTCATCGCGTCGTTGATCACGATCCGTGGCCGGAACGACTTCATCGTCTCGATGAAGCGCCTGCCCTCGTGCGGATCGCTCGCCTCGATCTCGTGCAGCAAATCGAGTGGTGTGCGGATCCCGCGCTCGTTGTGCTGGTCCATTGCGAGCGCGACCACCTTGCGCATATCGTGCGAGACCATCGCGAGCCGCAGCCGGCGGTAGAAGGCGGCGCGGATGAACGAGTAGGCATTCTCGACCGACGTCGGCTCAGGCGCAATGACGACCAGGCCCTCTTCGCCAATCATGAAATAGTCCATGACTGCGGAATGAGTCCCGGCGCCGAGATCGAACAACAGAAAATCGGCCGGCAGCCGCCGAAGCGCACGCAGCATCTGGACACGACGCGAATGGCTCGGCTGCGGTGTCGCGAGGTTGCCGTGGGTTGCGGCGATGAACTGGAGGTTCGGGATCGGTGTATCGACGAGCAGTTTTTCGAGTTCGTCTTCGCGGTATGCGACGAAATCGGCAAGGCTGTTTCGCGGCTCGGGAACCCCGAGACACGTGTGGAGGTTCGCGCCCTCGAGATCGCCATCGACCGCAATCACACGCCTGCCGCTGCGCGCCAGCACGACCGCCAGGTTGGCAACCACGAAGCTCTTGCCGACGCCGCCCTTCCCGCCGCCGACGGGAATCATCCGAGGCCCCGGCGATAGCGACGAGCCCGACCCCATCTTCACTTCCCTCCTGGATTTCTCGCTGCCTGGATTGACGCTGACTCGCTACTGCCCGCCGCGATCAGCTCGCGATCTGCGCCGAGTTCGATCGGTCGCCGATCACGTGTAGAAAGGGGCGCCACTCTTCGTAACGGGCTCCGGTCACGGACAGATTCATGAGCGGCGTCCAACGCGGCCGTGCGGGCTGTCGCTTCAGGGGCAGACGCGCCTGCTCGGGCGTTCGCCCACCCTTGCGGCGATTGCATCCGACACAGCTGCACACGACGTTCTCCCATGAAGTTCGCCCACCGAGCGATCGCGGGATGACATGGTCGAGGTTCAGCTCCGAACGGCCCGGACGTTCACCGCAATACTGACACGTGAATTTGTCGCGTGTGAAGATATTCGCGCGGCTGTAGCGCACGTGCCGTTTCGGAACTCGATCGAATACGCACAACACGATCACCCGTGGCACACGGATAGCACCGCTCGGCGTGCCGATCACGTCACAACCGCCGGTCGCACGAATCCGCCGCCAGCCCTCGAAGTCGAATGTCTCGTAATGTTCGTTCACCACGCAGGCGAGGTCCTGGAAGATCATCGCAAAAGCACGACGAGCCGAGGTCACGTGGATCGGCAGGTACGAGCGATTGAGAACCAGGACACTCGAGTTCAGCATTTGAACGGTCCGATCCTAAGCGATGGGCAGACGGCAATCAACGAAAGCCTGACGCTCATGGCGAGATGCTCACACTCATGGTGAACCCGCAGCGAAAATCCCGTCCACCGCCGCCTCGAGCGCCGCTTCCTCACCGTCGAGCAGCGTCCGCACGTCGAAGATCACGAGATCGTCGCGGACGCGGGCAAGCACGGCCGGGGTCGCCTGCCGGAGCCGCGCCGCAACGCTCTCGGCCGAGACGGTGGTTCGGATCGCCACGACCCAGGTGTCGAGCTCGAAGCCCGGCAGCGAGCCGCCACCCACGAACGCGCGGTCCGGTGAGACCTCGACGCGATCGCCCTCACCGACGACCTTCGCAAGGCGCGCCGCCAGCGCGCGCGCGCGGGCCTCGAGGCGCGGAGCGGACTCGAGAATCTGCTGCAGTACCGGAATCTCGCGCTCCGCGCGACCGTCCAGGTAGCAGCCGAGCGTCCAATCGAGCGCCGCAAGCGAGAGCTTGTCCAACCGCAGCGCACGCGCGAGCGGGTTGCGGCGCATCCGCAGCAACGGATCCGCAGCGCCCAGCACGATGCCCGCCTGCGGGCCGCCCAGCAGCTTGTCGCCCGAGAAGCACACCAGGTCCGCGCCCAACCGAAGACGCGCCGGCGCGAACGCCTCGGCCGGGAGGCCCCGGCGCGAAAGATCGACCAGCGTTCCGCTACCGAGATCCTCGAGCACCGGCAAGGCGTGGCGGCCCGCGACCTCGGCCAGTTCTGCCAACCCGACCTCCGCCACGAAGCCGGTCTGCTCGAAGTTGCTGCGATGAACCTTCAGTAGCAGCGCGGTCTCGGGGCCGATCGCACGCTCGTAATCGGCCGCGTGGGTGCGGTTGGTGGCGCCGACTTCGACGAGCTTCACGCCGGCGCGTTCCATGATCTCGGGCACTCGGAACGACCCGCCGATCTCGACCAGCTCACCGCGCGAAACGATCACCTCGCGCCCGCGCGCGAGTGTTTCGAGAGCCAGCAACAAAGCCGCTGCGTTGTTGTTGACCGCGAGCGCGGCTTCGGCTCCGGTGAGGAGCATCAGCTTTGCCGTCAGCGCGGCCAGGCGGTCGCCTCGGCGCCCGGTCGTGAGATCGAGCTCGAGGTCGCTGTAGCCCGCCGCGACCTCGGCCACCGCCGCGGCAGCTCCAGCGGCCAGCGGAGCGCGGCCCAGATTCGTATGCAATGGGATTCCCGTCGCGTTCACCACACGTCGTGGGTGCCCCGTCGCGATCCGCTCGGCCCCGGCGGCGACCTGGGCGGTGAGCTCCGCGGGGCTCGGAAGCCGGACCTCGGAAGCGCCCCCAGCGGCCGAGAAACGCTCCCGGGCGGCGTTCAGCGCCTCACGAGCCGCCGCCTGGAGGGCCCAGGCCGGTAGTTCGGGGTAATCGGCCAGAAGTTCCCGCACGAGTCTCTCGACGGACGGTAGGGCCCGTCTGGGATCGGTCTTGACCTGGGCGTTGGAATCCATGACTTTCTCTTCAAGTTTACTGGTGCGGGCCTGTGAGGCCCGCTCTCACGAGGGAACACCCATTCTCGCCGATTCTCGCCTCGATGTGAGGGGCGGATCACGATTTCGGCAACCTCGAGCGAGCGGTCCCGTGGTCCACGAAACGAGACGGACGCGCGGCGGGGTGCTGCACGGGGCTCGGAAAGTGGAATTGCCAGGCAGCACCGTTGAGAGAATTACTGTGCGAGTCGAGATTTTTGATCGTGTTTTCGGGGCATTAGGGATCACCCCCGTCCATCTGGCCCAACCTGTCGAAGGCTTGGAGTCGGATCCGCGCTAACCCCGCCATCGGCGGAGCCGTAAGGCCCCGCCGGTCCCACCAACGATCGTGACGCGGCTCGCCAACGCTGGGAGAGCGGGGTTCTGTTTCCCGAGGGGAGCAACCTCGACTCCGGGCCGGAAAAATAGATGCCCAACGAGATCATCATCAACGCGAGCGCGGGCGAAACCCGTGTCGCGCTCATGGAACACGGGACCTTCCACGAACTCCACCTCGAACGCGATAGCGACCGCAGCGTCGGCGGCATGGTCGTGCTCGGCAAAGTGACGCGGGTGCTGCCCGGCATGCAGGCCGCGTTCGTCGACATCGGCCTGGAGAAGGCGGCCTTCCTCTACGTCGGCGATTACTTCGACGGCTCCACCAACGGCGCCTCTGATAGCGACGACGACGAGGATTCGCCGCGGCCGCGACGTGGCCGGCGCGGCACTCAGCGGCAACCGCTGCCGAAGATCGAGAAGCTGCTCAAGGAAGGGCAGGAGATCGTGGTCCAAGTCGCCAAGGAGCCGATTGGTACCAAGGGCGCCCGCATCACTTCCCACCTCTCGATCGCGGGACGCCACCTCGTGCTCACTCCGTGGGCGCGCCGCGTAGGCGTGTCGCGCCGGATCGACAGCGACCGTGAACGGCGCCGGCTCCGCGAAATCGTCACGAAGATGAAGCCCGCAGACCTCGGCTTCATCATCCGGACCGCGGGCGAGGGCGCGAGCCAGGCCGATCTCGAAGCCGACGTGAAGTACCTCACCTCCGTCTGGGACGACATCCAGTTCCGCAAGGAGCGCGCGTCCGCGCCCGGCGTGCTCTACACCGAGTTGTCACTGCCGCTGCGCGTGATCCGCGACTTCTCGAACTCGAAGACGAAGAAGATCACGATCGACAGCGACGCGGTCTACGAGGAGATGAGCGACTTCTTGTCTCGTTTCGTCGCCGACCCGAAGCCCAAACTCGATCACTACCAGGGTGCCGCACCGATCTTCGACCACTTCGAGCTCGAGTCGACGATCGACGACAACCTCGGCAAGAAGGCCTGGCTCAAGTCCGGCGGCTACCTGATCGTCGATCAGAGCGAGGCCTTGACCGCGATCGACGTCAATACCGGCCGTTACGTGGGCAAGCGTGATCTCGAAGAGACGGTCCTCAAGACCAACCTCGAAGCCGTCAAGGAGGTCGTGAATCAGCTCCGCTTCCGCAACATCGGTGGCCTGATCATCATCGACCTGATCGACATGGAATCCGCAGCGAACCGTGAGAAGGTCTACCGCGCGCTCCAGGACGCACTCCGCCAGGACAAGGCGCGGACCAACATCCTCAAGATTTCCGAGCTCGGCCTGGTCGAGATGACCCGCAAACGCACGCGTGAAAACCTCGTGCAGATGCTGTGTGAGCCGTGCGGCTACTGCGAGGGCCGTGGCTACGTGCTGTCGGCCGAGAGCGTCGCCTTCAAGGTGCTGCGCGAGATTCGCAAGGACCTGCCTCGCTTCTGCGGCCGTTCGATCGCCGTTTCGGTGAACCCACGCGTCGCCCAGGTGTTGCTCGGTCCCGCCCACCGCGCGCAGGCCGACCTCGCCGTGGAACTCGGGCGCGAGATCGAGATCCGCGCGCGTCCCGGCCTCCACCAGGAGCAGTTCGACGTCGTCGCGCTCGGCGACGGGCCGCCGGTCTCGCTCGAACTGAGCTGGCTCCAGGAGCGGAAGCCCGAAGCCGAGGTACCCGTCGGCGCACCGGAGCAGACCGGGACGAGCGACGCCGAGCTGCAGCCCGAAACCGCCGTCTTGGCGATTGCAGCTGAAGCACTCGAAGCCGGGGCCGAAGCATCCGCACCCGAAGCAGGGGCCGACGAGCCTCCGGCGCAGGGCGCCACTGCCACCGCGGAACTCGCTGCCGTGAAAGTCGCGGTCGAGGCGGATGCACCCGAATCGCCCGAGGCCGAAGCCGAAGCCCCCGAAGTCGACGGGCCCGCTCCGGGCGAAGCGATGGGTCCCCAGGGGGATGCCAGCGCGACCACCCCGGAACCGGAGCGGGAAGAGCCGAAACCGGAAGCCGCGAGAGATTTGGCTCTGGCGGCGGCTCCCATTGCGGAAATGCTTGACGTGGAAGCGGAAAGCCCGATACTGCCCGGTTCCGTAGAGCGTGAGGAGTCGTGATGTACGCCGTGGTTCGCACAGGTGGAAAACAAGTCCGGGTTGCACCCGGCGAGGCCGTTCGCATCGAGAAGCTCGAAGGCGCGGTCGGCGACAAGATCGAATTGAACGAAGTCCTGCTCGTCGGCGGTGAAGGCGACCCGCGCATAGGTCAGCCGCTCGTCGACGGCGCGAAGGTGCTGGGCACCATCACCGCACAGGACCGCGCTGACAAGATCGTCGTTTTCAAGATGAAGCGACGCAAGGGATATCGGCGAAAGGCCGGACATCGGCAGTACTACACCGAGGTCCGAGTCGCGACAGCAACGGGCAGCGACGCGGGATGAAGGTCTTCGGTGGCCAGACGGTGAAGGCGGGGGCAATCCTCGTTCGCCAGGTCGGCACGACGATCCACCCTGGTTCCAACGTCGGGCTGGGCAAGGACTACACCCTGTTCGCGAAGGCCGACGGTGTCGTCAGCTATCCCAAGTCTCGCGGTCGCAGGACCGCGCGCGTCGAAACAGCGAGCTGAATTCGCAGGTCGCGCGGACGCGCGACTCCCTCCCCCGCTCCGGGGGCCCGGCCATGAGTCGAGAAGCGTTCATCGATGAGCTGGCGATCGCCATCTACGCCGGAGACGGTGGCGACGGCCTGGTGAGCTTTCGACGCGAGAAATTCGCACCGTTCGGCGGCCCGAACGGCGGCGATGGCGGACGCGGCGGCAACGTGATCGTCATCGCCGATCGCAATCTCGCAACGCTGAACGAACAGAAGATCGTCAGGGTCAACCGCGCCGAGTCCGGTATCCCGGGCGGAGGCAGCAACAAGACCGGCCGCCGTGGCGTGGACAGCATCATTCCCGTTCCGGTCGGCACACTCGTCTACGACACCGGCGCCGAAGGCGGCGAACTGCTGCTTGCCGACCTCGACCACGACGGCGAATCGACCATCGTCGGCAAGGGCGGGCGCGGCGGGCGTGGCAACTCGCGATTCACGACCTCCACCCGCCAGGCACCGGACTTCGCCGAGCGCGGGCAGCCCGGGCAGATCCGCGAGCTCCGCCTATCGCTCAAGATGCTCGCCGATGTCGGCCTGGTGGGATTCCCGAACGCGGGCAAGTCGACGCTGCTGTCTCGCATCTCGGGCGCGCGGCCGCGAATCGCCGCCTACCCCTTCACCACGCTGATTCCCGCGCTGGGCGTGGCCGAGGTAGGCGAACGGCGCTTCGTTGTCGCCGACATCCCGGGGCTGATCGAAGGCGCCAGCGGTGGAGCGGGACTCGGCGCACAGTTCCTGCGCCACATCGAACGCACGCGCGTGCTCGTGCACCTGATCGACGCGGGAGCCGCGGTCCTGGAGGGACGCGACCTCGTCGGCGCCTATGATTCGATTCGCAATGAACTCGGCAGCTTCGAAACAGAGCTACTGGATCGGCGGGAGATCGTCGTCTTGAACAAGCTCGACCTGGTAGCCGACCGCGACGCCTTGGCTTCCACCGAGCGGGAATTCGCGCGCCGCGGCATCGAGTTGCAATATGTGTCCGGCGTGACCGGCGAAGGCCTGGATGCATTGTTGCGCGCGGTATCGACTGCGCTCGACGAGGTCGACGCCGCAGAACAGGAGGAAAGTCAGTGCGGGAGCTGAGCCGGCAGTCGCGCGACGATGCCTTCGCCGAAATCGCGAAGGCGCGCCGCATCGTCGTGAAGGTCGGCAGCGCGATCCTGGCCGCGAATGGCGGCATCGCCGATGAGGCCTTCGCAGATATTGCTCGGCAGATCTCCGAACTCGCGGACTCCGGCCGTGACGTCGTACTGGTGTCGTCGGGCGCCATTGCCATCGGAAACCGCGACCTCGGCTGGGACATCCCGAGTGAGTCGATCCCCGAGAAGCAGGCGGCGGCCGCTGTCGGTCAGATCGGGCTCACCGGCTTGTACAAACAGCACTTCGCACACTTCGGCCGGCAGGTTGCGCAGATTCTCTTGACGCGCAGCGGGCTCGAGGATCACGAGCGCTTCTTGAACGCGCGCCACACCCTGGGGACCCTGCTTCGCAACGGCGTCATTCCGATCGTGAACGAGAACGACACGGTCGCAACCGACGAGATCCGCTTCGGCGACAACGACAATCTCTCGGCAACGGTCGTGAATCTCGTCGCGGCCGATCTGTTGATCGTCCTGACCGACGTCGACGGCCTCTACGCCGAACCTCCGCGTGAGGGCGCCCCCGAACCCCACCGGTTCGAGGTGGTAGACCAGGTGACGCCCGAGATTCAGCGCGCCGCCCAGGGCTCGACGAGCGGGATCGGGCGCGGCGGAATGACGACGAAACTCGAAGCCGCACAGGTCGCAGCCCGCGGTGGTGCCGCGACGGTACTGTGCAATGGCACGACGCGAACGCGCGGCGAGGTCAGCCTCGACGCCGGCGCGGTTCACGCGGTCGAGGACGGCGGCAAGAGCCTGCTGCCGGCCGGCATCACCGCGGTTCGGGGCCGCTTCGGGATCGGCGATGCCATCAGCTGTCTCGACCCGAGCGGCCGCGAGATCGCGCGAGGACTCAGCTCGTACTCGTCCGACGATCTCACTCGCATCGCGGGCCAGGCAACGTCCGGGATCCAGCAGATGCTAGGATATTCGAACGGCGACGAGGTGATCCACCGCGACGACCTCGTCGTGTTGAGGGACGAAACGACGCCGTAACAGGCGGCAACGAGACCCCATGGACCTCGAGGAACAGATTCATGACATGGCCCGCCGTGCCAGCGCGGCGGCCGAGCGCTTGGGCGAACTCTCGACGCGCCAGAAGGACGCATGGCTGATTCGCGCGGCCGAGCGTCTCGAGGCCGCGAAGTCACGCATCCAGGCCGAGAACGCGCGCGACCTCGAGCAAGCCGAAGCGAAGGGCATCGCCGCCCCGATGCTCAAGCGGCTCGAACTTGCCGACGCCAAGTGGAGCGACATGATCGCCGGGCTGAGGGATGTCGCAGCCCTGCCCGATCCGGTTGGACGCATCGAGAACACCCAGGTGCGACCCAACGGGCTGCGAGTCGGGCGCATGCGTATTCCGCTCGGCGTGATCGGCATCATCTACGAGTCCCGGCCCAACGTGACCGTCGACGCCGCAGCGCTGTGCATCAAATCCGGCAACGCCGTGATCCTGCGCGGTGGATCCGAGGCCATCCACTCGAATCTCGCGCTCGCCTTCGAACTGCGCGCCGCGGCTCGCGAAACCGACGTGCCCGAGGATGCGATCCAGATCGTGCCGCAGACCGACCGCGAGGCGATCGACCACCTGGTCCGGCAAGACGCCTATATCGACCTCATCATCCCCCGCGGCGGGCCGGGACTGATCCGCAAGGTCAGCGAGACCTCACGCATTCCGGTAATCAAACATGATGCCGGTGTCTGCCACATCTTCATCGATGCAAGCGCCGACCCCGACATGGCGCGCGATATCGTCCTGGACTCGAAGCTGTCGCAGATGGAAGTCTGCAACGGGCTCGAGACCCTGATCGTTCACACCGATGCGACGACGACGGTGTTGCCGGGCGTCCTCAAAGCGCTTCACGAGGAGGGCGTCGAAATTCGCGGCGACGCTCGCGTCTGCGAGATCTTCGGCGACGCCGTGCCCGCGAGAGCGAGCGACTGGGCCGAGGAATACCTCGCACCGATCCTCGCCGTCCTCATCGTGCCCGACTTGGACGCCGCCGTGAAGCACATCCGCAGCTACGGGTCGGACCACACCGAAGTCATCATCACCCAGAACTACGGGAAGGCGGAAGAATTCCTGCGCCGCGTGAACTCGTCGACGGTGGGCGCGAACTGCTCGACCGCGTTCGCTGACGGCTATCGGCTCGGGCTCGGTGCCGAGATCGGCATCTCTACCTCGAAACTCCACGCCTACGGACCAATGGGTCTCGAGGGGCTCACCACCCTCAAGTTCGTGCTTCGGGGTGAAGGCCAGCTTCGCGAATGACCCGCAACTCCGGGGTGGGAATCTACGGGGGCACCTTCAATCCCATCCACGTCGGCCACCTCCGCGCCGCCGAAGAGGTCGCAGAGAACCTCGGGCTCGATCGCGTCACTTTCGTGCCCAGCGCCGAGCCGCCGCACAAGCACGCGAGCGAACACGATCCGATCGCGCCCGCCGAGGAACGACTGGCCTGGGTGCGCAGCGCAATCGCGGACAACCCGCGCTTCGATGTGGACGCGATCGAGGTCGAGCGTGGCGGAGCCTCATTCGCAATCGAGACATTACGCAGCATCGGCGGCAAGATCGCGCCGGCACTGCCTGTTTTCATCATCGGACACGATGCTTTCGTCGAGCTCGGCAGCTGGCGAGAACCCGATAAGCTGCTCACGCTGGCGCACTTTGCCGTGACGACCCGGCCCCCCGTGACTCGACCCTCACTCTCCGAATGGCTACCTGCGATCTACCGCGACAGCGTCGAGATCGCAGCGGATGGGCTGTCGGGCCGGCATCGGACCGCCGGCACCTGGATCCGGTTGATCGAGATTTCCCGACTCGACATTTCATCCTCAGACATTCGCGCGCGCCTGCGCGAGGGGCGCTCGGTGCGCTATTTGATCCCGAGCGGTGCCCACACCGCCATCACCTGCAGCGGCGCATATCGTGCCTCCGCGAGAAACGAGCAGTCTACATGAGTGAGAACACGAGTCGTCCGGTCCTCGATGCGGCCGTCGAAGGTGCCACCGACCTGAAAGCCGAAGACATCGTCGCACTCGACATGCGCGCGCTGACCGCCTTCGCAGATACCTTCTTGATCGCCACTGCGACGTCGGACCGACGTGCGCGTGCGATCACCGATTCGATCGTGAAGGCCGTCGCCGGCATCGGCCGGAAGCCGGCGGGCGTCGAGGGTTACCAAGAGGGTCGTTGGGTGCTGATCGATCTCGATGAGTTGATCGTCCACGTCTTCCTGGAAGACGTTCGAGCGGAATACGACCTCGAACGACTCTGGAGCGATGCACCATTGATTGACATCGCTGTCGACTCCAATCGGGCCGCCGTGCAGTGACGTCACCCGTCGCGCTGATCGTGCTCGATGGTTTCGGCCTCGGCGACGGCGGCTCCGCCGACGCCACCGCGATCGCCCACACGCCGTTCTTCGCGGAAATCCGCGAGCGGCACGCGAGCGCACGCCTGGAAACTTCGGGCGAGGCCGTCGGCTTGCCGCCGGGCCAGATGGGAAACTCCGAGGTCGGTCACATGACGATGGGCGCGGGCCGCGTCATCGAACAAGACATGACGCGGATCAACCATGCCATCGAGCGTGGTGAGTTCACGACCAATCGTCCACTCGAGGGCGCGTTCGCCGCCACGGACGCGGGTGGAGTCCTTCACTTGATGGGCCTGCTCTCCGACGGCGGCGTGCACAGCCACGTCGACCACCTCGAGGCACTGCTCGACCTCTGCCGTGAGCGCGAAATTCGACCCGCGCTACACCTCTTTCTCGACGGGCGGGACACACCGCCCCGCTCCGGCGAAGAATTCGTACATGCGCTGCTGCCAAGCATCGAGCGCTGCGGCGGGCATGTCGCAACCGTGATCGGGCGCTACTACGCGATGGATCGCGACGCCCGCTGGAACCGGGTCGGGGCGGCCTACCGCGCAATCGTGGCGCGCGAAGGCCTGGCGGCCCCCGATGCCGCGACTGCGGTGAAGCAAAGCTACGAACGGGGCGACGGCGACGAGTTCGTGAAGCCGACCGTGATCGACGGTGGAGCCGCACTCGCGGACGGCGATTCGGTCATCTTCTTCAACTTCCGAGCCGATCGCGCGCGCGAACTCACCAACGCCATCACAGCAGTGAAGCCCGCGGCCTATGCGGGACAATTCGATCGCACACCCGCAGTCGACGTCTCCTCCTTCGTCTGCTTTACCGAGTACGACGCGGACTTCGGCCTGGAGGTCGCCTTCCCGTCGCGGCCCGCCCGCCAGATCCTCGGCGAGGTCATCGCACAGGCCGGACTCTCTCAGCTGCGTATCGCCGAGACCGAAAAATACGCACACGTGACCTTCTTCTTCAACAGCGGGGTCGAAACACCTTTCCGCGGCGAGGATCGCGTGTTGATCCCGTCACCGAGGGATGTCGCGACCTACGACCACAAGCCCGAAATGAACGCACAGCAGGTCACCGAGAAGCTGCTTGCCTGCGTCGCGGAAGAAGACTACGACTTCATCCTGCTCAACTTCGCGAATCCCGACATGGTCGGTCACACGGGTGTTCTCGACGCCGCGGTGAAGGCGGTCGAAACGATCGACGGTTGCCTTCAACGAGTCGCAGGCGCGATCCTCGAACGCGGCGGCAACATGATCGTCACCGCCGACCACGGCAATTGCGAGCTGATGGTCGATCCCAAGACCGGTGGCCCCCACACCGCCCACACCACGAATCCGGTTCCGGTCTACTGGCTCGCTCCCGACCGGGGCGGGCGCGAGCTTCGCGACGGCGGGCTCGCAGATCTTGCACCGACGGTCCTGGACCTGCTCGGGCTCCCCGCGCCCGAGACCATGACGGGACGTTCGCTGATCGTCCCCGGCTAGCCCATTGGAGTGCCATGCGCGCGCCGCTGCGCGGCTTGTTCGAGTTGCTGCTGCCCGCGATCTGCGCAGCCTGCGCGCAGGCGGTCGAGCCCGGACGGTCTCTCTGCGCGCCCTGTGACCGCGCGTTGCCGCGCTTTCGCGGTGAGGCACCTCCGCTGCTACCCGCCTCGGTCGAGTGCGTGACAGCGACCTCCTACGAGGGTGCCGTAAGCGACTGGATGCGGCGTTTCAAGTACCCGAAACGGGGCTTCGCGGGCCTCGACCCGGCCGCGCAGAGCGTGCTGCGCGCGTGGATTCTCGAAGCTGCCGAGCGCACGGCGGGAGAGCGCCCCGAGCTGGTAATCCCGGTCGCCCTGCACGCGCGCCGGTTGCGCGCACGCGGCTTCAACCCCGCCGCGCTGCTCGCCGGGGCGCTGTCACGTGACATGGGCCTCCGCCACGACCCCACGGTACTGATCCGGATCCGCGACACCCCCTCCCAGACCGGACTCGACCGACGTGCGCGACGGCGCAACGTCGAGGGCGCGTTTCGCGCGCGGGAAGATCTCGACGGGATCACGCGTGTGTGGCTCGTCGACGACGTCGTCACCACCGGCAGTACCGCCGCCGCCGCAGCGCACGCCCTCGCGGAGCGTGGTGTCCGATCCGTCACAGTCGTCTGCGCCGCTCGCACACCGCTGCAGACCCACGAAGCCGAAGAACCGATCCTCTAGCGGGCAGTGGGCGACGCCCCGCCCTTGATCGAGTCGTAGATCGCCTGGCACAGGCGATCGGGGTCGACCGGCTTCTTGAAGATCACGCCTTCGAGGCCCTTCATGCGGCTGCGTTTGATGATGTGGTCCTTGTCATAGTGGAACGCGGTCATCATCAGCACCGGCAAGCGCGGGTGGCGCTTCCGGATGGCCTGATAGAGCTCGTAACCATCCATCTTCGGCATCACGACGTCGGTGAGCACCAGGTCGAACTCGGACGCTTCGATTCGACGCAGCGCCTGCTCGCCGTCGGTTACCGTCTCCGCCCGGCACCCCGCCGCGGTGAGCAATTCCCTCAGGGTGCTGCAGATTCCGAGATCGTCATCGGCGATCAGGATCCTCACCCCGTCGAGGCGGCGGTCGGCGACCGGGTTCTTCTCACGTTCACTGCGCAGATCGATCATCTTCGCGGGACCGACATAGTCGATCGTTTCGTAGTGCTCCCGCTCGACCATTGCGCCGAGCCGAGCGAGAATGTCCGAGATGCGTGCAACTTCCCGGCGCATCGCGTCGAGACGCTCGACCTCCACCGAAGTGTCCTTCTCACCCCCGAGCTCAACGACCTCGCGCTCCAGAAGCTCGACCTGGTTGAGCACGACCGCGAGCGGGTTGTTGATCTCGTGCGACAGGCCGACTGCGACTTCTCCGAGCGTCACCAACTTGTCCCTGCGAAGGATCTCTCGCAGGTCTTTCGCGAAGCCGATGGTGCCGTCTTCGTTGCCGGCGTCGTCGTAGCTGATGGTGCCCGAGATCGCGACCGGGATCTCATCGTTGCTCTTCGACAGGAACGTGGTCCTGTACGTTTCGACAATTCCCTTGCCGCCGTGGCCTGTATCGCGCATCGCCCGCATGACTTTCTTGGCTTCGTCGAGGCTGGGGTAGAAGCGGCCGACGAATTCACCAAGAACCTCGTCCGGCGTGTAGCCGAGGCTGCGCGTAGCACCGTCGTTGTAATAGGTCACCCTGCCGTCGGCGTCCGTTCCGACGACGATGTCCCGCGTCCGCGCAATCAGGCTCTCGAGTTTTTCTTTCGAGAGAGGCATTCGAATTACCCTACATCTCCGCTCGCACCCAGCGGCGCCGAGGCTCGCCGACTACTGCTCTGCAAGCCAGCGTTCGGCGTCGATCGCCGCCATGCAGCCACTGCCGGCGGCCCCTGACTCCACCTTGACGTAACCGACATCATCGAGTTCGAGATTCCCGGCCAGAAAGGCGGTATTCGGCTGGTGGCCGATTGCGAGGAACACTGCATCCGTCGCAATCTCCTTCGGATCGCCAGTCTTCGTGTTCTTTAGACGCACGCCGGTCACGAATTCTTCACCCAGGATCTCGTCGATTTCGGAGTTCCACGCGAATTCGATCTTCTCGTTCCCGAGCGCACGTTCCGCCATGATCTTCGACGCACGCAGCTCGTCGCGGCGATGGATCACCGTCACCTTGGTAGCGAAACGAGTCAGGAACAGCGCTTCCTCCATCGCCGTGTCACCGCCACCGATCACCACCATCGGCTTGCCGCGGTACAGCGCCCCATCGCAGGTCGCACACGCAGAGACGCCTCGGTTCTGGAGACGCTGCTCGGATTCGAGCCCGAGCCATTTCGCCGAGGCGCCGGTCGAAATGATGACCGCATCCGCGGCCACGGTTCGCTCGGCGGTCTTCACGATGAACGGGCGTTTTCTGACGTCGATCTCGCTGACGTCTTCGTTCACGACCTCGGTCCCGAAGCGCTCCGCCTGGCTCTGGAACAGATCCATCATCTCGGGCCCGGTCACGCCCTCTGGAAAGCCGGGATAGTTCTCGACATCGGTGGTGAGCATCAGCTGGCCGCCGAACTGGAATCCCGCGAGCAACAACGGTGAAAGCTCGGCACGGGCGGCATAGATGGCGGCCGTGTAGCCGGCCGGTCCGCTCCCCACGATCACGATCTTGCGCTTCTCCACTCCGCTTCATTCCCTTCGGTTTGAGGGAGTTCGGGGGCGGGCAGCGAATGCTGCGGCCTGCCGTTCTCCAACGCCCGTTCTCGCGCGCCCGAATGTACCCAATTGACCGCTTCCGGGTACCCGGCATCTCCTGTGCGGACGCCCACCAGGAACTGCCCCTTCACGCCCCAGACGAATCGCAGTGGCATTCGCTCCTGCCGCGATCAGAGAGGCTGTGTGATCGGGATATCCTCCCACATCAGCTGCAGAAAGGTCCCGATGAAGAACGACAAGAAGGTCATCATGAACACCGCGGGTGGGAAGGTGTAGAACGGCTCAAAGCCGATGATCTGTGGAAGCTGGCCCGCGAACGCGGGCAGCTCCGCCGCGAGTTCGGCGAGATCGTCGGCCGAACCCCAGTTCCGTAGCGCCATCGAGCCGCCGACCAGCCCGGTGATGATCAGTCCGACCCCGAAGGCCTGTAATACACCCAGACAGAAGATCTGCCGCGCGCGCGCGAACGCGACGTTCGAGTCGCCGAGGCGGCCCTGCACTTCGATATAGAGATAGAGCAGCGTCATGAACCCCATCAATAGCGCGACTCCCGCGAGCACGAACCACGGCTGGGCGGCGAGCGCCCAGACCTCGTCGATGAAGAAGATCGGCAGATATCCGACGATGATGCCCGCCGCGATGCGCGGCACCGAAGCATGGAAGAAGGTCAGGTCGCGCTTCCAGCAGAAGCGATAGGCGAGAAACCACACCGTGCCCGCGACCGCAACGACCAGCTCCACCGCGCAAGCGATGTCGAAGAAAATCGGCGCTCGACGATACCAGAAGATCGCTGCGATGAACGGCGATGCGAGCAGCAGTACGGTCGTGATGTAGTTTGCGGTGGTGTGGCGCGAGAGAACTCGGTCGGGCTCCACGATTCCGCGCGAAATCCGGTCCGCGTGGTGGATCATTCCCGAGGCGTGGTAAACGTCGTATTGTCGCAGGAACCAGCCGGCCAGCTTCTCGACGACGCGAATGCAGTCGCGGTTCTTGGGTCGGCGCAGGAACGGGCTGAGTTCGCGTGCACGCCGTACCTGGGTTCGACCGGCGCGCGCGATTGCGTGCCGCACCTCGGTCTCGCGGTCGTCGAAAGGCGAATCCGCGGCCTCGAACGCGAGATTGCTCTCGTCGAGGCAAATGTCATCGACCCAGCGGTAGAAGGCTCGCTCCGCCAGGCGGATCAGGCAGCGGTTCACCGAATCGGAATCTCCGCTTTCCATGGTGTAGAAGAAACCCGCTTCCGACAGATCATCGGCCGGATTGACGGGGTCGACGGTGCCCGCGACGAAGTCGTCGAGATATTGCGGCGACACACGGCGCTCGACGAGTGCGAGCATCGACCGAAAACTCAGCTTTCGCAGATGCAGGAAGGCCATCTGCATTCCCCGCGCCTCGACCAGTTCTCGATTCGAAAGGAAACGGATGAGGATCTGCACAAAGAGCGCGACGTCCTCGTATACCCGCGTCATCGCATCCTCTCCGATGCGACCCTCTCCCTCCAGCCGGTTCAGCAACGCCTCGAGGTAGCGCGGGATTGCGATCGCGAGGCGTGAGAACAATACGTCGGCGTCGCGGCGGTTCGCCTGCGGTGACAGCATGCGAGGTTTGGTCGCGAGGTCTTCGAGCTGGAGGTAGAGCTCAGCGGGGTCATGGCGGTTCGCATGAAAAGAGAAGGTCTCGGGGAAGATTCTTTCGTAGCCGTCACCCTCGTCGCGCTCGAAGCGCAATTCTCGGGCGTGGAACGCGTAGGTGAAACGCACCGACAACCGAAGCCGTTCGACGCGAAGTTCGAGTCGGTTCAGAGATGTGGCCATCGTTCGCCTAGAGGATTCGCTGCTTCGAGTTTTCGCCGGACTCATAGTATTGATCGACGGCTCTTCCCAGCTCCTGAACGCGCGCAGGGAGCCGGTCGACCAGCGGCCAGCGCGTGGTCGCGACGCGCATCCGGTCCAGCAAGAGCTGCGCGTCGGGGTAATCTTCACTCCCGAGTGCATCGTCGACGTCGATCCAGTTCTCGATCGCGGTGAGGGTCCGCGATACACGCTCGGCGAGCTGCTCCATGCCGGGCGAATCGATGCGCGAACCGCGAACTTCTGCGCCGAGGCCCTTGAGCTGCTCGCGAGCCCGCTCGAGTTCCGTATGAAGCTCACCCTCGACCGCGAGGAGCCGGCCCACGAGATCGTCGAAATGACTTCGCAGCGGCTCGTGCGAGATCTCGCGCACGAGCATTACCTTGCCGAACTCGTCGCCCGAATCGTGCTTGAAGACGTGGGCTGCAATCCGGAAGCGGTGCATCTTCCCACCCATCGAAAACTCGACATCCTCGTAGCTGACGTCATCGTCAGCGGCGATCCGATCGGCCGCCATTCCAACTGCTTTCAGCCCGTGGCCCTCGAGAATTTCGTCGATGTACCGTCCGTGGAATTCGCCCTGGAGACCGAGGTATTCGCGCACCGGGCGGTTCACCGCCTGTACGCGGCCGGCTGAATCAACCGCGATCGCGCCGGTGTCGAGGTGGTCCATCACCGCTTCCAGATAGACATTCGAGTTCTTCAGATCCTCGAGCAGGCGCTGGTTCAAGGCCGCGAGCTGGTAGCGATCGACGGCCTGCTTCATCAGCTGCTTCAGCTGATCGGGCTCCCACGGCTTGGTGATGTAGGCATAGATGTGGCCGTCGTTGACTGCCTGGATGATCGCGTCCATGTCCGAGAAGCCGGTCAGGATCATGCTGACCGTGGCCGGATTTCTTCGGCACACTTCGGTGACGAACTCGACGCCGCTCATGTTCGGCATCCGCTGATCGGTGAGCACCACCGCGATCGGGGCTTTTTCGTCCAGGATGTCGAGCGCGCGGCGGGCATCGGTCGAAGTGAAGACTTCGTACTCGTCCTCGAACGTGAAGCTCATCGTCTCGAGGATCGCCTCCTCATCGTCGACGACGAGAATCCGAGGACGACTCTCGCTCATCATGGCGCCGGCGCCCGCCGAGCCTGCACGATCACCAACCGCTGCGCTTCTTGGACTTCTTCTTGAGCGCCTCCTTGGCCTCGCGTTCCACAATCGCTCCGCGGATCTTCTTGCGATCCTCAGCGAGGCGTTCGGCGAGCCGCCCCTTCGCGCTCGCAGCCCACGGCCGCTGCTCGGAGACATCCCGGTTCTTGCGGAACTTGCGATATCCCCACAACTCATTCTTGAATTCTTCTTCGATGAACTTCACCATGATCGCGTCATCGAGAAATCCCAGGCCGGGGATGTTGTCCGGGATCAGATCTTCGGGTTCGGAGAAGTACGCGAGAGCCGCGAGCACTTCGGTTTGCACCCGCTTCGGTGCGCCGTAATCTTCGTCCTGGATCAAGTCGACGAGGTCGGCAAGAATTGCGATCGCCTCCTGGACGAATGAAGGCGTCTTCTTCGACGACTTCACTTCCTTCACGATCGCGCGCGCGTCTTCGATGATCTGTTCGCGGCCGTGGGTCTTCGCTTCCTTCTTTGCCTTCTTGTAGAGATTGCGGAAGTAGTTCGCATCCGATTCATCGAGCGTGAACGTGACTTTGAATTTCGACGCCATGGCGGAACCTCCGAATCCGAGAAACGACTTTGCCTACGGGGGTGACCGACTGTATCAGTACCGCGCGTACTCGATCAAGCGATCGAGCGATTTCTTCCACTCGCCTTCCCAGTGGTCCAGGGCCACGCTCCCAGGGCTCGCAGCCTGCTCGAGCTGCGAAAAGATCGGCTCGAGGAACGAGCATTCGTCGGGCTGCGTGGCGCCCGCGTGGGCGATCCGTCGCAATCCGTCGTGGGCGATCACTGCGAGTTCCTTTGCCAGGTCGAGCACCGGCCGGCCGCCGTATTCGGCCGACAGTCCGCGCCTCGCCACATCCATTCGTGCCGCCTCACGGACCGCATGGGTGCCGCCCGCGGCCAGTTCGGTCGCGGCAGCGCGCGCCTCCGCGTCGTAGAGAAGACCCTTCCAGAGTGCGGGAAGCGAACAGGTGAGCCCCGGCGGAACCGCATCGGCTCCGCGAACTTCGATGATGTTCTTGAGTCGCACCTCGGGAAACAACGTGGTGAGGTGTCGTTGGAAATCCGCGACCGTCGCGTGCAGGTCGCCGAGGCCGTCGGTCATGAAATGGCGAAACGTGAGACCATCGGCTGAATGGTAACGTTCGCCGCGAATGACGAAGAACATCGGTATATCGAGCGCCCACTCGATATAGCGCCGATAGCCGAAGTCGGGCTCGAACGCGAACGGCAGGAGACCGGTACGATCAGGATCGGTGTCCTCCCACGCGTCCATTCGGCGGGACACGAACCCGTTCGGACAGCCTTTCGACAGGCTCGAATTCGCGTAGATAGCCGACACGACCGGACTCATCGAGAGTGAAGTCCGCATTTTCTCGCACATGTCCGCTTCACTCGAATAGTCGAAATTTGCCTGTACCGTGGCCGTCTCGAACATCATTACGAGCCCGCGCTCGCCGCGCGTCGACAGGTATCGGCGCATGATCCGGTAACGCTCCTTGGGCATCACCGGAATTCCCTCGACCGAATCGATCGGATGGATCCCGAGACCGAGCCAGACGATTCCGAACGGCTCGGAGACGCGCTTCATCAAGGCGAGGTGGGTGTGGAACTCGTCGCAAGTTTCGTGGATCGTTCGCAGTGGCGCGCCGGACAACTCCAACTGCCCACCGGGTTCGAGTGTAATGCTCGCGCCCTCTTTTTCGAGCGCGATCAAGTAGTCGCCTTCGAAGACCCGTTCCCAGCCGTCGTCGCGTGCGATCGTCTCGAGCAACATGCCGATGCCACGCTCCCCCTCGTACGGAACCGGGGTATAACCATCGGAATAGAGCCCGATCTTCTCGTGCTCGGTTCCCACCCGCCAGCGTTCCGGCGGTTTCTCGGCTGCTTCGAACAAGGCGATGAGTTCTTCCACTCCTTCGATCCGTCGGTCTTCCGCATTTTCGGACATCACAGAGAATTCTCGGTAGGGGAGTAGAGGTCCGGATTGACGAACATCACGAGCGCGCAAAGCACGGCATGGCGCGCGTACTCACTGCGCGGTAACGCGCCTGCGGTGAGCTTGCCGACGTTTCCGCTGGTTCGGGCCGATGGCAGATCCTGTGATTCCCCGCGCCGCGCGCGCCAGAGCGTGTCGAAGAGTTCACCGATCGGTGAACGATCGCTCACCGCGGCCTCCGTGATGCCGAGGGGATACGCAAAGGCCGAGGAGAATCCAAGCGAAACGCGTTGCCCGTCGCTGACCACCGCACAGCCGATGTTCAGGTGCGGGGTGCCCGCCGTTGCGGCGACGGCGGGGAGGGCCACCAGGCCGTCCTCGATCCCCACAGCGAGGTCGCAGTCGCCGCTTCGCTGCGCCGCGGCAGCTCGATTGCGCGCGCCCTGCACGATTTCTTCGAAGCCGACTGGTTGCTCGGGTACGCCCGAGTCGACCGCCACCCCGCAGACTTCGACCGATGGTGCATACGCCGCCATCGCGCTGCGAACCGCCGCGATCTTCGGTTCGTTGCGCGATCCGACTCGTACCCGCTGAATCGAACTCAGCGGATTGACCGCTGGGTCACCGGTCACGTCGTATTCCCGGTCGCGCTCCGGGTCCCTGTCGCGCTCCGGGTCCTTGTCACGGATTGGCCGCAGCCTCGAGAAACTGCTCGAGGAAGTCGGCGAGCTCAGCTTGTAGTTCGGGCCCGGCGCCGAATGGGAAGCTCTTGCACGGACCCTCGGTCTTGCCCCGCTGGAACGGACCGACCAGCGTCACCTCGCCTCGACTCTTCGCGGTGACGATCGCACGGTGGCGACCGCGCACCATGTCGAACTCGACAGCCCGCACGTGTTTTTCGTCGGTGCGGATCTCGCCGAGTTCGACCGCGAGCTGCGGCAGACCCGCGGCCGCGTTGAAGTCGGCGAGTGCCTTCGCCACTGTGGCATGCATCCGCGCAGCACACGCGCGCGCCCGGTCGAGGTCGTCCGCGTGCTCCGCCTCGCGGTCGCGCAGTGCGTGGCCGAGCCGTTCGAAGCGATCGCCCAGATCAAACGGAAAGTCGGGAGGGGGGCTCTCAGGCATCGCCCCGGATGCTCGCACAAAGCTGAGCGACGCGCAGCGGATGGGCGCGACGAGAAAGGACTAGAGCGCCTCACCGGTGGCGACGAACGGGCCCGCATCGAGCTCCGACAGCAGCGTGTCGCGCGTCGCGACGAACGCGGCGCGTGACGATTCCGAGACCGGATCCGCAGGCGGGCTGAGGATCCGCGCCGGATTCACATAGCTGCCATTCTTCGCAATCCGGAAACAGACGTGCGGGCCGGTTGCGAGACCGGTCTGCCCCACGTAGCCGACCAGCTGTTTCTGCTCAACGCGATCTCCGACCTTGATCTTGTCGAAGCGCGAGAGGTGGGAGTAGTAGGACACGTAGCCGTCGTCGTGGCGAACTTTCACGAGATTGCCGAAACCACCCGCCCAGCCGCGGTAGATGACCTCGCCGTTCGCGACCGACCAGACCGGTGAGCCGTACCTCGCGGCGTAGTCGATGCCGTGGTGCGGCCGCGTGATCTTCAGGATCGGGTGACGCCGTGCCTGAGTGAAGCCCGAGGTGATTCGCGTATAACGCAGCGGCGCCATCAGGAACTGTCGCTCCACCGATGTTCCGTCGGGCCGGTAGTACGATCCGCGGCCCTCCTTCTGCTCGAAGTAGATCGCGGTGTGTTCACCGACCGCGCCGCCGTACCGCGCCGCGAGAATCCGGCCTGGGCCCGCGTATATCTCCGCGCCGTCGTCGTCGGTGTAGTAGAGGCGCTCATAGAGCACTTTGAACTCATCGCCCGGGCGCGTGGTTCGCGAAAAGTCGACGTCCCACGCGAATACATCGGTGAAGTCGTTCGCAAGCTGCGGTTTTTCGCCTAGTTCGACGATGGCGCCGTACAGGCTCGAACTCACCACGCCCGCAACACGCGAAACGCGTGGGATCAACTTCGCACTCTCGCGGCGCACCTGGTAATCATCGCCATCGAGGAATACGTGGACACTCTCGGTCGCCGATTGGCGGTAGCGGAAGTCGAGCACGCGACCCTCGAGGTCCTGGGTCAGCACAAAGCTGTGGCCCGGTTGTGCGCGCCTGAAGTTGAAGACCTTGGAAGCCTCACGCGTGACCACGTGCACCACCGAAGCCGGCACGTTCGAGCGACTCAACGCCGAAGCAAGCGAATCGCCACGCTCGAGCTCGCCCTCGGTCAGCACAGTGGTGGGCATCGGGGTGGGAATCGGAACAGGCTCGACCACTGCGGAGGTCACAGCCTCGACCTCGAAGGTCTCGGCGTCGGGTGCTTCGATTCTCGCTGCCGTTGCGGGCGAAAAGGACGGACTCGCGTTCAGGAGGTCGGCAACCGCGGGTCCCTCGGCAACGGCTACGTCGACGGCGACATCAACGGCGGCTGTTGCGTGCGAACCGCTCATCCAATCCGCGCCGAGGACCACCGCCACCGTAAGGCTGAGGATTCCGCTCGCCGCAAGCAAGATCGACTTGCCACGGGATTTTCGTTGTGAGTTCCGCATCCGACTTCAAAAGCTCCTGGAGCAGCCTGACACTCGGTTATTTTCTATCCTTCGGCGCGCAAGTGCGATTCCTAAATAGCTATTCTGTCTGAGAAAGGTGTGAGGGAGATCACCCTCGTGGCGCGGAACTGGCGATCCCGGCCCGGCCGTTCCTTCAACACCCGCGGGGAATTAATGTAATACCGTGATTCCAAAGAGGGTTTTAGGGGCTCGTTGATCGGGCCAACCATCTCATACGGGGCGATGTGATCGACGAACGGCAGTATACCATGAAACAGCGCTGGGCGGTGATCGCCACGGCCACACTGCTCGCGTCGGCTTGCGCGGTCCCGAGCAGCTCGCAGCAAGCCCTCGGCCCGGCTCCTCCCCCTCGGCCTGCATCCCCCGGCCTCGGCGATCGGGTCGCCGCAACCCTGTCCGATGCCATCCGGTTCGTCACCGTGAATCCTCCCGGCGACGAAGCACGGCTCGCAGAGTTCTTCGCCGCGCGGCTCCGCGCGGCTGGGGCCGAGGCCGAAGTGATCCCCACGCCTTCGGGCGCATCGACGCTCGGGCGCGCAGCAGTCTGGGGTCGCTATGCGGGACGCGGACGCGGAGCGCCAATCGTGTTGTTGTCTCACCTCGACGTCGTCCCCGCACAGGCCGAGTCCTGGGAGTTCGAGCCGTTCGCGGGCGTGATTCGCGACGGCTACGTGCATGGGCGCGGTGCCATCGACGCCAAGGGTGCGGCGGTGGTCCACCTGGCGGCCGTCACCGAACTCGCGCGTCGAGGACGAACGCTCGACCGCGACGTCATCTTCCTGTCGGTTCCAGAGGAGGAGACGGGAGGCTGGTACGGCGCGGGCTACCTGCTGCGTGAACATCCGAAGCTGCTGCGCGGTGCCGGCTACCTCTTGACCGAGGGCGGCGGCGTACGGGTGCCGCCGGGCGACGGACCGCCGGTCTGGGGCGTGGCGGTCACCGAGAAGAACCCGTGCTGGCTGCGCGTGACCGCGAGCGGAACCCCGGGGCACAGCTCGGTGCCGCCGCGCGACGCCTCGGTACCACGACTGATCGCCGCACTCGAACGTCTCCGGAACATGGAGACAAACGTCGAGGTCATCCCGGAAGTCGCGACGATGTTCGCCGCGCTCGCCCCCTTCGCGCCGCCCGAGGACCGGGCGGGCTTCGCCGATCTCGACACCGCGCTCCAAGACGACCCGGCCTTCCGGAGCCGATTCCTATCGAACCGCCAGTACGCCGCCTTGGTTCGGGCGACCCTCGTCCCCACCGTGCTCGAAGGCAGCCCACGCACGAACGTGATCCCCGCCACCGCCACGGCACACGTCGATGCGCGTCTGCTCCCCGGTGAGAGCTGTTCCGCGTTCGCGAGCCACATCCGCACCCTGATTACAGACCCCGGGGTCTCGGTGGAACCGATCCTCAGCTTCCCGTCGCGTACATCCTCGGCCGACACCCCGCTCTTCCATGCAATCGAACGCGTCGCCGCCAGCGCCGATCCCGGGGCCGTGGTCGTCCCGCGCGTAATCTCGGGCTTCACCGACGCCCATTACTTCCGGGACCGAGGCCTGATCGCGTACGGCTTCGTTCCACGCTGGCGCAACGCCAGCGAACCCTGGGGCGTGCACGGGCCCGACGAGCGCATTTCGATCGAAAACCTCGAGCGTGGCGTCACCACGCTGATCGCGATCCTCGAAGAACTCGATCGGGTCGAGGCCGCCCGGCCCCGCTGACCCGGGCGGAAGGCTCGAGCGGGTCTTCCCCGACCACGCGAATTGCTCGGGCAGCACCCCCTGCGCGCGCAGGTTCGAGCCTCCCCGGTCGCACCCGTCGGGACGTCGCCGCCAGCGAGTGGAGCGCTACGTCAGCTCCTGGATCGCCTTGTGGAGCGTCTCGAACAGCGGCTCGACCTCCTCGACCTCGAGGCACGAGAACGCGACGCGTATATCGGTCGGACTGGTCGCGATCACGCCGGTGCCGTGCTGATCCAGCAGGTGCACGCGCAGCGTCTCGGCAGGCACCCCCTTCACCTCGACGCACATGAAGTAACCGCTGTTGAACGGGTAGGGGCGGAAGCTCTCGCTGAAGCGCGGCGCGTTCGCAACCTGATAGACCTTTTCCGCGCGTGCGCGCAGCGTTTCGTGCTTCTGCTTGCGCTCCGCTTCGATCGTCGGCGACGTGAGGGCGCGGTCGACGAGCGTCTGCGACAACTGCGGAACGTTCGAGATGCCGCTGCGGATCGCGCCGCGGAGCTTCGCTTCGAGTACCTCGGCAACCTCGTCCACACTTTCCGTTCGTCCGGGGCCAAACGTGATGAAGCCACAGCGCAGCCCCCAGACGAACAACTCCTTGGTCGCGCCGTCGAGCCGCACGGCGAGCAGGTTCGGGTGTGCGTTCGCCGCACGCGCGAACAACGACTCGGTCAACGACCGACCGCCGAGGTGATAGAACAGGCCGAAATACGCGTCGTCGAAGACCGCGATCACCTTCGTACCGGATTCCGCGCAGCGCCGAAGTGCCGCGACGATCGCCTCACCCTCCGCCTCGGTCGGCATGTAGCCGGTCGGATTGTTGGGGAAATTGAGCAGCACGATGATTTTCTCGCGCTGGTTCGACTCGAGTGCGTGCTCGAGTCCCGCGACATCGAAGCCTTCGCCGTCATAGAACGGATAGGTTTCGATCGTCGCCCCGAGGCGAACCTCGTAGGTGAGCCGGTAGTTGCCCCAGAGCTTGTCCGGCAGCAGAATGCAATCGCCAGGGTCGACGAAGAGATCACCGACCAAGGTGAGGCCATGCGTGATCGCGCTCGTCACCACCGGCAGCGAGATCTGCTTGTTCGCGAGCGAGGGGTTTTCGGCGAGCATCTTGTCACGCCATAGCTCGCGCAGCCGCGGTTGACCCGCCGGCGGCGCGTACTTCACCGCGTCTCCGGCATCGATGTCCACGAGGTGCTCGGTCACCGAGGGCAGCACCATCGGCCCGTCGCCCTCGGTTGCGATGCCGATCGTCGCGTTGAATCGATGCGCGCGCGCACCTGCCTCGGCACTCTGCGTGAGGATTCCCTTCGGGAAGTAGAGGCGTCGGCCGAGCTTCGACAACATCTCGAGGACTTCGGGCGCGGCCTTTTCGAGCCGCTCGTTCAGCTCACACGCGAGCGGATTCAACTGAGGAGCTTCGTCGGGAGAAGTCATCTGCGGATTTCCACGGAAAGGGTTGGGGGACGCGAACCCAAAAAGACTACATCCGGCGTTGCAGCACGTCCATCAGGTCGGCGAAGCCGAGTTCCCGCCAAAAAGCCTGGCCCTCGGCGTTTCGCCTTGCCACCCGGACCTCGACGCGTTCCACGCCGCGCCCCACCGTCCAGTCGAATGCAGCCGCGGCGAGCGCACGTCCGAGGCCACGGCGGCGAAGCGCGACCCGGACCCCGAGGTCCGTGATCTCCGCCCTCCGAGTCTCCTCGAGAATCGGCGGGGCGCGGTCGATGCGGACGCAGCAGAAGCCCGCGAGCGTGTCCTGCGAGTCGACGACGAAGATCGCCGCGTCGGCGTCGCGCAGCTGTGAGCGAATCAACCGCTCGATCACCGGGCGCGCATCGGACCGGAGTGTGAACAGCGGGTCGAGCGCAGCGTGGTGGGCGGTGACCTCGACCCAGAGTTCGACCAGTTCAACGAGGTCGTCAGCCCCGGCCCGCCGCAACGAATCCCGAGCGGAATTCACGGGTTGATCCGGCCATCCTTCAGCATTTCGACGATCTCGACAGGCGAGCGACCCAACTCGAACAGCGCCGCCTCGATCCCCTCGGAAAGGCTCTCGATTTCGCGGGTGAATCGATCGGGGTCGTCGCCCGACTCTCGAATGCTCTCGGCCATCACGGCCGCTACCTCGGCGCGCACGCGCGCGCGCAGCTCTGCAGAGACAGTGCCCCGGCCCTCCGCACGCGCCGAAACCGCCTCACGCAGCGCCGAGCCCTCGCGGTCGAGTGCGAGAGCGAAATCTTTGCCCAAGAATTCTTCGTAGAAGCGCTGCCCCTCACTCTTGTTCTTGCCCTCGAACTCCTTCTTCGCACCCGAGCGCGTCAACCGGAAGATTCCCCGCCGAGATTCGTCGCGGGTGAAGCTGCCATGCAGCTCGTTGCCGCCGTCCAGTACTTCAGTCGTGGTGTACTGCGTCACACCCTCGAGGCCCTCTGTCTCCGCAGAGCCGAGGACGTCCTCGCGCCGGAAAGTCGGTTTGCCGGTCGGGTCACTGATGCTCCAATGCTCGACGAAGCTCACGATCGACGCCGACGCGGCCGTCGAGCGACTCGCGCTTTGCCAGTCGTCGCCGCGTTTGCGCAGTGTCTTCCGCTTGCTGCCGCGCTGGCCGACCGGGATCCCCTTGGCGATCTCCTCGCGCTGCGCTTCGTTCGGCTCCCAGCCGTGCAGCGCCCGCGCGGTGCGCCCACCCCTCGACTCGAAGCGTCCGGTCCGGTCCCGGAAGACCACGATCGGATATTCACTCCACCGCAGGCGACTACCGGCCTTCTCGAACACCCAGACCCTGTCGTCCCAACGCATCTGGGTCGGGGCATGGGTGTGATCGTCCGTGAAATGAACCAGTACGTGCCAGGTGCCGATCAGGTCGACCGCTTCGGACTCCGCGCGTGCGGGCCCCACGGCGAGCGCCAATGCGACCCCTAGCGCTAGATGCTGCGCTCGACGACGGGAAAAGATCGCCATACCGGAACTCCGCAAAAATGGCTGCCCTCGGTGCAGCGAGGACGAACAATCCCATTGCGCACGAAGCACGGTGGGCCGACGTGCTGGGCGAGCTTCGGGTGAACGGCCGCGACCTGCTCGACCTCGTCCATCGACGCGGACCAGATCTCGCGCTGCGCGTTCAGGCAAGTGCGCATCGTCCACTTGTGCAACAGGTCGAGCAATGTCCCGGACTCCTCGAAGCGCACCGCGAGTGCGTTCGGAAGCAAGTAGAGCGCGTGCTCCGGTTCGACGCCGCGGCCCTGCAATCGTGAGCGCGCATCCCAGGCAGCCTCACAGGCTTCGACGAACAACGCGTGGCACTCGGGGTCGTCGCGGCACAGCTCGGGCTCGATCACGTCGACGCTGTTGGGCACCGAACGCGTCAGCAGCGGCCGTGAACCCGGCACCATGCGGTGCCGCTGGTCCTGGGAATCCGCTGTGTGGGAGAGCTTCTTGCGGAATGTGTAGTGAGCGTGGACGAGGGTGCGCATCAGCGGCGCGTGCGCCGAAACATTCAACGTATCGACCCGGTAGCGGTTCTTCGCCGGGTTCAGCACGCAGTCGAGTGCGGCATCGTCGTCGAGGTCCATGCGTCCGAGCACGCGCCTGACCGCGTCGGCGATCACCTCCGGAGCACGAGCGCTCCAGTCCACCAGCCGCGAACGGCGCCCGTCGAGTGACTTGTCGAAGGCTTCGAGCACGACCGGGTCGCCCGCTGCCTGCCCGGCCAGATGGTTCTCGATCACCTCGTCGCTTTCGCGCGCGGGCTCGCCGATGCGCGCGAAGAAGTCGGGGTCGACCTTCTCGACCTCGGTCACCATGCGCGAGATGATGTCGACCGCTTCACTGGGCACGTCACTCACTCGAGCCATACGGCGGAGCCGATGCAGCACGATCCCAGAGACCGTGTACACCATCGCAGTGTGGCAGCCGATCGGAATCACGTAACGCGCGATCTCGATCGCCTTCTTTTCCGCCTCCTTGTCGACATTCCTCCCGAACGCTTCATTCTTGCGTGCGGGCAGCCGCCACAGGTCCGAGAGAATCTGCCGCGTGATGGGTACAAGGCGCGCGGTGAGCTCACGATAGGCCCGCCAGGCGCCCTCGACCGATTCCTCGTAGATCGCCCGGTCTTCGCCCCGAAGCGCGGGCGGCACGTGGGCGGCGACCTCGTCCAGGCGGACGTAGCGCTGACTCTGCTGTTCGGTGTTGTAGAAAGGGAAGCCGTGCAGAAACGACCACACAACCTGCCGCGAAATTCCCGACAGGCCGAATTCGAAAGTCGCATGTTGGTACACCGTGTGGTGACCACCGTCGAACGTCAACGGACCAATCGTCCGCCGCTGGCGATCGGTGATCTCGTCGGCCTCGATCACGCGCGAGGAGTAACAGGTCCGCGCGGCGGAAATCGCGTCGTCGTACGGGTGATCGAACCAGTTGCGCAGCCGAACTTCCGGGCCACTGTCGCTGACGGCCACGCGCCCCCCTTCCCCACTCGAAACCCTACTTTCGCAGACCCCTGAAGCGTGTTCAACGGTCGTCCTCGATGGGAAAAATATTCCCACTATTTCCTCGGCGCCCGCGTCGGTCCGCGCGCCGGATCGGGATCACGGAGTTCGGGGAATCGAAGATTCGGTGGAATTTCGGCGGGTTGCCACCGAAACCTGCCTCGAGATTTCAGCTCTGGCGAGTTGGCACAGGGTTTGCGCAGACTCTGGGCGGGTTGGGCCGCGCGAAATTCGCGCCGGCCCGCGGTGGAACTCCGGCGGGACACGAGCCAGATCATGAACAGCGTATGGATCCTGCATCGCGATCCGCATCATCGCGCGGCCCTTGCGCGCCTGGCCGGCGTCGCCGACTTCGCCATCCTCGCCGCGCCGAGCGATCCGCAGCTCGATGACGCCCCGCGGGCAGACGTGGTGCTGCTCGGCCTGACGGATGACTTCGAGGTCGAGCTGCAGTTTGCCCACCGTTTCGCAGCGCGTCTGCGACACGCCCGCATCGTGCTGCTGCCCGAGCGGAACGGCGCCGATCGCGCGCGAGCACTCTTCGATAGCCTCGATCCGCTGATCGTGAGCTACCCCCCCGAAGCCGCCGTACTTCGGGAGATCGTCCACGGCACGGGTGGGCAAAGCGAGAGCGAACCTCTCCCGCTGTCGCAGCGCCCCGCACGCGACGCTCTGGCCGAACGCTTCAGCCGCTGGTTCGCCGACGTCGAGTTCCCCGGGCTGCTCCGGATTCTCGACCCCCAACTCGCCGCTGTCCCGCTCATGATCAGCGGCGAGCCGGGAACCGGGCGCGGTCTGCTCGTGCGCTACATCCACACTTTCGGCGGCGGGTCGGCCGGAGCGCTGATCCAATTGGTCTGCACCGAAGACACCCGACCAGAGGATCTCCTCGACCAGATCGCGGCCGAGAGCCGTCGGCTCGAATCCGCACTGCCCCACGCGACTCTGTGGCTCGATGAAGTCGATCGTCTGCCGGCAACCAGCCAGAGACGGCTCCAGGGCTGGGTCGAATGGGCGCTGCCGCCCGGAAGCTTGCGTGCCGCCGAGGTCCGCTGGCTCGGCACGACATCGGACCCACCCCGTCACCTCACTCCCGAGCTCCAGCAGGTGCTCTCGACCTTCAGCCTCAAGATCCCGCCGCTACGCGATCGCCCGGAGAAGATCGCGGCACTCGTCGAAGCCACAGCGCAGGCTTGGGGCTCCGCCCACCAGCGCCGTGTGCGAAACTTCGCCGACGACGCAATCGCGGAACTCACGGCATATCCCTGGCAGGGAAACCTCGCTGAGCTCGAGGCTGTGGTCGTGCAATCGCTGCTCGCAGGCACGTCCGACCCGATTCACGCCGATGAACTCCGCTACGACGAAGCCAGCTTCGCTCCGATCGACGCAGATGAGCTCGGCGTGGTGCTGCTGGATGACGAGGACGAACTCTGCGCCGGGCTCACGCCCGACTCAGACGACGACGAGGATGCGTTACTCGAGACCTTTCTCGCCGAGGATTCCGATGAAGTCACACTCGACCTCGGCGACGGAGCAATTCCCACCCCGATTCCGGAAGTGGCAGCGGCAGAAGAGACGGAGCGCCGCGATGTCTCGGGGATCGGCCTGCGCCGCCTCGTGGCAGCCGTCGCCCATGAGGTTCGAAATCCCCTCACGACGATCCGCACCTTCGCGGAGCTGTTCCCGGACCAGCACCAGGACCCGGAATTCCGTGAGAAATTCGCCGAGCTGGTGGGTCGCGGCGTCGATCGCATCGAGTCCGTGGTACGCGAGCTCACTCAACTAGCCGAGCTCACGGCGCCGCTCGTCGAACCCGTCGACGTCGCCGGGATGTTCGAAGAGCTGCTCGAGTTACAGCGTGAGACCATTCACGCGCGACGCCTCGTGGTGCTGAAGGAACTCGACCGGAATCGCCCCCTCGCGCTCGGCGATTCCGCACAGCTGCGATTCGCCTTCGAGGCGATGATCCGGAAGTGTCTCGAAA
The DNA here is from genome assembly GCA_019310425.1 of Deltaproteobacteria bacterium. Classification (GTDB taxonomy): domain Bacteria; phylum Myxococcota_A; class UBA9160; order UBA9160; family SMWR01; genus JAFDEI01. The sequence continues at coordinate 25,505 of JAFDEI010000002.1, read as the reverse complement.
TCGTTCCGGAACGCGGCGACGTGTACTTGGCGTCCCGCCATCACGAAACCTGCCTGCAGGGCAGGCCTGCACTGCGGGTGCTGGTCCGCTTCCACGGGCCGGGTGCCCCGCGCAACGGACCGATCGTGCCGGGCATCGCACCGGCCGAGAACGCCCTCGAGTTCGTGGTCGCCGAGGCTGTCGTGCGCGCCCAGGGCGGTGCGTTCACGATCCAGACCGCCGACGCCGACGAAACCATCCTCGTCCTCGACCTCCCCGCCCCCCCCTGACCCCCTCTCCCTCCCCGATACAAATAAGCGCAGGACGCCGATTTCAAACCATCTCGGTATCAACTGCCACGAGCGCGAGGGGATGGGGTGCCTTCCGCAACCGTTCAAAAGGGCGCGGAAGGCACCCCATCCCCTCGCGCGTGTCCACGCAACCCAGTCAGCGCCACTCGGAATCAGCGGCCTGCGTGGTAACCTCACCTCTATGCCGCGGGTGCTGGTGGTGGATGACGAGCCGGGAGTCCGCGAATCGCTGCGGATGCTCCTCAAGAACGACTGTGATGTCGTCACTGCAGACGGAGTCGACGAGGGCCTGCGCGCGATCGTGGACACGCCACCCGACCTCATCCTGCTGGACCTCGTAATGCCGGGCCGCAGCGGCTTCGACCTCCTCTCTGAAGTCGCAACGCGCGACGACCCGCCCGCCATCGTCGTGCTGACCGGAACCCGCAGCATCGCCACCGCAGTCGAGGCAGTGCAGCGCGGTGCGACCGACTATCTCACCAAACCGTTCGACGTCGAAGCACTGCAGATCAAAGTCCGCCAGCTACTCGACCATCGCGCACTCGAACACGAAGTGGCCCGATTGCGTGCGAAGGTCGGTGGGCGTAACCGCCTTTGCGACCTGGTGGGCTCGAGCGAGGCGATGCAGGGAATCTTCGACATCATCGAACGCGTTGCGCGTTCCCAGGCGACGGTGCTCGTCGTCGGTGCGAGTGGTACGGGCAAGGAACTCGTTGCACGGGCCGTGCACGACCTCGGCGATCGCAGCGAGCAGCCCTTCGTCGCGGTGAACTGCGCCGCAATACCGGAGAACCTGATCGAGAGCGAACTCTTCGGGCACGAGCGCGGCGCATTTACCGACGCGAAAGAGCGGCGTATCGGAAAGTTCGAGGCGGCGGACCACGGCTCCCTCTTCCTCGACGAGATCGGTGAGCTTGCTCCGACCGTGCAGGCGAAGTTCCTGCGTGCGCTCCAGGAGCGGTGTTTCGAGCGCGTCGGCGGCAAAGAGTCGATTGACGTCGACGTCCGCGTGATTGCCGCAACGAATCGCAACCTCGAGAGCGATGTCGCGAGCGGCCGATTTCGCGCCGACCTGTACTACCGCGTCAATGTCGTTCCGATCGAGATTCCGCCGCTCGCAGACCGTCGTGAGGACGTGCGCGCGCTGGCCGAACACTTCCTCGAACGCGCGCGCACGGCAGCGGGCCGCGGACCGCAGACGATCTCGCGCGAGGCGATTACCGCACTCGAATTCTACCCCTGGCCCGGAAACGTCCGGGAACTCGAGAATGCGATCGAGCATGCGGTCGCGCTGGCCGACGGCGACATTGTCGGAGTCGGGGATTTACCGGCCAGCGTGGTGCGCGCGGGGGTGAGCGAGGAGCTGCGCGACGCGGTCCGCAGCGGCCGCGTCGGGTTCGAGCACGCCACCCGAGATTTCGAGCGAACCCTGATCGTCGAAGCTCTCGAGAATTCCGGATGGAACCAGACACGTGCCGCGGAGCGCCTCCAGATGACCCGACGCGCGCTCAAGCTCAAGATGGACCGTTTCGAGCTGACGCCACCCGGCACGAGCTGAGCGCGGGCCGGCCGGCGCCGGCCAGTGGCAATTAAAGTGTTCCACTCGGAACATTTAAATAAACAACAAGAAAAACAAATAGTTAAGATATATCTGCAGATAAAAATGTTCCATCTGGAACATTTTCGAGAGCAATCCGGGGGACGACCGAGCCGAGATTGCCACCAATTTTCGTTTTCGAATCAGAAACCTGACCCCTCTGTTGCCGAATTCAGCCCGAATCGGCACGCGACTTGCGATGACGTGATCTCGAACACATTGCGGAGGACGTCATGGAAGAGTGGACTACCGAGAAGGCCACGGTACTGATCGTCGACGACGAACGCGGACCGCGAGAATCGCTGCGGATGATCCTCACCCCCAATCACCGGGTCATTCAAGCGCAAAGCGGAGCCGAGGCACTCGAGATTCTCGGGACCGAGGCGGTCGACCTCGTCACCCTCGACCTCAACATGCCGGGTATGAAGGGCCAGGACCTGATGCACACGATCCGGAGCGAATACCCCGAGGTCGAGATCATCATCATCACCGGATGTGGGTCACTCGAGAGCGCGGCCGATGGAATCCGCTCGGGCATCTGTGACTACCTCCAGAAGCCGTTCGACGTAGTGCAGGTTTCGGCATCGGTCACACGCGCGCTGTCGCGCCACCGCGCCCGCACACGGCTGAGTTCGTTTCTCAGGGAACTCGGCGGGGTGGTGGGTCGAGACCGGGACGCGCACGCGATCCTCGATGACGTTTACCGCAGCCAAAGAATGAAGGGGCGACTCGGTGGGCTCCTCAAGGACCGTGCACGGGTCGAATCCGAGTCCGAGTTCCTCGACCCGCCGCGCACGGTCGAATTCCTGGAAGTGTTGGCCGAGACGATCGAGACCAAGGATCGATTCATGCGCGGACACGCGCGGCGCGTAGCGTTCTACAGCAACCTGATCGCCGATCGGCTCTGCCTCTCGGCCGAGGAACAGACCCGCGTAAGGCTCGCCGGATTCCTGCACGACATCGGCAAGGTCGGTGTACCGACGGACCTGCTATTGCGAAACGGTGCGCTGTCCAAGGAGGAACGCGAAATCGTCGAGAAGCATTCAGAAATCGGCAGCCGGCTGCTGAAGCCACTCGACATCCCGGCATCGGTCGTCACCGCGATTCAACACCACCACGAGTGGTGGGACGGGCGCGGTTACCCCGATGGTCTGTCGGGCGAAGATATCCCGCTGGCCGCACGCATCATCGCGATCGCCGACGCGTTCGACACCATGAACTGCGAGCCGCCCTACCGTGCCGCGCTCGATCAGAGTGCAATCGAGGCCGAGTTCAAACGCTTTGCGGGAGTCCAGTTCGACCCCGATCTCGTGAAGGAGTTTCTCGTGATCCTCGAAACCGGAGTCTGCGATATCGACGCGGAGCTCGTCGCAAACGCAATCTCCGAAACCGCGGCGCCGGAACCCATCGGCGTTCCGGCCCGCTGAGGAGTCGGGGTGGCAACAGCGAACCTCGCAGTCGGCACAGCGCCCATGCGTGCAGTGAAGGCTGGCGAGAGGCGAGAGGCCCGCGAAGATACCATCCGAATCGTCGAGTATTCCCGTTATCCGCGGGATGCCGCCAAGCAGCGGTTGCAACTTGGCTTCACCCGAGATCTATCCCGCATGGGGATGTGCGTCGGAGTCGATCGAGAAGAGCGCGTCGGCGCACTGCTCAAACTCTGTGTGCGCGATGTGGACGGCGGTAGCCCGGAGCCGACCATCGCTCGCGTGGTCTGGACGAGAGCCGAGCGGGACGGGCGCTTCTGGCTCGGATTGGAACTACTCCCGGACGCGTGCCACCGGAAAGTCGCCGCGTGACCCGGGGCTGAGCCACCCGCAGCTCAGCCCGATCCGGATCCGCTGACCGAGCAGGCTCACGGCCGGCTCAGTCACACGATTCCGGCCCGTCGTGGCGGCTTCCGCCCCGCAGTGGATCTGTGACTGCTAAAGTCCGACACTGTGTTTGGCATCGGCATGACGGAACTGATGGTGATTCTGGTCATCGGACTACTGGTCCTGGGCCCGAAGCGCCTGCCCGAGCTCGCCCGCTCACTCGGGCGCGGGCTCGCGGAATTCCGTCGTGCATCGACCGACATGCGGCGCGAGTTCCTCGACGTCGCAGAAGACGCCAAGATCGACCCGCTCGACCTCAGCGCAACAGACCCGGCGCCGAAAGCATCGAACGAGGAGGCCACCGCAAAGACGCCACTCGTGCAGCCCTCGGACGAGCCCGAGCCTGAGGACCGGCCGGACGAAGCTCCGACCCCCTCGAAAGCGAAGCTCCCCGGTGGATGAAGCCAAGCTACCGCTGACCGATCACCTCGCCGAGCTGCGCAAACGAATCTTCCGGATCCTGATCGCCTGGGTGATCGGCGCGGCGGTCGCGTGGAACTTCAGCGAGCAAGTCTTCGGGTTGCTGCTCGCGCCCGCAGTGGCAGCGCTCGGCGATGGAACCCGCGGGCTCCAGGCCATCGCGCCCACCGAGATCTTCTTCACCTACCTCAAATCCGCCCTGCTGGCCGGCTTCGTGTTCGCACTACCCGTGATCTTCTGGCAGATCTGGCGTTTCGTCGCGCCCGGACTCTATCCATCCGAGCGGCACGCCATCATCCCGTTCGTCTCGGTGTCGACCGCCCTCTTCATCTCCGGCGCGGCATTCGGCTACCAGATGGTGTTCCCGTTGATGTTCGACTTCTTCACGCAGTTCGACAACGACTTCGTCGAATCCGCGTGGACGATGCGCGAAGTCTTCGCACTCACGACCCGGCTCCTTCTTGCGTTCGGCATTGCGTTCGAGCTTCCGGTGCTGGTGTTCTTCCTGTCCATCGCGGGCATCGTCGACGCGCCCACCTTGTTTCGCGGCACCCCGTATGCGGTGATGGGTGTCTTCATCGTGGCGGCCATCCTCACACCTCCGGATTGGGTGAGTCAGATCTTCCTCGGCATCCCGATGGTGCTCCTCTATCTCCTCGGCGTCGGCGTCGCCTACGTCTTCGGCGGAGAGAAGGCACGCGGCAAGGCCGCCAAAGTCGCGAGCTCCAAGATCGAACCCAACACCCCCTAGCAGCCCGACCCCCGGACATCTTGGCGCTCAGGCTGAAACGCGACTCGGTTCGGGGGGCCTTCCACTCCCTTCAAACGGTCGCAAAAGGCCCCCCGAACCGAGCCGCTCTTGCTGGATGCCGAACCTGCCTGAAGCGGAGCGCGAGGAAAGGGGGTGCCCTTCGCGACCGTTTGAAGGGAGCGGAGGGCACCCCCTTTCCTCGCGCGGGTCTCAAGGCGCGCCAAAATGCTCCTGCAAGAAACTCGTGTCGTAGCGCCCCGCAAGAAACTCAGGATGCTGCAGGATGCGCGCATGCAACGGCAGCGAAGTCCGTATCCCCTCGATCCGGAAATCCGCGACCGCAGCTACGAGGCGTTCGATCGCCTGCGAGCGGTCCTCCCCCCACGCGATCAGCTTGGCGAGCATCGCATCGTAATGGGTGCTCACGAGCGAGCCCTCCGCAACACCACTGTCGACGCGCAAGCCGGGACCCTCTGGGGCCCGATAAGCGGTGATGGTGCCGGGTGACGGTAGGAATTTCTTGTCGGGATCCTCGGCGTAGATGCGCGCCTCGATTGCGTGGCCGTGGATCGCAACGTCCGACTGCCGATACGCAAGCGGTTCGCCGGCAGCGATCCGGATCATCTCGCGCACGATGTCGATTCTGGTGACTTCCTCGCTGATCGCGTGCTCGACCTGGATTCGAGTGTTCATCTCGAGGAAGTGAAAATTCCCGTCGGAATCGACGAGGAACTCACAGGTGCCTGCACCCACATAGCCGACGGCACGCACCATCGCGATTGCGGCTTCTCCCATCCCCTCACGCAGCTCTGCCGGGATGCGGTTCCCGGGTGCCTCCTCGAGCAACTTCTGATGACGTCGCTGAATCGAGCATTCACGCTCCATCAGCTGGATCGCTCCGCCGCGATCATCTGCGAGCACTTGGATTTCGATATGGCGCGGATGCTCGATGAATTTCTCGATGTAGATGGCCTCACTTCCGAAGCTCGCGGCGGCTTCGCTACGTGCCCGCGGCAGCGCAGCCACAAGCTCCGCCTCGCGGCGGACGAGTCGCAGACCGCGACCGCCGCCGCCCTCGCTCACTTTCACCATCACTGGGAACCCGATCTGCTGAGCGAATGCGATTGCGGCGCCATCGTCGAGCGCTTCGGTCGCCCCGGGGACGATCGGGACACCGGCCCGAAGCGCCACCCGTCGACTCGTCAGCTTGCTCCCGAGTGCTCGAATGGCGTCTGCCGACGGTCCGATGAAGCGAATATTCGCGCGTGCGCATTCGTCTGCGAACGCGGCGTTCTCCGACAGGAAGCCATAGCCGGGGTGGATGGCATCCGCGCCGCATTTTTTCGCGATTGCGATCACGCGATCGATGTCGAGATAGGATTCGCGCGCCGGCGCGGCCCCGCAGGGATAGGCTTCGTCCGCGCTCCTGACGTGCAGCGCGTCGCAGTCCGCGTCCGAATAGATCGCGACGCTACGAATCCCGAGCCGCGCGCAGGCTCGGAAGATTCGCACCGCGATCTCGCCGCGGTTGGCGACCAGGACCTTCGCGATCATCGGTGTCTTCGCCGGCGCGGGAGCGGATCAGGCTTCCGGGCCCACGTAGCCGAGTTCGCGAGAGAGCCGGCCGGCGGCATCGACCACCATGGGGACGATCTCACCGAGCAAGCGCTCTTCCGTCAGCCGGAAGGCGGGCCCGGAAATCGAAAGAGCCGCGATCGTCTCGCCGGATTCGCTGAATACCGGCGCTGCTGCGCAGGCGAGCCCGAGTTCGCACTCCTCGAGGTCGAGTGCATAGCCGCGCAGGACAGCGGTGCGGAGGTGATCGAAGAACTTCTGAGAGTCGACGATCGTCGCTGGGGTGCGCTGTTCGAGCGACTCCTGGGGGCACGAGCGGTCGTAGGCTTCGCACACCGCTTCGGAAGAGCACCCGAGCAGCACCTTGCCGAGTGCGGTGCAGTGGACCGGGAGTTTCTGCCCGATCCGCAGCCCGGTGGCGACGAGTTGATCGGATGAAACACCGTCGAGGTGGACGATCTCGAAATCACGCATCACCGCGAGGTGTGATGATTCCGCCGATTCCGCTGAAATCTCTTCGAGTAACGGGCGCGCGCGACGCAACAAACCGCGGCTGCGTAGGTAGGCCTGCCCGAGCTCGAGGCAGCCTACAGCGAGCCGATACCGATCCGTACTCGAACTCTGCTCGACGTAACCTTGCAGCTCGAGTGTCGCAAGCAACCGAAAAATGTTGTTTTTGTGTAGATCGAGCCGCCGCGAGAGTTCGGTGACTCCCAATTCTTCTTCATCGTGGAAAGCTTCGAGTAATTTCAGCGCATTGGCAACGGTCTGAATCAGGTACTCGCTCTTCTGCTTCTTCATCGGCTCGGGTCTCCACCCAATAGCCCACGAACCTCACCTCCAGGGGGCAGTCGAAAGTCTGGGGGGGACCTCGCTGCCCGGTCGATCCTGGGGGACTCCTCATCTGCTCAGCGATCGGACGTGCGTTGAACCTCTCTCGGACCTGGGCTTCGAAATTCTAAGATGGCGTGCAGTGCCGGGAAACGTGAGAATCGTCGCCAACGAAGCGGCAATTCTTCATCGTGACTGGGGAGCCTTTTAACGCACGAGAGAAGTAAGTGTCAAGAATTCTCCGCGCGTTTGTCCCGCAATTCCGATTCCCGACACTGGTTCGTGTAGACCTTAAGCACATCCACGAGTGCGACGCGAAAGGAAAATTCTCGAACGGATCCGAACAATCTCGGGCATAAAAAAAACCGCCGTTACGGGCCTCAGGAATTCTCCGTCCCGCCCGAATTCGCCGCCGCGCGCTCCTCGCCTTCGCTCGCGAGAAGTTCGAGCACGAGCAACGCCACACCGATGACGATCCAGCTGTCGGCCAGGTTGAAATCGGGCCACTGATAGCCTCCCCACAGGATGAAATGCAGGAAGTCGACCACTTCGCCGAGGCGAATCCGGTCGAGGAGATTGCCAATCGCACCACCCAGAATCAGACCGAGCGCGAGTGCAGACAATCGATCCCCCGGGGCCAGCTGCCGAAAGAACTGAATGATGATTCCGATCGCGATGGTCGAGACACCGATGAAGAAGGTGAGGCGTAGCACCGCTGGGGCATCGCGAAACAGACCGAACGCCGCACCGGTATTCCTCACATGGGTGAGGTAAAAGAACCCCTCTATCACGGGAACTCGATCGGCGTACGTGAGATTTTCATTGACCAGGTACTTGGTCACGACATCGAGCAAAAGGCTGATCGCGAAGGCGATCAGCCCAACTTGATACTTCTGAGCCATCTTACTCCCAACGCTATCACACCCGAACAGGTCGTTCCTATCGGAGTTCCGCCACGCCGAGCCAGCCGTCGCCCCATACCTCTGGTGCCATCCGACGTGCTTCGTCCAACCACGACTCACCCGCACGCCGCTCGACATCATCGTAGCCGCGAAGCATCGAACGACCGCGCAATCCGATCAGATGAGGCTCGACCCGCGGGGACTTCAGGCCTTCCGATTCCAAGAGTAACTCCGATTGTGCCAACAACTCCACACCCTGTTCTAGATCGCCCCACTGGACCTCGAATGCCGCGAGCGCGAGATAGGCATAGGGGTTCGTCGGATCGATCTGGATCGCACGCTCGTAATCGAACAGTCCCTGCTCGGGTGGGCTCGACTCGAGGCCGTTGAGGACGAGTCGAGTCGAGGCGCGACGTGTGGCGTCGCCGTGGCCCGCAACTTCCGATATTCGCAGCGGCTGCGTGCGCGACAGGCGCGGCCCGACGCCCGTCGCGCAGGCAACCGCGAAGCCTGCCAGGAGCGCCAGAAGCGCCAAGCGGGCGATCGACGGAACCCGCCTTCGTGTCTCACTCAGAAATTGCGCCGCAACCATTTCATGAACCCTCGTTCCGTCTCTTCGCGATGGCGCCTGCGGCGCTCCGGCCGGTCGGGGCAGGTCTGCTCCGGTGCCGTCCCCGCGAGAAAATACTCCGGATGGTGGGTCGGGCACCCCGGCAACGCGCGCGCGCCGGTCGAAGGCTCGATCTCCACCGACTCCACGTCTTTGGGCCGCATGAAAGCGCCCCGGATCCGCCCACCGGTCGCTTCCTTGACGAACTTCCGCCAGATCGGCAGGGCTCCCACACTGCTCGGCACCCCGACGCTCTCGGGCTCATCGAACCCGATCCATACCACTGCGACGAGCTCGGGCGTGAAGCCGACGAACCACAGGTCGCGCTCGCCGTCGGTGGTCCCGGTCTTCGCGGCGATCGGCCCGCGCAGCCCGGTCCCCCGCACCCCCTTCGCGGTGCCACGATCGGCGACTCCCGCGAGCAGCGACGTCGCGAGGAACGCGGTGCCCGGGGCAAGCACACGCTCGAAGTGGAGACGACGCCGTTCGAGGGTCTGCCCGGAAGCGTCGACCAGATCTTCGATCGTCTGAGTCTCCGGCCGGATCCCACCACTCGCGATCGTCGCGTACGCACGCGCAATCTCGATCGGAGAGACGTCCGCCGTCCCGAGGGATAGGCTCGGAACCAGTGGAAGCCTGCTCTCTATGCCGAGGCGTCGCGCAACATCCGCTACGCGCGCGATCCCGATGTCGTTCGCGAGCCGTGCGGTCGCGACGTTGAGCGACCGCTCGATCGCCTCTCGGACGTGGACCCGACCGTTGAACTTGCGGTCATAGTTCTCCGGTCGCCAGGCACCCTGTGAAGTCGAGATCTCGAGTGGCGAGTCGTCGAGAAAGTCCGCCAGCGTAATGGCGGGCCGCCCGCGCACCGGCTCGAGAGCGGCGATGTAGACGAACGGCTTGAACACGCTTCCGGTCGGGCGCCGCGCCTGAGTACAGCGATCGAATTGCGAGACCCCGTAACTGCGGCCGCCGACGAGCGCGAGCAACTCACCAGTCTGGGGGCGCATTGCGACCAGACACCCCTGAACCGCCTTCGCGGGGTCGTCGCGCTTCAGTTTCGGATAACGCTTTTCCAGCTGTTCGATCCCGCCGCGCAGCGAATTCGCGGCGATGCGCTGCAGCCGTCGGTCGAGAGTCGAATAGATCTGCAGCCCGTCAGATGTCAGTACCTCGCTGTCGTAACCCTCGGCGAGCTGCCGACGCAGCAAGTCGAGGAAGTAGCGGGCGTCACCGGGATCCGGGCTGATAGAGGCGAGATGCAACCCGATCGCGCGGCTACGCTCGAGCGTGGCCGCGTCGATCCTGCCTTGTTCATGCATCAGCTCGAGCACCAGGTTCCGGCGCTTAAGCGCGCGCTCCGAACCGCGATGCGGCGACAGGCCGTTGGGACTCTGGATGATCGCGGCCAGTAGCGCGGATTCTTCGACCTGGAGTTCTCTGGGCTTCTTGCCGAAGTAGAGTCGAGTTGCCTCGCCGACGCCGTGGATCGCGGTCGGCCCACGTTGACCGAAATAGATCTCGTTCAGATAGGCGGTCAGGATCGCGGCCTTGTCGTACCGGACCTCCACCAGCAACGCCATCACGGCTTCCTGCATTTTGCGCTTCAGCGTGCGCTCGGGCGTCAGGAAGAAGTTCTTCACGAGCTGCTGTGTCAGCGTACTTCCGCCCTGTGCGACCCGGCCCGCGCGCAGGTTTGCGAGCATCGCGCCGCCGATCCGTCGCAGGTCGATTCCCGGGTGGCTCTGGAAGCGCTGGTCCTCGACCGCGAGAACCGCGTCGATCAGGTGGTCGGGAACCTCGTCGAGCGTGACGAGGTCGCGCTGTTCGCGGTTCGGCCCGTAGTAGGCACCGATCTGTTCCGGCTCGATCTGCACCGCACCGACTTCTCGACCGCCGGGGAACTCCCGGATCTCCTCGATGATGTTGCCACTCAGGCGAAACACCACGTCGCGCGCGGGCTCCCGACGCGTCGGGTGCTCGAACGCGCGCAGGTGCACTCGAACACGCCCCGAGCTCCAGACGAAGCGCCCGGGAGCGAGGTTTTTCGTGTCCGAGCTCTCGCGATAACCAAGACGCACGAGGGTGCCGCGCAGATCGACGAGATGCTGGTCGAGGCCGGGGTAGACGATCGTCGGCGCGGAGAACACCCGCGACGGAACGCGAAACGGCTTGCCCGCGAACTTCGCGACCACGACCCGGTCCAGGCGCACGACATAGCTCGCCGCCACGAACCCGCCGACGAACGCGACGAGAGCGAGTGCAAGCCCGAGGAACCGGAGCCACGGGGGCAGCCCCTTGCGGGACGAACGTCGCCGGCGCGCCGGCGACGTCTTCTTGCGGGAACCCGTATTCCTGCGCGTGCTGGTTTTTCGCGTGCGCGCCTTCGCCAAACCCCCCCCCTCCCGGTCATTCTGCCGAATGCCCAGCGAACATGCGATTCAGCTCGGGGGTGCGGGCCGGCGTGCCCGGGGGCACCGCGGGGATCAGGGCGCCGCTGGGGTCGCCCGTTCGACTCGGGCCTCGTACGCGCGCCGGGTAATCCGCGCATCTTCGATGAAACCCGCGAGCTCGCTCACCAGCAACGCCTGAGGGCCGTCACAGAGCGCCTCTTCGGGATTCGGATGAAAGTCGACGAGCACGATGTTCGCTCCCGCGATGATCCCCTGCGCGGTCACATGGAAGACGTCGAGCAGACCGTCCGGTGCCACGGCGCGGCTACCGACGGAGTGCGAAGGATCGATGCAGACCGGCAGGCGCGTCAGCCGCCGAACCGCGGGGACCAGCCCGAAGTCGACGAAGTTACGGTGAGGATCGCCGAGATTCGTCTTCATGCCGCGCAGACAGAACACGATGCGACGGTTTCCCCCCGAGGCGACGTACTCACAGGCGTTGAGCGACTCGGACAGGGTGATCCCCATGCCGCGCTTGAACAATACCGGCAGGTCGGTCTGCTGACCCACCGCTTTCAGGAGTTCGAAATTCTGCGCATTGCGAGTGCCGATCTGGAGCATCACGCCTGTCGGATGGCCGGTGCTCACGAGCGCGCTCTGGATCTCGTCGATGTGGGACTCGTGCGTCACCTCCATCGAGACGATCTTGATCCCGTACTTTCCGGCCAGCTCGAACACGGACGGCAGGCATTCGGCGCCGCGCCCCTGGAAGTCATACGGACTCGTACGCGGCTTGTAGGCACCGGCCCGGGCAGTCTCGATCCCGTGTTCCTGCAGGGCCCGGAACATCGCCTCGACATTCTCTCGCGTGTCGACCGCGCACAACCCCGGGAAGAGGTGAAACGTCTCCTGGCTGAAATGAACCCCGTTGTACTCGAAACCGACGGCCTCGATCCCGCTCCCGTGGCGTCCGATCGAGCGGTACTTCTCGGTGACCCGAACGACTCGCTCGACACCCGCGAATTCCTCGAACGGCGCGGTCGGAATGACCCCGGTCGAGCCCAGCAGGTAGATCTCGGTCAGGCTCCGCGTCGAGCCCTGAATTTCGTGGAGTTCCGTCGAAACCCCCGGAAAGCTCGCTGCAAGATCGATGATTCGCCGGATTTCGTCCGAATCGGACGAGACATCGGCCTTCATCACAATGATCACGACGGTCCCTCCCGTGTTCTCAGGGCTTCGAAAGCTACGTAGCGAGATGCCGTTCGTCAATCGTACCCTTGCGAAAAGCCTTTTTCTTTCCGAGATTTGCGCCATGACGAGCAATGATGGAAAGCTCTGGGACGGTCGCTTCGAGGAACCCACAGAAGCAGCCGTCGAGGCCTTTACGGCCTCGATCCACTTCGATCGAGCACTCGCGCGCTACGACCTGCAGGTCTCGCGCGCTCACGCAGCCATGCTCGAGGAAGCTGGGCTGATCCCCGCCGAGGACGGCGCCGCGCTGCAGCGGGGTCTCGATCAAGTCACTCGAGAAATCGAGGACGGCAGCTTCCCGCTCGACCCGGCCCTCGAGGATATCCACATGAACATCGAGGCGCGGCTCCACGACCTGATCGGAGCACCCGCGGGCCGACTCCACACCGGGCGCAGCCGCAACGACCAGGTTGCGACCGATCTGCGGCTCTACCTGCGCGAAACAGCCACAGCCGCGGAGCGCGGGCTGCTGGAGCTGCGACAGGTCCTGCTCACACGGGCGCGCGAGCAGATCGACACCATTCTGCCAGGCTACACCCATCTCCAACGTGCCCAGCCCGTCCGGCTCGCACATCATTGGTTGGCGTTCATCGAAATGTTCGGCCGCGACGGCGGCCGCTTCGCCGACCTGCGCGGCCGGATCGGCGATTGTCCGCTCGGCGCCGGTGCCCTCGCGGGCACCACGCTACCGCTCGACCGTTTCGCCACTGCACGGGCGCTCGGCTTCGACCGGCCGTCCGCCAACAGCATGGACGCCGTCTCGTCGCGCGATGCCGCGATGGAGTTTCTGTCCGCGGCCGCGATCGCAATGGTCCACCTGTCACGACTCTCCGAGGAGCTGGTTCTGTGGTCGAGCGCGGAGTTCGGCTTCATCGAACTCGCGGACGGCTACTCGACCGGCTCGAGCCTGATGCCGCAGAAGAAGAACCCGGATGTGCCCGAGCTCGTGCGTGGCAAGACCGGCCGCGCGATCGGGAACCTGGTCTCGCTGCTGACTACCATGAAGGGTCTTCCCCTCACGTACAACCGCGACATGCAGGAGGACAAAGAGCCGCTGTTCGACTCGGCGGCGACCCTGCGGGGCTCCCTCGAGGTGACGGCCGGCGCGATCGCGACACTGAGGGTCGACTCCGAACGCATGGCACAGGCCGCCGACGACCCGATGCTGCTCGCGACCGACCTCGCCGAGGCACTGGTGCGCGTCGGAGTGCCGTTCCGCGAAGCCCATGAGGCGGTTGGGCGCGTCGTTGGGAAATGCGTGAGGAAGGGCCTCGACCTGCGGTCGCTTTCCCGCGAAGATCTGTGCGCGGTCCACCCGGATTTCCCGGCTTCGGCCGCTGAGTTGCTGAGTCTGACGCGCGCGGTCGAGGAGCGGAACTTGGTGGGCGGACCCGCGCGTGCGACGGTCGAGCGTGCGCTCGATGCAGCACAGGACGAAATCCGCGACCGGTTGCAGTCGCTCGACGCTGGAGGGTCCCCGCGATGACGCGCAGCTGCGCTCTGCTCGTGGCGATCGCGGCGCTGCTGGTCGCGTGCGGCAAGTACGGGCCGCCGAGGCGGGTTCGACCCGAACCGACCGTGTCACCCACAGCGGAACTGGAGGCCGGCGTGGAGTCCCCCGTGTCACCCACAGCGGAACCGGCAGCCGGCGAGGAGTCCCCCGAGCGGGACGATGGCCAGGAGAACAACCAGTGATCGAAGCATTCCCGCGATCGGGCGGCGAGTTGTGCGCCGAGGGTGTATCGCTCGAACGCATCGCCAACACGGTGGGAACCCCTGTCTACGTCTACAGCGCGTCGGCGATCGACGCAGCCTATGACGCGTTTGACGCGGCCTTTGCCGCGGTGCCGCACACCATTTGCTACGCCATCAAAGCCAACATGAACCTCGCCGTCGTTCGGCAGCTGGTCGAGCGTGGCGCCGGCATCGACGTCACCTCGGGCGGCGAGCTCTTCCGCGCGCTGCGCGCGGGCGGCGACCCCAGTCGCTTCGTCTACTCCGGCGTCGGCAAGACGGACAGCGAGATCAGCGACGCACTCGCGGCCGGAATCAAGCAGTTCAACGTCGAATCACGTGCGGAGCTCCGGCGCATCGATGCAGTCGCGGGATCGCGGGACGTGGTGGCACCGATCGCGTTTCGCGTCAATCCGGACGTCGACCCGCAGACCCACCCCTACATCTCGACCGGCCTCAAGACCAGCAAGTTCGGTATCCCGATCGGCGAGGCGACCATCGCCTACGCGGAAGCCAAGGCGCTCGAACACGTGCGTGTGGTGGGAGTGGATTGCCACATCGGTTCTCAGCTGACGAAAGTCCAGCCGTTCGCAGATGCGCTCGAAAAAGTCCGTGACCTGGTCGGCGAGCTGCGCGATGCCGGGCACGTAATGGAAATCATCGATGTCGGTGGCGGCCTCGGTGTCACCTATGACGACGAAGTGCCGCCGGATGCGCAGCAGTACGCGGATGCGGTGATCGCTGCGGTCGGCGATCTCGACTGCGAGATCGTGCTCGAACCGGGTCGCTCGCTGCTCGCGAACGCGGGCGTCTTCGTGACCCGGGTTCTGTTCGAGAAACAGAACGAGGCCAAGAATTTCGTCGTCGTCGATGGCGCGATGAGCGACCTGATACGCCCCGCGCTCTACGACGCCTATCAGCGTGTCGAGCCCGTCGGGCAGCCTCGCGGCGGCCGCAATCTCGTCGACGTCGTCGGCGGGGTATGCGAATCCGGTGACTTCCTCGCGCGTGAGCGTGAGCTGCCGGACCTCGAGCGCGGCGACCTGCTCGCGGTCCGCTCGGCGGGCGCCTACGGCTTCGCGATGGCGTCGAACTACAACGGGCGGCGGCGCGCCGCCGAGGTGATGGTTCGCGGCGATCGTTTCCGGGTAGTCCGCGAGCGCGAGACCTACCAGGACACGATCCGTGGCGAAGAGACACCCGGGGAATGGATCGAGTGAGCCGACGGCTGCCGTTCACGAAGATGCACGGCGCGGGCAACGACTTCGTCGTGCTGGACGGCCTGCAGAACGAGCTGCCGCCCGTCCAGCCGCTGGCCGAACGCCTGCTCGACCGCAATTTCGGCATCGGCGGCGACCAGCTGCTGGTGGTCCGCGATTCACATACGGCGGACTTCCGCATGGAGATCTTCAACCCGGACGGTTCGCAGGTGGAGATGTGCGCAAACGGTATCCGCGCGTTCTACCAATACCTGCGCGATCGAGGCCACACGGCTGCGGACGAAATCGGCGTCGAGACTCTGTCAGGGGTGGTGCGCCCCCGCTGGGCCGGTGAAGGCCGTGTCACCGTCGACATGGGCCGCCCCGTGATCGCGCCGGCCAAGATCCCCACCACGCTCGCTTCCGGCGACGGACCCGTGATCGATGTACCTCTCGTCGTGGACGGCTGGGACGGCCAGACGCCGATCGTTTCGTCGGTGTCGATGGGCAACCCGCACGTCGTCGTTCCGGTCGACGACCTCGACACCACCCCGGTCGAACGGCTCGGGAGGCTGATCGAGAACCATCCGGCCTTTCCGAACCGGGTGAACGTCGAATTCATCACACCCGTCGGACGGAGCCGAATCCGCCAGCGCACCTGGGAGCGTGGCACTGGCGAGACCCTTGCCTGCGGAAGCGGTGCCTGCGCCGTCGCCGTGGTATCCATGTTGCGGGGCGTCGTTGACCGCCGGGTCGAGATCGAGCTGCGTGGCGGCGTGCTCGACATCACCTGGGAAGACGATGAAGCCCACGTGATGATGACCGGACCCGCGGAGGAGGTCTTCCGCGGCGAATTCCCGCTTCCGGAGGATTGAGTGTGTTCGATGGGGTCTCTACCGCGCTGATCACGCCGTTTCGCGACGGCGAAGTCGACGAGCCGACGCTGCATGAGCTGGTCGAATTCCAGATTGCCGCAGGCGTCGATGGACTGGTGCCGTGCGGCTCCACCGGCGAGTCGGCAACGATGTCGCACGCGGAGCACCGGCGCGTCATCGAACTCGTTGTCGCGGCTGCACGCGGCCGGGTGCCCGTGATTGCCGGCACGGGATCGAACAACACCCGCGAGGCCATCGAACTGACGCGCCACGCCAAGGAGGCGAACGCCGACGGCGCGCTGCTGATCTCACCCTATTACAACAAACCCACTCAAGAAGGGATCGTCGCGCACTACAGCGAGATCGCACACGCGACCGACTTCCCGCTCGTCGTCTACAACATCCCGGGGCGCACCGCCTCCAACCTGCTGCCTGCAACCATCGCCCGACTCGCCGAAATCGAGCAGGTCGTCGGCGTGAAGGAGGCCTGCGGCGACCTCACACAGATCTCGGACATGATCGCGCGTTGCCCGGCCGACTTCACGGTGCTCTCAGGCGACGATGCGCTCACGCTGCCCATCATCGCGGTCGGAGGACGCGGTACCATCTCCACCAGCTCGAACGTCGCGCCGGCCGAGATGGTCGATCTCGTGCGAAGCGCACTCGCAGGCGACTTCACACGTGCGCGAGCAATCCACCAACGCCTGATCCCACTCTTCGACGTGCTGTTCTGCGAAACCAACCCGATCCCGGTGAAAGCCGCGGTCGCCGAAGCCGGTCGAGTCGGTGAGGAAATCCGCCTGCCTCTGACCGAGATCACGCCGCCCAATCGCGAGCGATTGAAGCTCGTGATGAAAGAGCTGGGGCTGATCTGATGGCGGATGTGCGACGCGTTCTGGTCGTCGGTGCGCTGGGGAGAATGGGTGAAAAGGTGCGCGCCGCGGTCGCGGAGGAAGCCACCCTCTCGCTCGGTGCCGCGCTCGAGGCGGCCGGCCACCCGGGGCTCGGCGCAACCGTCGAAGATGCCGTGCGCGTCGAAGACGACGCCAAAGCGGCGTTCGGAAGCGCAGACGTTGCGATCGATTTCAGCATTCCAGCCGCGACACTCGCGAACCTGCGCGTCGCCGCCGATGCGGGCGTCGCCTACGTGACCGGCACCACGGGCTTCAGTGACGCCGAGCGCGACGAGATCACCGCCCACAGCGCCAGGATTCCGGTCCTGCACGCGCCGAATTTCTCGGTCGCGGTGAACGTGCTCGCATGGCTCACGCGCGAAGCCGCAAGAAGACTCGGCGCGGATTTCGACGCCGAGATCGTCGAGCTCCACCACGCGGCCAAACGCGACGCGCCGAGCGGCACGGCGCTTCGACTCGGCGAAGCCATCGCGCAAGGGCGCGGCCAGAAGCTCTCCGACCACCTCGTGCTCGAGCGCGCCGGCGAAATCGGAGCCCGACCCGACGCTGCGATCGGTATCCAGACGCTGCGCGGCGGCGACAACCCGGGCGAACACACCGTCCTCTTCGCCGGGCAAGGCGAGCGCCTCGAGTTGATCCACCGCTCCCACACACGCGACCACTTCGCACGCGGCGCCGTGCGCGCGGCGGTTTGGCTGCTGGGTCGCCCCCCGGGTCTCTACCGGATCGAAGAGGCGTTCGGTCTCGACTGATGCCGGCGAGCCGGTCGGATCAGCCTGATGCGAGCTGAAACGCGACGAGCCCCGCCGGTTTGTTACCGACGGGGGCTCGAAGTCGCTGCTGGCTCGTGCTCTAGCTGCGCGTTGGCCGCAACGCGGCCAAAGCTTTTGCGTCGTCGCGCAAAACGCTCCTAGATATCGTAGTAGAGCTCGAACTCGTGTGGGTGAGGTCGCAGCCGCATCGGGTTGACCTCTTCCTCGCGCTTGTAGTTGATCCAGCCCTGGATGGCGTCCTCGGTGAAGACGTCGCCCTTGAGCAGGAAGGCGTGATCCTCCTCGAGGCATTCGAGCGCTTCGTCGAGGCTGCCCGGCATGCTCGGAATGTTGGCCGCCTCTTCGGGGGACAAGCCGTAGATGTTCTTGTCGAGCGGCTCGCCGGGATCGATCTTGTTCTCGATCCCATCGATGCCCGCCATCAGCATCGCGCTGAATGCGAGGTACGGGTTGCAGCTCGGGTCCGGGTAGCGAACCTCGATCCGCTTGGCCTTCGGGCTCTGCGAGTACATCGGGATCCGGCATGCCGCGGAGCGGTTGCGGCTCGACAGTGCGAGTTTGACCGGCGCCTCGTAACCCGGCGTGAGCCGCTTGTACGAGTTCGTGGTCGGGTTCGTGAATGCCGCCAGTGCGCGGCTGTGCTTGATGATGCCGCCCACGTAGTGGAGGCCGAGCTGCGAGAACCCACCGTAGCCGTCGCCCGCGAACAGCGGCTTGCCGTCCTGCCAGATCGACTGGTGGCAGTGCATGCCCGAGCCGTTCCCTTCGAAAACCGGCTTCGGCATGAAAGTCGCGGTCAAACCGTTCGCACGCGCGACGTTCTTCACCACGTACTTGTACTTCACGACCTTGTCCGCCATCGAGACCAGCGAATCGAACACCATGTCGATCTCGGCCTGGCCCGCGGTCGCAACCTCGTGATGCTGCGCCTCGACCGCGATGCCGAGTTCCTTCATCACCATGCACATCTCGGAACGAATGTCCTGTTGGCTGTCGAGAGGCGGTGCGGGGAAGTAGCCCTCCTGCGCGCGCGGCTTGTAGGCGAGATTTCCGCCCGGCTCTTCGGTGCCGGAGTTCCACGATGCCTCGGGCGAGTCGACGCTGTAGAAGCCGTGGTCGGGGCCGGTGCTGAAGCGGGCGTCGCTGAAGATGAAGAACTCCGCCTCGGGGCCGAAGAACGCGGTGTCGCCGATGCCCGACTGCTTGAGATAGTTCTCGGCCTTGGTGGCGATGTAGCGCGGATCACGCGAATAGCGCTCGCGCGTGATCGGATCCTGGATGTCGCAGTACATCACCAGGGTGGGATGCTTGAAGAACGGGTCGATGAAGGCGGTCTCCGGATCCGGGACCATCAGCATGTCGCTCTCGTCGATCGACTGCCATCCGCGGATCGACGAGCCGTCGAAACCCTGGCCGTCCTCGAAGGTAGCCTCGTCGATGAAATCAATCGGGTACGAGCAATGCTGCCACGTTCCCGGCCAGTCGGTGAAACGCAAGTCCACCATTACCACATCGTTCTTCTTTGCAAACTCCAAGACCTGCTTAGCGTTCATCGATCATTCCTTCATCTTGCCCAATTCACTATGGGGGGGTCTGGCCGAAATCAGCCGAGTGTTCTCGTCTCGCTGCTGCCGCGATTAGACAGCGTCCGGGCCGCGTTCACCGGTCCGGATACGAATCGTCTCCGATACGTCGAGGACGAAGATCTTGCCGTCACCGATGCGGCCGGTGTTCGCGGCCTGCACGATCGCGTCGACGGCCTTTTCGAGCAGCTCGTCTGCGATCGCAATTTCGATCTTGATCTTCGGCAGGAAGTCCACGACGTACTCGGCGCCGCGATAGAGTTCGGTGTGACCCTTCTGGCGCCCGAAGCCCTTGACCTCGGTCACCGTCATTCCCTGGATTCCAATTCCGTGCAGGGCTTCTTTGACCTCATCGAGCTTGAAGGGCTTGATGATGGCCTCGATCTTCTTCATTCCGAACCTCCACTGCTGACCGTGTCGTGCCCCCGATGCCGCCGGCATGGGAGCAAGCATGGACGCCGAACCCGCAGACAGCGGCGACGGCGCGCGTCAGTGTACGTGATAGCAAACGGCATGCCGAGAGAAATCTCGACGGGAAGCAATCCCCGTAGCCCCTCCGCGCATCTCGCTGCATTCCAAGTCACCCGGATTCGCACCTTGCCCATGAAAGCAGCAGGCACTGCTCACGAAACGAGCAGTCGTCACCCGCGCCCCAAGCACTAGCGAGCGCACGAGTCGGGCCACAGCCGGTTGTCGTCGAGGTAGGCGAGTGTCCGCCGACAGCCGCCCGCCCGGCCCGCCAGGCGCGCTTCCGCGAGGTCGACGAAGTCCCGCACGGTATCGATGTCGAAGCCAGGCCGCAGGACATGGCAGCGAAGGTCGAGGGCATCCGCGTTCGCGAGCGTGTCCGCGAGCACCGAGCGGGTGCTCATCGCATGATCGAACAGCCTGGGGATCGGGCCACGCACTCCGACCAGCCCGTAGCCGCCGTCGCGGTCGGGCCGCAGTACCAGATCCACCACCTCGAGTGCGTCGAGTGCGTCGCGAAACTCATCGAGGTCGACGGTCGGACTGTCGCTGCCGCGCAGCAGGATGCGCCGAGTGCCCTCCGCCGCGGCCTCACAAATCGCCCAGGTCATCCGCGCCGCGAGATTCACACCGCGCTGCGGCACCATTCGGAGCCCGGCCGGGACCAGTGGCAGGATCTGCCCGCGCAACTCCCACGGGTGGATCGCGACGACCGCGGTGAGCCCGAGCTCGCACGCATACACGGCGCTGGCTTCGAGCACGTCGGAAAGCATCGCGGCGTAGAATTGCGTCGCCTGTTCGGCGGAAAATGCCGGCTGCAGCCGCGTCTTCACTCGCCCGGGCTCAGGCACTTTCGCAAAGACGATCACGGTCCCGCGACTCACGGCTCGCGACGCGGAGGGCTTCCGGCGACGAACGGCAGCGACGCGACGCTCACGTCCCGACCGGTGGCTTCGAGTCGGCTTCCGGGCTCGGCGAACGCGCGACGCACGAACGCGAGAGCGATCGGCCCAATTCCTTCCGACCTGCAGGCGCTGGTGACCTCGCCGACAGACTTTCCGCCGGACGACAACGTTTCACCGGGAACGAACGATTCTTCGCCCGCAGCGACGAGACCCACGAGTCGGTGGCTCGCCTGTCCCTGCGACCGCATCCGCTCGACCACCTCCTGCCCCAGGTAGCAACCCTTGTCGATCGAGATCGCGCGGTCGAGGCCGGCCTCGGCGGGCAACACGCTCTCGTCCAGCTCAGCGCCGAAGCGAGGAATCCCCGCCTCGATGCGCAGCGTCTCGAGCACCTCGCCACTCGCTTCCACCAGGCCCGCTGCAGTGCCCGCCTCGAACAAGCGGTCGGCGAGCTCTGCTCCAGTGCCCGCAGGAGTGAAGAATTGCAGTGCGGCTTCTCCGCTCCATCCGAAGCGAGCGACGGTCATTGCGCTACCGCCCAGGTCGACATCCGTGCACGCATCGGGCTCGAGAATTTCGAGCCCGGACGCCAACTCGCGCACGAGTTCGAACAGCGTGGGCCCCTCCAGACCGAGCCGATCGAAGTCGGCGCTGCGATCCACGAGCTCCACGTCGTCGGCGATAATGTAACGACCGAGCGTCTCGAGCACGCACGCCACCGCGGCTGCATCGATGTCGAGCCAGTAGGCATCGCCTCGTTCGAGCACCTGCAGGTCGGCGATGATGCGGCCCTTGGGTGAGAGCAATGCCGCGTAGCGGCCCGAATTCGCAGGCCCCACCGCGAGTGAACTCACATCGTTCGTGATCATGCTGTTCAACCAGCGTGTGCGATCCGAACCGACGACTTGGATCACTCCACGCGGGAGTTCGCGCATCAGCCCGGCCCCACGACGCACCGCGACCGCGCACGCACCGACGTTCAAGCATTCTCTCCGGGTGGCAGTGAGAGTGCACCGTACAGGCGTTCGGCCTTTTCGGACTGCGCGACGGACCACTCGTCGAATCTCTGGCTGGCGATCGCGTACTCCTGGTCGTTGTCGATGTCGACCGCGCAACCTCCGACTTCCGTCATGACGAAGCGGAAATCGGTTCGCAGCAGTGAACCCACCGACCGCTCAACCGACCTGAGCGACACGAGTTGCCGGAACCAGCTCGCGAGTGCGCTGAAATTGTGGCGGTTCGCCACGCCGGCCAAGTGAATACAAGCGTACAGGAAGAGCATCCGCAGGCCGCCATGCTCGCTGCGCATGATCGTCCATGCCAATCGGAGGATGTGACCGAACTCCTTCTGATAGCGGTGCTCGTACATGTCCTCGATGTAGTAGCGGTTCAGGATCCGCGCGGGCTTCGCATAGTGGAGATTGCTTTGGCGTAAACGACCTTCGCGGGTGTTGAAGTACGCCACCTCGATTCCGGGCGCACCATCGGCAGTCGGGTTGAATTCCCGCATCGCCTCCTCGGGTACGATTCCCATCGCATAGTCACAATCGAGTTCGGTACTACGGCGGACGAACTCCGAGATTTCCTGCGGCGTCGCGAACGGAAGGTCGGACGAGATATAGAGGACCGGCCGATCGACCTCGTCGCCCTTGGGGTCACGCCCGTCCGGCCCCGCCGCCGGCAGCAGCAGGCGGAAGGTCTTCCAGGCGTTCTCGTAGAGATTCCGGAACTGCTGGACGACGTGGAGCGGCTTGTGGATCTGGGCCCGGAACTCCGGGTCTGAAAACACCGCCTCGAGACGCTCGGCGTTGCCCACGACCCAGACCTCGGAAATCTCGGGGACGTGCTGGAGGACCGAGACCACCCGAGCGACCAGCGGCTGCCCACCCATCTCGAGGTAGACCTTGTTGTCGCCACGGACGGCCTTCGAGGCCGGACCGTCTCCCGCTGTCACGATCGCCGATATCGACACGGCTCGAAGATACGCCGGGGCGACATCGGCGATCAACACCGGGGCCGGCCGCAGCGTGAATTTCGACAGATCTCCGCGGGCGAGATTCTTCTTCAATCCAAACCAACGGTTAGGGTTTGTCTGGCGTAACGGATTTCCCGACGCGGGGGGTGCGGGCCACAGCCTACGCCCCCCGCGGAAGAACCTGGTGGAGCCGAGCGGGATTGAACCGCCAACCTCCGCGTTGCGAACGCGGCGCTCTCCCAATTGAGCTACGGCCCCACACGATGCGAAGAATCGCCGGGTCGGTCGCAGACCGTAAACCCCCGATCGGCCTCCGTCAAATGGCCACTTCGAGGAGACATCCTCGGCCGAGCGGGCGTGCCGGAATAGACTGGACTTGGGACCCGGTGCTGCGGCACGATTGCCCCATGGACGTGAAAATCGACTGTATTCTGGTGCCTTTGGATTTTTCGGAACATGCCGCTGCGGTGCTCGACTGGGCCGTGCACCTCGCGCAGCAGCACGACAGCCGGGTGGTGCTGTTCCATGCCTACCACCTGCCGGTGGAGTTCCAACAGCTCGAGGGTGCCTATCTGCCCCCCGATTTCTGGACGAATGTGAAGGCCGAGGCCGAGGAGACGCTCGAGCGCTACGCCGCGGAGCTACGGCAGAAGGGCATATCGGTCGAGAGTGTGGTGGCCGAGGGCTACGCCGCGACCGCGATCATCGACGAGGTCGCGGACAAGGGCGTGGACCTGATCGTGATCGGCACGCACGGTCTGTCAGGACTGAAGCACCTGCTGCTCGGCAGTATCGCCGAACGGGTGGTTCAGAAGGCGCCATGCGCGGTGCTCACGGTCAAGACCCACTCGGACTGACTCGAAGCAGCAGCGCGCCCGCCGCACACCACCAGGACGAAACAGGACGGGGGACACGGCAGTCGCCGTGTCCCCCGTCCCATTTTTCCACGGTTCGGTCCGCTAACTACGCGTCGTCCAGCGAAATGCTTCGCAAATCACCCTCCTCTCCTAGAGGGTCTCGAAGAAGTAGGTCATCTTGACCTGAAGGGCGGTCGCAAGTCTCGAAGAAGTAGGTCATCTTGACCTGAAGGGCGGTCGCAAGCTTGTGGAGCGTCGACATCGACGCTGCGCTCTTTCCGAGTTCGATCTGCGAGATCAAGCTGACCGACAGCCCGGTGCGATTGGCAGTTTGCTTGAGCGTGAGGCCCGCCGCAGTGCGGAGTTCGCGCAGGCGCCCGCCAACCACCTGGTTGAGCCGGGTCTCGAGGTCGACGAGCAGGCCTTTCTCGCGAATCGCAGCCTGCACGACCGTGCGGAGTTCTTCCATTTCGAGCGGTTTCTGGAGATAGTCGAACGCCTGGCTCTTGAGTGAGGTGACCGCACCTTCGACCGACGCCAACCCCGTCATCGCGACGACGCAGACATCCGAGTCGACATTGCGGATCTGCTGCAGCAGCTCGACTCCGCCCGTCTCCATCGGCGAAACGTCGAGCAGGACCAGCTGGAACCTGCCCTGCTTGATTTCCGAGATGACTTCGCTCGGCTCGGTGACGATGTGAGCCTGGTAGCCCTCCTCTGTCAGAAAATCCTTGATCTCGATGTTGCTGCCCTCGTCCCGGTCCACGACGAGAACGTTGAGGCGCTGTTTGGTGGCCATCGAACCCCCCTGATTCTTCATCCGGCAAGGCCCCCGCCGCCGTGGCGAAAGCCCCCCCAGGAGTGTGAAAGACACTGGCCCAAACAACCCGAATCAATGGGGATTAGGTTCAGTGACGATCTCTGGGGATTTCTTCGGTATTCGTGCGGAGTTGAATGAGGGCTTTATTTCAGGAAAGCAGAAAAATTCCCTCTGGAGCGCTCAGCGGGCTCCGGCTGCCGTGAGCCAGTCCCGGTTGAACGCGGCCGCGGGCGCGTTGGCCACGGAAGCCTCGAGGATCTCGAGTCGAGCGGTCTCATGTCCCCGGGTCTCGATTTCGATCCAGCGCGGTACCCGGATGCCGGAAAAGTCCTGGGCGGGCCCGAAGCGGAAACGAACCCCTTCCGCAGCGTCGACCCGAACGACATCGAAGCTGTCGAGGTCGACCCACATGGATGGCAGCTGTCCCCCCGCCTCCACGCTTTGACGGGGAAGACGCCCACCGAACACGAAGCAGTCGTAGTCCTCCACCCGGCCGAGCACGCCGTCGTCCGACGCGATGCCGAAGCTCTCCATCGCCGCGATCAGTGCTTCACCCGAGCGCCCCTGCAGCAGGAAGACCGGCGGCAGGAAACGCCGTGGTCGATCGATCAACTTGCCGTCACGACTCGCGGTGTACGCGGTGCCCTGGAGCAGGTGGCGCTCGACGAAGCCGCGATTGCTCTTGAGTTCGAGCCGGGCGAGGCCGGTCGGATGGCTCACGAGCGTACCGGTCGCGGCCGTCGGCTGGCCCTTGCCGATCGTCAGCGTGACCTCGAGAAGGAGGGGTTTTCCGCGCCGGGCGGCTCGGTTCGCCTCCGCGACCGCCTTGGCGACCTTCGGCGGCGGCGGAACCAGCGCGCTCGCGTTCGCAGCAAGCACCAGCACAGCGACCACGGCCGTGGCGATCA